>DXMC01000028.1:0-33157 GCA_019414365.1 Collinsella sp.
GACTACCCAACGACTAGTCCGGACCAAGGCAACGCCGATGTTTTGGCAACGACAGCGAAAACCCGCCAGAGCGAGCAAGGCGCCTTGAAACGAGGCGGCATTGATCTTTTGATCATGCCGCCGAAGTTGAAAGGCAGATTGCCGCTCTGGCGGGTTTGCAGCGTCAACTGGTTACGCGGGCTGGTAAGCCCGCGTAACCCTAATAATTGGCTTCGTAGCCGTTGCCGTCGCCGGTGGGCTCTTCGTAGTAGTCCGAATCGCTCGAATCGCTTGAGTCATCGGAATCGTCAGAGCTGACCGATGAGGTTGCGGTACCGTTTGCGTAATCGTCAGACGTGTTGTTGTTCAGGTCGCCGATCGTAGAGCTGGAACCGTCGGAAAGACCCATGGTGTTGGGACCCTTGGGATCCTTGCCAGCATCGACGCGCTCCATCATTTCCTTGAGCTTGTCCTCGTAGACAAAGACGTAGCTCACACCGTCGATCATGGTGCTGTCGTCGGCGTACGAAGGCAGGTTGGCCGAGTAGATACCGTCGACATCCATACCGCGCATGGCGTTGACCGTAGCCACGATATCCTGAACGTTCATATCGGTTACGAGCATATCGGACAGCGAATTAACCAGGCCAAAGATCTTCGTGGCATCGAAGTTATTGAGAATCTGGTTGGCAAGGGCGCCAAGCACCTGACGCTGGTGGCGCATGCGCGTGTAATCGCCGTCGGCATAGGTGTAGCGGCAGCGGGCATAGGTAAGGGCGGTGGCACCGTCCATATGCTGCTGGCCAGCGGTAATCTTAATATCCAGGTGCTCGGGGTCGTCAACATCATCGGTTGCGTTAATGTCGATACCGCCAACCGAATCAATCAGCGCCTGCATACCGTCGAAGCTGACCTCGGCATAGTGGGAAATCTGAACACCGCACAGCTCGTTGACCGCCTCGACCATGGCCTCGGCGCCGCCAACGGTATGGCAGGCGTTGATCTTCATGGTCTCGCCCTTGTACTCGACCTTGGTGTCGCGCGGAACGGAAATGAGCGTCGCCTGCTTTTGCGTGGGGTCGATGCGTGCCAGGATAATCGAGTCGGCACGATACGTATCCTCGCCCGGACGGCCGTCGGTACCAAGAAGCAGCACGTAGAACGGATCCTTTGCCTCATCGGTGTCAACCAGAACCCGACGCAGATTGTCGGTAATGACATTAGAATCGCCGAGCTTGCCCATAATGGTGGCAAACCACAGGCCGGCAGCGGTAGTGGCACTCAACAGCACGCCAAGCACGACAATGAGCGCGACGTGACGAATCGTGTGGCTACGACGACGTTGGCGAGCGCGCTCGGAATAGCGAGCCACGTTATCGCGACTGTAGATCTTGGCCTGCGCACCAGTTGAGGGTCTTCGGGTGGTGGTATCTGCGAGGGGCTTTTTATTAAACATAGACAACCTGTATTAGTAGATGACGGGATCGGGGACGGTAGCATGCTCGACATGCGCGCCGAGCGCCTGCAGCTTTTCGACAAACTGCTCGTAGCCGCGCTTGATGTGATGGATAGCCGAAACCTCGGTCGTCCCGTCGGCGATCAAGCCCGCTACGACGAGGGCCGCTCCGCCGCGCAGATCGGGCGAGGTAACCTGTGCACCCGAGAAGCCCTTGACGCCATGAATCATGGCATGATGGCTCTCGATACGAATGTCGGCACCCATGCGCACCAGCTCAGAGGCAAACATAAAGCGATTCTCGAAGATGTTCTCGGTAATAACGGAACTGCCGTCGGCAAGGGCGGAGAGCACCATAATCTGCGCCTGCATGTCGGTCGGGAAACCGGGGAACGGAAGCGTCTGGATGTCGACCGGCTTGATACGCTCGGCACGGTTCACATGGACGCCATCCTCGACGCGCTCGCAGTCGATACCCATGAGCTCCATCTTCTTGAGCACCATGCCCAAATGAATGGGGCAAAAGCCCGTGACATCGACACCGCGATCGTCCGCCATCAACGCACCGGCGACGATAAAGGTACCGGCCTCGATGCGGTCGCCCACCACGCGATGGATAACGGGATGGAGCTCTTCCACGCCTTCGATAGTCACGACGGGCGTACCGGCGCCAACAATCTTGGCGCCCATCTCGTTGAGCATGTTAGCGAGATCGACGATCTCGGGCTCGCGGGCGGCATTGTCGATAACCGTGGTGCCCTGTGCGCGCACAGAGGCCATGATGAGATTCTCGGTCGCACCGACGCTGGCGAACTCGAGCGTGACGGTGGTACCGCGCAGACCTTGGGGCGCATTAGCGTTGATGTAACCGTGGGCGGTATCGAACTCAACGCCCAGGGCCTCAAGACCAAGAATGTGCATATCGATCTTACGAGCACCCAGGTTGCAGCCGCCCGGCATGGCAATTTTGGCGCGATGGAAGCGGCCCAGCAGGGGCCCCATGACGGCGGTGGAAGCGCGCATCTTGGCAACGAGCTCGTAGGGGGCCTCCCATGAATCGACCTGAGAGGTATCAATCTCGAGCGTGTGCTCGTCGAGAACATCGATCGTAGCGCCCATGCCCTTGAGCACCTTGCCCATCACGTGGACATCGGAAATATCGGGCACGTTCTGCAGCGTCGTCTTGCCCGGCGCCAGAAGCGTTGCCGCCATGAGTTTGAGCGCGGAGTTCTTGGCGCCCGAGACGGGCACGGAGCCTCCGATGGCGTGGCCACCCTCAACGCGGATAATATCCAAGGTCTACCCTTTCAAAAAGCATGCCCGGGGTGGCTGGGCCATCCCGGGCATGATGTGTTCGCAAATGGTCGAACGCTAAATCGTTTGACTATTGGGCAAGCTTGAGCTTACACCATGCGATTTCATTATAGAGGTAGGCGCGGCGTGCATCATCCTCCGACAAATTACCCAGCTTCTCTTCAAAACCTTGAATATCAGCTTTAAGCTTGTCGGCATCGACGGTCGCCAAATCGCAAGCGCGCTCGGCGAGAACGGTCACGACATCGTCCGCAACCTGGGCATAGCCGCCGGCCACGGCAAACGTGTGGTCGACAGTGCCCATGGCCTTATCGGAAACGCGAACGTAACCGCGGTCGATCGTGCAGATCTCGCTGGAGTGAGCAGGCAGGACGCCAAACTCGCCATCCGTGGACGGAATCGACACAAACGCAGCGTCGCCCTCATAGGCGCAGCTCACGGGGCACACGATGCGGATACGCATAACCTACTTCTCCCCCATCTTGCGGGCGCGCTCGCGCACGTCCTCAATCGTGGAAGCATAGCGGAAAGCCTGCTCGGGCAGGTCATCGGCCTTGCCGTCGACAATCTCGGCGAAAGAGCGGACGGTATCCTCGACGCGGACGTAGACACCGGGGTTGCCGGTGAACTTCTCGGCGACGTGGAAGGACTGCGAGAGGAACTGCTGAATCTTACGGGCACGGTTGACCGTAAGGCGCTGCTCCTCGGACAGCTCGTCCATACCCAGAATGGCGATGATGTCCTGAAGGTCGGAGTACTCCTGCAGGAGCTCCTGGACCTTGACGGCGACACGGTAGTGCTCCTCGCCGACGATCGAGGGATCGAGAGCGTCGGAGGAAGATGCGAGCGGGTCGATAGCCGGGAACAGGCCAAGCGACGAAATGCTACGCGAAAGAACCGTGGTGGCGTCGAGGTGCGTAAACGTCGTGGCAGGCGCCGGATCGGTCAGGTCGTCTGCGGGGACGTAGACAGCCTGGACGGAGGTAATGGAGCCCGTCTTGGTCGAGGTAATACGCTCCTGGAGGTCGCCCATCTCGGTTGCCAGCGTGGGCTGGTAACCAACGGCGGACGGCATACGGCCCAGCAGTGCGGAAACCTCGGAACCTGCCTGGGAGAAGCGGAAGATGTTGTCGATGAACAGCAGAACGTCCTGGCCGCGATCGCGGAAGTACTCAGCGGTGGTAAGGCCGGCCAGACCGATGCGCAGACGCGCTCCGGGCGGCTCGTTCATCTGACCATAGACCAAGCAGGTCTTGTCGATAACGCCAGACTCGCTCATCTCGAGGAACAGGTCGGTGCCCTCGCGGGTACGCTCGCCGACGCCGGTGAACACCGAGGTGCCGCCGTGCTCCTGGGCGAGGTTGTTGATGAGCTCCTGAATCAGAACGGTCTTGCCGACGCCGGCGCCGCCGAACAGGCCCGTCTTGCCGCCACGGATGTAGGGCTCGAGCAGGTCAACAGCTTTGATGCCGGTCTCGAAGATCTCGGTCTTGGTGGTGAGCTCGTCAAAGCGGGGCGCTGCATGGTGGATGGGGTAGAACTCCTCCACCTCAGGCATGGGCTTGCCGTCGACGGGCTTGCCCATGACGTTCCAAATGCGACCGAGCGTCTTGGGACCAACGGGCATCTTCATGGGCTCACCGGTATCGGTAGCGATGAGGCCGCGCTGCAGGCCGTCGGTCGAGGACATGGCGACCGTGCGGACGACGCCGCCCGGAAGCTGGCTCTCGACCTCGAGGATCGTGCTCAGATGACCGATCGGGGTCTCGGCCTCGACCGTGAGCGCGTTGTAGATCGGGGGCACCGCGCCGTCAAACTTGACGTCGACGACAGGGCCGATGATACGCACAATGCGACCATCACCGGCGGTCGTCTTCTTGGTGGCTTCCTCGACCGCAAGCTTTACGGTGTTATTAGCCATTACTGTTCCTCCAATGCTGAGGCTCCGCCGACGATCTCGTTAATCTCGGTCGTGATCGAAGCCTGGCGCACGCGACTATACGTGCGGGTAAGGGTCGAGATGATCGCGGTGGCGTTTTCCGTCGCGGAGTGCATGGCCTTGCGGCGTGCACCCTGCTCGGCAGCCGCCGAATCGATCAGGGCCTGGTAGATGACCGTCAGGATATAAGACGGCACAAGCTTGCCGAGAACATGCTCGGGAGAGGGCACGAACTCGAACGTGGACGAGATGCGCTTAGGGGCGTCGGTCTCGTTCTTACGCGGACCGTGGGCCATAGCGATCATCTCGGGGTCGAGCGGCAGCAAGTGCTCGACGCGAAGCTCCTGATCCACGCGGTTCTTGGCGTGGTGGTAGACAAGCTCGACACGGTCAAGCTCACCGGCACGATACGCATCGCAGATATGAGAGGAAATCATGCGAGCCTGATTAAAATCGGGCTCGGAGGAATTGCCCTCAAAGTGCATGATGACGTTTGCGCGGTCGCGGAAATACGTGGCCGGCTTGCGTCCGCACGCAATGATCTCGCACTCGATGCCGTCGTTCGCCCAAGAAGCGGCGAGCTTTTCGGCCGTGCGCTCCACCGTCGTATTGAAACCGCCGGCAAGGCCGCGGTCCGAGGCAATGACGACAATCAGGCCACGCTTAACGCTCTCATGCTTCTGCAGCATGGGATCGGTGCCCGAACAGGAGGCGTCGCCGGCGACCGTCAACATGACGTCGGTCAGCGCCTCCTTATAGGGCTCGGCCTGCTTGGAGCGATCGAGGGCACGACGGATCTTGGCCGTAGAGACCATCTCCATCGTGCGCGTGATCTGCTTGGTCGTGGTAACCGAGGAGATTCGCTTCTTAATGTCGCGAAGGTTGGCCATAGGGCTTAGTTCTCCTCTGATCCAGAAACATCCGAATGGTGCTTGGCCATGAACTGCTGCTTGAAGTCGCCGATGACGCGCAAGAGCTCAGCCTTGGTGTCATCATCGATCTTCTTGGCGCGAACCTTGTCGAGCAGCGAACCAAAGCCATTGTCCATGTACTCGATGAGCTCGGCACGGAAGGGCAGCACGTCGGCGATCTCCAGGTCATCCAGGAAGCCCTCGTTGCCAGCGAACAGCGTAACGATCTGCTCGCCAACCTCAAACGGCTTGTAACGCGGCTGCTTCAGGAGCTCGGTCATGCGAGCACCATGGGTCAGCTGCTTCTGAGTAGCCTCGTCGAGGTCGGAGCCGAACTGCGTAAAGCCAGCGAGCTCCTGGTACGAAGCGAGGTCCAGACGGAGGTTGCCGGCGACCTGCTTCATGGCCTTGGTCTGCGCATCGCCACCGACGCGGGACACGGAGATGCCCACGTCGACTGCCGGGCGCTGACCCTGGAAGAAGAGCTCGGACTGCAGGTAGATCTGACCATCGGTAATGGAAATGACGTTGGTCGGAATGTAGGCCGAGACGTCGCCGTCCTGGGTCTCGATGATCGGCAGTGCCGTCATGGAGCCGTAACCGTTCTTCTTGGACATCTTGACGGCACGCTCGAGCAGACGAGAGTGCAGGTAGAAGATGTCGCCAGGATAGGCCTCGCGTCCGGGCGGACGATGCAGCGTCAGCGACATCTGACGGTAGGCCACAGCCTGCTTGGACAGGTCGTCGTAGATGACGAGCACGTGGCCGCCGGGGTTGGTCTCGCTGGCGGGCTTGCCGTCCTCGCCGTTGTACATGAAGAACTCGCCGATAGCGGCACCTGCCATAGGCGCGATGTACTGCATAGGGGCGGAATCGGCAGCCGTGGCCGAAACGATGATGGTGTAGTCGAGCGCACCGTGCTGAGCGAGGGTCTCGCGGATGTTGGCAACCGTAGAGGCCTTCTGGCCGATGGCGACATAGATGCAGACCATGCCCTTGCCGCGCTGATTGAGGATAGCGTCGATGGCAATGGCGGTCTTACCGGTCTTACGGTCGCCGATGATGAGCTCACGCTGACCGCGGCCAATAGGCACCATGGAGTCGATAGCGAGCAGACCGGTCTGAACCGGCTCGCACACCGGGGTACGGTCAATGACGCCGGGGGCCTTGAACTCGATGGGGCGACGGTGCGTAGCGACGATGTCGCCTAGGCCGTCGATGGGCTGGCCGAGCGGATTGACGACGCGGCCGAGCATGGCGCGGCTCACGGGGATATCCATAATGCGGCCAGTGGTGCGGCACTCGTCGCCTTCCTTGATGGAGTCGACGGCACCGAACAGAACGGCGCCGACCTCGTCACGGTCAAGGTTCTGGGCAAGGCCGAAGACGGTCTCACCGGTATCGGAGCTCTTGAACTCCAGAAGCTCGCCTGCCATGGCGCTCTTGAGGCCGGAGACGCGCGCGATGCCGTCGCCTACCTCGTCGACCGTTGAAACCTCATGCGTATCGACCGTCGCGGAGAGGCTCGTGAGCTGCTCCTGCAGTTTCTTGGCGATATCCTGGGCATTGAGGGTTTCGGACATTAGGCTTCACCTCCGTACGAATTAGCAGAGTTTGCGAGGGTCTCCTGCGCGACGCGCAGCTGCGTCTTGACGGAAATGTCACGACGCTCGCCGCGGGCCTCGAGCACCAGGCCGCCCACGATAGACGGATCGACCTGCTCGATAAGGAATACCTTGCGGCCGAAGTCCTGCTCGCATTTCTTAGTGATGGTTTGACGCAGCTCGTCGTCGAGCGGGATCGCCGTGGTGACGGTCACGCCCACTACATCCTCGTCTTCCTCGGCAACATACTTAAAGGCAGCTGCCACCTTGGGAAGAAGGTCGAGCTGGTCGCGCTTGGACATGGTGTCGAGCACGGCGATGATCTCGGGGCTGGCGCTAGCCAGGCGCTCGATCATCTCGAGGTCCTCGAACACATGGTTCTCGGCCTTAGCGGCTTCCAGAAGGGAGCGCGCGTAGGTCTCGAGCACCTTGTCCTGATAGCGGCTAGTCGGCATTCAGGCTACCTGCTTCCTGGATGTAGCGCTCGATGAGCTTCTTCTGCTCGGCCTCGTCCTCGAGTGCCTCGCCCACGATCTTGGTGGCGACGGCAACGGACAGGTCGGCGATGGAGCTCGCGGCACCGGCGTAGATGGACTTGCGCTCGTCCTCGACGGTCGTATGGGCCTTGGCGATGATCTCCTCGGCCTCCTTGTGAGCAGCCTCGATGATACGGGCGCGCTCGGACTCGGCGTCCTTACGGGCCTCGAGAACGATGTCGGCAGCCTGACGACGGGCGTCGGTGACGATCGAGTCGGACTCAGCGCGCTTGGCGATAGCCTCCTGCTTGGTCTTCTCGGCCTCGTCGAGGCTCTCCTCGATCTTCTTGCCGCGCTCCTCCATGGTTTTCATGATGCCCGGCAGGGCGACCTTGGCCAGCACGATCCAGATAATCAGGAAGGCGATAAGCGCCGGGATGAACTCCGCCATCTTAGGGATGAGGATGTCCGCACCGGCAGCGCCGTCCTCAGCGAACGCGGAAACCGGCATGAGCAGCGCGGCCGCGGACGCGGAGAGTGCGATCGCGCTCTTCTGGGATGAAAGATTCATACTTGACGCTCCGTGCTATTTAACGATCAGCGCGACAACGAAGCCGATCAGAGCCAGAGCCTCGCCGAAGGCGGAGCCCATGATGAAGACGGTGAACACGCGGCCCTGGACCTCAGGCTGACGGGCCATAGCACCCGTAGCACCCAGAGCAGACAGGCCGATAGCAAGACCAGCGCCGATAACACCGAGACCGTAACCGATAACTCCCACGATTCCTCCTTTGTCGTGCGTGTCTTATTTCACGCAGGATAACCTTTTTATAACTGCCGGGCTCCATGGGTACGGGCACCGGCGGTTTAACGAATTACCTTACCTTTAAGGCGCGAACGGAAGACTACTCCTCCTCCGCGACCTCCTCTGCCTCGGAGACATACACGGCGGTAAGGACCGTGAAGACGTAAGCCTGGATGGCGCCGACCACAAGCTCGATCGCATAGATCAAGATGAGGATGGCAAGCCAGGCCAGCGAAGGCAGGGCGCCGACGGCGTGGGCCGCGGAAACCTGCTGAAGCAGCGGCTGCATGAACATGCTCGCCATGATGGCGAACGAGCCCATGACCACGTGTCCTGCGAACATGTTGCAGAACAGACGGACGGCGAGCGTGATGAGGCGCAGGAAGGTCGAGAAGAGCTCGACGACCCACACGAGCACGTTCATCGGGAAGCTCACGCCCTGCGGGGCGAGGCTCTTGATGTAGCCGATCACGCCGTGAGCCTTGCATCCGTAGTAGATGAAGTACACGAAGGCGAAGATGGCGAGTGCGGCGGTGGAGCCGATTGCGCCGGTGCCGGGCTTCATTCCCGGGATCAGGCCGATCATGTTATTGATCAGGATGAACAGGAAAAGCGAGCACAGGAACGGGAAGTGCTTCTTCCAGTTCTCACCCACGACACCCTTGCCGATATCGTTCTCGACGTACTCGATGATGTACTCGAAACCGTTGACGAAGAAGCCCTTGGGAACCAGGGTCTGCTTCTTCTTGAACACGGCCAGGACGATCAGGAGCACGATCGTGGAGACGATCAGCCAAAACGAGTACTGCGTGATGCCGCAGCTCAGATCGCCCACGACAGGGGTGGAGCTGAACTCGCTGACCAGATGATTAATCTCATCAGGCAGCTTTTCAAAAATTTCCACGACTTACCTTTCGACCTCATGAGGATCTCGCAGCGCCTTGGCGACGCGAACTGCGCAGGCGGCCATAAAGGCCACGAAGCCGATCGCCTCGCCCAGGAGGAACATGCGAAATGCCTCTCCGAACAACACAAACACAACCAAGGTAAAGACGAGCAGAGCGATTGCCGAGACCGCCAGACTCACCATACCCTTGAGCATGTCCGCATTCTGCTTATCGTCAAGAACCGGCTTGAGCGTAAAGACAAAGGGAAGGAAGGCAATTGCGCCCGCGATGGCGCCTGCAACGATAGCGAGCAGATCGGCTATCTGAAACACTGGCGTCCTCACTTTCCTTTTTAACGCCTCACAGAACAGTTCCCGCCAAACATTGGTGACTATTGTACGAGCCAATCGTTAAAGTACAACCGAAAAAGCATCGGTTAATACGCACCTGTTCGTTTTCTTAAGACCTTCTTTATGCCGCAGGTACGGTAATACGTTTTTCTCGAACCCTGCAGGGCAAAACGTCCGTTAACAGGAGTGCGCGCGGTCGCCTTTTGTTCGACCGCGCGCACCGTTTCTTCGTATTTGCAGCCGCGGCCGTCTTAGCCCAGCGACTAGAGCGTGCCGTAGATGCGGTCGCCGGCGTCGCCCAGGCCGGGAACGATGTAGGCAGCCTCGTTGAGATGGTCGTCGATGGCGCAAGTATAGATATGCACATCGGGATCCTTCTCAGTCAGCGACTTGAGGCCCTCGGGGGCCGCGACGATGCACAGCATGCGGATGTCCTTGACACCGCGCTCGCGCAGGTAGCTGATGGCCATCTCGGCCGAACCGCCCGTGGCAAGCATGGGGTCGACGACCAGGCAGATGCGCTGGTCGATATCCTTGGGCATCTTGCAGTAATACTCGTGCGGCTCGTGGGTGACCTCGTCGCGTTCCATACCGATGTGGCCTACGCGAGCGGAGGGCACCAGGTCGAGAATGCCGTCGACCATGCCAAGGCCCGCACGCAGGATGGGCACGATGGCGAGTTTCTTGCCGGCGAGCTGTTTGAACGTGGCGGTAGTGATGGGGGTCTCGACCTCGACGTCTTCCATAGGCAGGTCGCGCATGGCCTCGTAGCCGTCAAAAAGCGCGAGTTCGCGCACGAGCTGGCGGAACTGGTTGGTGCCGGTGTTTTTGTCGCGCAGGATCGACAGCTTGTGCTGGACGAGCGGGTGATCGACAAGCGTCACACGGGACGCATCGTAGGTGACGGTCATGGGTTGATTGCCCCTTTCGTTGCGGCCGCAAAACGGCCTTGCTGACAAGGCGCGCAGCAATGTTGCCGCCGCACGCCATGCATAAGTTTAGCGGTTTGTTGTATCGAGCAGCCCATCGCAGCCCTACTGTGCGGTACTGAGCGAGCGCTTGACTGCATCACGCCAGCCCGCAAGGTTTTGCTCGCGACGCTCGGCGGACATGTGGGGAAGGAAGGTCCTAACGATCTGGGCATTTTGCTCCAGCTCTTCAAGGTCTTCCCAATAGCCGACGGCAAGACCCGCCAAGTACGCGGCGCCGATTGCCGTGGTCTCCACCGTCTCGCATTGCAGCACGGGGATATCCAGCAGGTCGGCCTGAAATTGCATGATGAACTCGTTGCGTGAGGCGCCGCCATCGACGGACAGGCGCTCAATCGAAAGTCCCACGTCCTGCTCCATGGCGCGCAGCACGTCATAACTCTGGTAGGCCATGGACTCGCAGGCCGCACGCACAATGGTCGCGCGACTCGAGGCACCGGTCAGGCCGCACACGATACCGCGGGCACGCGGGTCCCACCAGGGAGCGCCCAGGCCAGCGAAGGCGGGGACGAAGTAGCAGCCCTCGTTGTCGTTGATCGAAGCGGCGAGTTGCGCGGACTCGCTCACACTCGAGATGATGCCCATGTTGTTGCGCAGCCAGTTCATGGTTGAGCCGGCGGCAAAGATAGAACCCTCGAGCGCATAGCTGATCTTGCCGTCCGCGGCGATACCGATCGTGGAGACCAGACCGTTCTTGGATTCGACGACCTCGTCGCCGGTGTTCATGAGCATAAAGCAACCCGTGCCATAGGTGTTTTTGGTCTGGCCGGGATGGAAGCAGCAGTGGCCGAACAGCGACGCCTGCTGATCGCCCGCCACGCCCATGATGGGCGGCATGTTGGTCATGATATCGCTCGCGACGCGGCCGTAGTCGCCCGAACTCCAACGAACCTCGGGCATCATGGAACGTGGAACGTCAAAGAGCGCCAGCAGGTCGTCGTCCCAATCGAGCGTATGGATATTAAAAAGCGCCGTGCGGCTGGCATTGGTGTAGTCGGTGGCAAAGACCTGACTGCCGGTGAGGTTGTAGATGAGCCAGGTGTCGATGGTGCCGAACATGAGGTCGCCCGCCGCCGCGCTCTCACGCGCACCGTCGACGTTGTCGAGGATCCACTGCACCTTGGAAGCCGAGAAATACGGATCGAGCGTGAGTCCCGTGCGGGAGCGCACCAGCTCTTCTGCGCCCCGCTCGACCAGCTCGTCGATCAGAGGTGCGGTGCGACGGCATTGCCACACGATGGCGTTATAGATGGGTTGGCCGCTTATGCGGTCCCACACCACCGTGGTCTCGCGCTGGTTGGAGATACCGATGGCGGCGATGCGGTCAGAATGGATGCCGCTCTTAAACTGGACCTCCATCATCACGCCGATCTGGCTGGCAAGCACCTCCATGGGGTCTTGCTCTATCCAACCGGGACGCGGGAAGCTGGTTTTGACGCTACGACGTGCCTGCGCGACGATGCAGCCGTACTCGTCGACGATGGTCGCAAGTACCGAGGTGGTGCCGCAGTCGAGCGCCATGATGTAGGAACCGCCAAAGTTAAACGAGGCATCTTCCATGCCCAGGCTGCCCAGATTCAACGACATCGCTTACACCTTTCTATTGCATCGGGTCGGACAGGACCCGTTCGATCTCTGATGCGGGAAGTGCGCCTTGGCGCAGGATCTGGAGCCCGCCGTGCTGGAACGACACGATGGTCGAGGCGTCGCGACACGGGGTCTCGCCGGCGTCGACGGCAACATCGACCCCCTCCAGGATGCGACCTTCGACGGCGGCAAAGCTTGCCGGCGAAGGCGCGCCGTGTGTGTTGGCGCTCGTGCAGGCAAGGGGACTGCCGCAGGCGCGGATGAGCGCTTGGACCACGGGAGAGGCCGAAGCGCGCAGGGCCACGGTGTCGTCGGCAGCACGCATAAAGGTCGGCACGCAGGGAGCCGCCTTGACCACGATAGTCAGGGCTCCCGGCCAGCATCGTCGCGCGAGCACGCGGGCATCTTCCGGGATATCCACGCCATAGCGGTCGAGTGCCTCGACGCCATCGACCAGCCAGGCGACCGTTTGGGTGAGTTCACGTTGCTTGAGAGTGAAGATACGGCGGTAGCCGGTACCGAGCGCAGGGACCGCGGCGCCATTGACGGCAGCCTGCGGATCGCGCGGCCACGATGGGAATTCGCCTGTATCTTGGGGCACGGCGTCCGAGAAGGCGTTGACTGCCACGGCAACGCCATAGACGGTCTCGGTCGGAATCAGCGCCAGGCCGCCGCGGCCGAGCACCTCGGCCGTACGCTCGACGGCAAGCCGATGCGGCTCACGCGCTCCCTCGAATACCCGATAGACCGTCTGCATGTGTATGCCAGCCCCTTACGCTCTGGTGCAAGCTTGTTTACTGAGGGGCATTCTCGCACGAAACGTTCAACCTATTTGCCCAGAGCGCATGTTGGTTTGGTGAGCGGCTCTTGTAGTCGGTGAAAGTGAGGGGGTTAATTGAAGATTTTTAGCGCGCAAGCGTAACGGTACGATCGGGAAACTCGATGCTTGCAACCAGTTTTCCGCCGAGGCTCTCTGCGTACCTGCTCAGCGTGTCAAGCCTCATCGAACCCAATTCCCCACGCTCGAGCTCGGATACGCGTTTTTGAGAAACGCCCATCGATTGGGCGACCGACGCCTGTGTTAGATCTTTTAGCCTGCGAATCTGAGCAAGCTTATAGGCTTCGATACGATCGCGAGTCCTCTCCTGCTCGGCGGTAATGGAGTCGCGTGTTATCCCGCGAGATTCCATATACTCATGCAGTTCCATCTCGATCGAGCCTCCTTACGTGGCGACGGTATATTTGCTCGGCCTTTGGAATGTTGATCGCATACCAGCCGTTCCATTTTGCCCTTGACGATCCCGCTCGCGACTTATCACCCGCCAATAGCAATACCGCCTGGCGCTTGGGGTCAAAGGCGAAGAGGATGCGAATCACCTGCCCACCACACGACGTCACTCTCAGCTCCTTTAAATGATGAAGCTTCGAGCCCTTTACGCGGTCAACCAGCGGACGACCAAGGCTGGGACCTTCCTTCTCGAGCACCAAAAGGTCTGCATAAATCTGCTTCAGCGTAGCTTCATCCTGCTCATCAAGCCAAGGTTCAATGTAATCAAGCACGATACGGTACCGATGCAGCTGATTTGACATACCTTTCTCCTTCTATAGTAGAAGTTTTACGGTATATTGCAAGGACAAACTTGCGCAAATGTCTATTAATTCAGCTTAAATACGCTGTTTGGGCTCGGTGACGATGGCTCGGACGATGCGGGGGCGATCGGTGAGGTCATGGACGATACGCACGTCCGAAAGGCCTGCCTGGCGACAGAGCTCGGCCGCGGCATCGAGGGCACCCTCGTAGAGCTCGCAGGCAAACAGGCCGCCGGCGCGCAGCATGTAAGGCGCCGCATTGAGCAGGCGGCGGAAAATATCGAGGCCGTCGGCGCCGCCCTCGAGCGCCAGGTCGGGCTCAAAGTCCTTGACCTCGTGCGGCAGCGAGCGCATGACGTCGGTCGGGATGTAAGGCGGGTTGGAGACGAGCACATCAAAGGTGCCCCACTCTTCGCGGGGAATGGAACTCACCAGGTTGGTGAGGCTAAAGGCAACCTCATCTGCCGTGAGGCCGAGGGCGTCGCGGTTTTTGGTGGCCAGATCGATGGCGCGCGGCTCGATATCGGTGGCGGTGCAGGTAACGTGGCCGCGGCGCTCCCAGGCAAGGGAGAGCGAAATGCAGCCCGTGCCGCAGCCGACCTCGAGAACGCGGGCAGTGCAGGGCTCGGTTGGGGCAGACGCAGCGGCATCCTGAGCTGAAGCCGTCTCCTGGCCGGCACCCTCGATGGCGATGCCGTATTCGTCGAGCTCGGACTCGGCGGCTTCCGCGGCTTCGGCTTCTGCTGCCTGCGCGGCGGCTTCCTCGGCCTCGCGGTCGGCCAGTTCCTCGGCATAGGCACGGCTGCCCAGTACGTCGCCGCCTAACGCCGCCTCATCGGCAGCCGTCAGGTTAGCGGCACGGCGCTCGGCAGTCGCGCGCTCGTCGGCCAGCGCCGCCTCGGCTTTGCGGGCCTCTTCGACCTCATCGTTCCAAGGCAGCTCAACACGCTGACGGGCAGCAGCCTCGGGGCTCAGCACCTCGGCATCCAGATAATTGAGGACTTCCTCGACGAGCATCTCGGTTTCGGGGCGCGGAATGAGCACACCGGGAGCGCACGCGACGTCAATCATGCGAAACTGCGTGCTGCCGGTGATGTACTGTAGCGGCTCGCCTTTGGCGCGACGAACGACGGCCGCATGCATGGTCTCGAGCTGGGCCGCGTTAAGCGTCTCGTCCATACGCATATATAGGTCAATGCGCGCCAGGCCCGTGGCGGCGCACAGCAGCCACTCGGCAGAAAGACGGGGGTGCTCCTCGCCGCGCTCGGCCAGGTACTCCTTGGTCCACTCGAGACAACGCTTGATGGTCCAGATCTCGTTTGCCATGGGGTCCTCCCCTCTTAAGCGCCGGGCGGCGCGCGAATGTCGGAGCAGATTGTACGCGAGGCCAGCGCTTGGCAAGGGACGATTGAAGGCGATTATCGAGAATCAGCCCAGAATTTTGCACCGGGCTCGCTCAAAGTGTTCATTCGCCGACGTCTAGATTTGCATTCGTCAAGCTTTTGGCAAGGTTGCCCTTAACCTGACCAATATCTAACCAAACGCTTGCCACATCGCTTGACGCGTGACGCGTCAAAAATCGCCCCGCGACTTCTTGGACGATTTTTCGAGCAATATTTTCAATAGCAGATGCACACCGTTGATTGCTTTAAGCAGGCAAACAGCCTAAAGACCATCACAACCGATTGAATAACATCTCAAAGCAATGTGCCCAACCTAGTCATTCAAGAACGTCCCCAATGACTACCTCTAAGGCGCCGCAGGTTGAGCATGCCGCATCCGGAGCAAGGCAACGCCGCAGGCAGAGGACGGACAGCGAGCGGGTCGCACTTGAGGCAAGGTGACGTGAAACGAAAGGGCGCTGACCTTCTGGTCGCGCCCTTGAAGTTGAACGTCAGATTGTCCAAATGCGGCCCGCGCAGCGTCGGCTGGTCCGCCGTTCGGTAGAACGGCGGAACCTACTACACGGCCTGTGCCAGCTTCTCGGCACGCTCGGCGGCGGCGAGCGCCTCGATGACGGTGCCGAGCTGATCGCCCAGAAGGACGCCGTTGTAGGTGGAGTTGAAACCGATGCGGTGATCGGTCACGCGGTCCTGGGGCTGGTTGTAGGTACGGATCTTCTCGGAACGGTTGCCGTGGCCGATCTGGCTCTGGCGCTCGGCACCGAGCTCTGCCTGCTGCTTCTCGAGCTCCATCTCGTACAGACGGGCACGCAGCATCTGCATGCAGACCTCGCGGTTCTGGATCTGGGAACGCTGCTCCTGCGACTGCACCACGGTGTTGGTGGGCAGGTGGGTGATGCGCACGGCGGAGTAGGTAGTGTTAACGCACTGACCGCCAGGGCCGGAGGCGCAGTAGGTGTCGATGCGCAGGTCAGACTGGTTGATCTGGACGTCAATCTCCTCGGCCTCGGGAAGCACGGCGACGGTTGCCGTGGAGGTCTGGATACGGCCCTGGGACTCGGTCTTGGGAACGCGCTGGACGCGGTGCACGCCGGACTCGAACTTCATGACGGAGTAGACGCGGTCGCCCTCGACCTTGAACTCGATGGACTTAAAGCCGCCGGCCTCGCTAGGGCTGGAGTCGAGCACGGTGGTCTTCCAGCCGCGCGACTCGCAGAAGCGCTGGTACATCTTGTACAGGTCGCCGGCGAAGATGGCGGCCTCGTCGCCACCGGCGGCGGAGCGGATTTCGACGATAGTGTTCTTGTCGTCGTTGGGGTCGCTCGGGATGAGCATGTACTTGATGTCTTCCTCGAGCTGGGGAAGCTTCTCCTCGTTCTCGGAGATGTCCATCTGGAGCATCTCCTTCTCGTCCGCGTCGGTCGTGTCGCGGAGCATCTCCTTGGCGGCCTCGATGTCATCGAGCGCACCGATGTACTCGCGCGAAGCGGCGATGAGGTCGGACTGGTGCGCGTACTCCTTGTTGAGACGCGTGAACTCCTTAATATCGGAGGCGACGGCCGGGTCGGAGAGCTTCTTCTCGAGCTCCTCGTAGGCCTTGATAATCTTTTCGAGCTTGTCGCGCATGGCGGGACTCCTTTATATGCGTGAAGGTGAAAATCGGCAGAATTGATGGGGCGCGGGGCGCCGATGCGGGGGTAAGCCCGGCTAGAACATGTCGATCTTCAGATACATGCGCATCCCTTCGCGTATGGGGTACATAGTTGCGGTCTAACCCATACATGATAGCGTGCGCAGGCAAACCTGCATATAACCCGCACGGAATGAGCGGACGTAGCCGTTAGGGACGTTCCTTTACGACTAGTCGTTTAAGAACGTCCCCAACGGCTAACAAAGGGACTGTCGCTTTGTCGAATTCTAGAGCGTTTGGAGCAGGGAGATGAGAAAACGGATGCCCTGGAGGTAGGCTCGGCGGGTGATGCGCTCGTTGGTGCCGTGGACGCCGCGGTCGCACTCGTCATCGTCGACCACAAAGGCCGAGAAGCGAATGCACTCAGGGCAAATGCTCTGGTAGTTGGCAGCGTCGGTCGCGCCAATCACAGTCGAGGGCACAATTGCCACTGGCTCGAATGATCCGTTTTCCTCCGTCCCCTTTGGATCACGGAAATAGCGGGCGGCGATGGAGCGAACCGCCTCGAGGCCGGGACCACCGATGCGCGGGGACGGCGAGGGTTCGGAGCTACCGGGGCCCAGCTCCACTTCGACACGACCGGCAAGGTCCGCCCCGGCAACCGCCTCACGGCAGCGCGCCACAACGTCGGCCACGCTCGTGCCCTCGAGCATGCGGAAGTTGATGTTGGCCCACATATCCTGCGGCATTACGTTGGCGCCGGTGCTGCCACCCTCGATCTGCGTGGGTGCGCAGGTGGTCGTCACCAGCGGATAGAGCTTTTTGCTGGCGAGGCAATCGCAGACAATGGCATCCCCGTTGGCGGCAATTTCATCGGCCGTGTAGAGCCCCAACTCGACGAGTTGGGCGGCAAGCAAGTCGATCACGCGCGGCGGCCACTCGATATCGCAGATTGCGGTGATGGCACGACTGAGCATCTCGAGCGATGTGCCGCCGTAGGGGTTAGACGAATGCCCGCCTTCACTCTTCGTCTTGAGCACGATATCGGCATAGCCCTTCTCCGCGAGGTCGGCATGCATAAGCCAGCCCTCGCCCGCGCCATACTCGGCATCCGAAACGATGCGGTAGTCGCCCTCGTCGATCAGGTATTCAAGTTCAATACCGCGCTCCTCGAGCACACGACCGATCGCTCCCGCGCCGTACTGCGTGGTTTCCTCGTCCTGGCCAAAGGCGAGCAGCAGGGTGCGCTCGTGCTCCCAGCCGTGCGCCAGCGCATACTCAACCGCCTCGAGAATGCCTGCGACCTGGTCTTTCATGTCGATAGCGCCACGACCCCAGATGTAGGTGTCGTCCACGTGCCCGCTAAAGGGGTCGTGCGTCCAGTCGGCCTCGGTACCCGGCACCACGGGAACCACGTCCATGTGGCCCATGAGCATAATGGGCTTGAGGTCAGGGTCGGAACCGCTAAGCGTCACCAATAGCGAATGGTCGATAAGGTCGACCTCGCCCGCCGCGAACACGCGCGGCCACGCCTGCTGCATATAGGCGCGCAGGTCGTCGAACGGCTGCCAGTCCACCGCCTCGGCATCCATACTCGAGATGGTCGGAAATGACAGCACGCGGCCCAAGCGCTCGCACGCGCCAGTTTCGTCCAAATCAGCAAAATCGTCCTCATGCGCAAAGAAGCGCCAAACCTCGGCCATGACATCCTTTCGACTGTGATGACGAGGGCCGCCCCACCGGAGCGGCCCTGCCACGTAAGCGTTTGCGGTCGGTTATTTGTCCTCGAGATAACGCGAGAGGAACTCGCGGGTGCGCTGGTGCTTGGGATTGCCGAAGAGCTCGGCCGGCGCGGCGTCCTCGAGCACCACGCCCTTGTCCATAAAGACCACGCGATCGGACACGGTGCGGGCAAAGGCCATCTCGTGCGTGACGACAACCATGGTCATGCCGTCGGCAGCGAGCTTGCGCATGACCTCGAGCACCTCTCCCACGATCTCGGGGTCGAGCGCGGAGGTCGGCTCGTCGAACAGCATGATCTGCGGATTCATGCACAGGGCACGAGCGATGGCCACGCGCTGTTTTTGACCACCGGACAGGCGGCCCACGGCGGCGTGCGCGAACTTTTCGAGTCCCACGCTCGTCAGATGCTCCATCGCGACCTTCTCGGCCTCGGCCTTGCTCATCTTTTTGAGCGTGACGGGCGCGAGCGTGCAGTTGTCGAGCACATCCATGTTGTTGAACAGGTTAAAGCCCTGGAACACCATGCCGATGTCCTCGCGGAGTTTATTGATATTGCAGCGCTCGGCCGTAAGGTCCTGGCCGTGGAACCAGATGTGGCCCGCGTCCGGGGTCTCGAGCAGGTTGAGGCAACGCAGGAAGGTCGACTTGCCCGAGCCCGAGGCGCCGATAATGGTGACGACCTCGCCGGGGTTAACGGACAGGTCGATGCCTTTGAGTACCTCGAGCGAGCCGAAGCTCTTGCGCAGGCCCTCGACGCGGATGAGCGGCTCATTGGTCTGTGCGGCGGCCGCAACGCCGGTAGTGGCGGTATCTGCCATGATGATTCTCCTCGTCTTAAGCCTAGTTAGAGCTGGGCAGCGTGGCAGGGGCCTCGGCGCCGAGCTTTTTGCCAAAGGCTTCGAGCAGGCGGCTCGCCACGAGCGTCAGGATCAGGTAGACCACGAGCGCCACGCAGTAGACCTCCATCTGGCGGTAGTACACGCCGGCGACGGTGGTGGTGGCGTACATGAGGTCGAACACGCCGATGACCGAGAGCACCGACGAGTCCTTGATGTTGATGATGAGCTCGTTGGTGAGCGCCGGAATCGCGTTTTTAATGCCCTGGGGGAACACGACTTTGCGCATGGCTTGCCACTGCGAAAGACCCAGCGAGCGCGCTGCCTCGGCCTGGCCGGGGTCGATGGACTCGATGCCGCCGCGCAGGACCTCCATCATGTAGGCGGTGGAGTTGAGCGAGATGGTGACGAGGCCGGCGGTGAAGGTACTCCAGATCTGGTTGGCCTGGGCGGTCTCGAAGCCCATGCCGCGCAAAACGGTGAAACCCGCGTAATAGATGAGCAGACCCTGGACCATCATGGGCGTGCCGCGCACGATGGTGGAGTAGATGGTCGCAAAGCCGCGGCCAATGCTCTTAAAGAAGCGCACCAGGTCGTTGTCCACGCGATCGAAGGTCTGAATACGCAGGAACACAAAGAGCAACGCCAGGAAGAATGCGATGACGGTGCCGAAGGTGGCAAGCGCGATGGTGATCTCGATACCGCGGATAAAGAAGTCCCCGCTCTTGTAGGTCATGTAGACCAGGCTCGACAAAAAGTCGCTGGGGTTGGAGTCCGAGACGATGCTCACCTGTACCAGGTCGATAAACGACATGACGCAGCGGTCCACGAAAAAGATCGCCGCGATGGCAACCACGACATAGCTGCCCAAGCGTGCGCCACGACGGAAGCGCTCGGATGCGAACGGCGACGTTTCGCGATAGTCATTCCAGTGCATGAGTTTGGTGACGAGCGCCGCCGCCGACACGGCGAGCCACGCCCACAGGATTGCCCAAAGGCAATCTTGAAACACGCCCGTGGGAGCCAAGAAGCTCAGCGGTGTGGGGTTGCGCTGGCTAAACGCCAGACCGAGCGCCGCGATAACGCTCGTGCCCAGGTACACATAACGGTGGTCGGCCTTGATAAAGGAGGCCAGACGATTGATGGTTTTCATGCTGCCTCCCTATGCCGGCTGACGGTCGAGGCACGCGTCCCACATTTGGTCGCGCTCCTCCTGGCTGATGCCCTTGAGCGTCTTATCGATAAGTTTGAGCAGTTTGTCCGATCCCTTGCGGCAGCCGACGTTTGCCGCGACCTCCTGCTTAAAGCCCTCGCCCTCGGCAAAATGAATGGGGACAATGCCCGGGTTTTGGGCCATATAGCCCTTCTCGTTCTCGGTGTTGTAGGTCACGGCGTCGCACGTGCCCTGCAGCAGATTCGAGAACACCGTGGGGACCGAATCGACCGGGTTTTTGTGCACAACGCCCGGAATCTCGTCGATGACGGTATCGAGCATCGTGTCCTTTTGGCCGAGCACCGTGGCGCCACTGAAGTCGCTGAGCTTGGTGGCGTTCTGGTAGGGCGAGCCCTCTTTTACGAACAGGCCAAAGTAGCCAATGAAGTACGGGTCGGAGAAGCCGACCGACTCCTCACGCTCGGGCGTAGCGCTCATGCCGGCGATGATGAGGTCGATCTGGCCGTTGTTGAGCGAATCGATAAGGCCCGAGAAGCTCTGCTTGACGGCAACGGGCTCGCCACCGAGGGCCTTGCAGACGATCTTGGCGATCTGCACGTCGTAGCCATCGGCATAGGCGCCCTGTACGTTGTCGATGGGGATGGTGTACTCACTAGCTTCGGAAACCTGCCAGTTGTATGGGGCGTAGGCCGCCTCCATGCCAATGCGGATCTTGTCCTTGCCGATCACGGAATCGGACAGGTCGTCGCGACCGCCACCCGTCGTGGGCTGAACCACCTTGAGCGTGGACGGGCGCTGACAGCCGGCGAGCGCGCCGGCGACGACGGAAGCGCTCGCAGCGAGGGCGCTACCCAGTAAGATGCGACGACTGCACACCGGCTGGGTCTGCGCGTCGCGCTGTAGTCGAGGTTTCATCTGATGCCTTTCCTATATTGTTTAATCAACAACAGAACAGGATAGTATAGCAGCGGCACCGATGGGGCGTTCGCAGAGGATTAACCTAGAAAAAGCCCCCTGCCGGGTGTCAGAGGGCTTATCGTGGCGGAATGTGACAAAGGGACTGTCCCTTTGTCACATTTAGAGCAGGGTAACGCTAAAGGAACGGGTGTCGGTAGCGCCCGGTGCCAGCGTAATGGTGTTGACCTTGTGCTCGAAGACATCGTCCTCGGTATCCATCGTGGTGTGGCCGGTCCAGGGCTCGAGCGCCACAAACGGAGCGTCGTTGGCGGCAGACCACACGCCGATGTACTTAAAGCCCTCAAAGTCGATCTTGACGCCGTGGCCCGACTTGCGACCGCGCAGCGTGAGCGAGGAGCCCGGGGTATCGGTGAACATGATGGCGTCGTTATCGAAGCTGCGGTGCGTGATGGGCAGCACGTCCGAGTTATCGGGCGCCTTGTAGCTACCCTCGAACGTCATAAGGCCATCGGGCGTGATGACGGGGGCCTCGTTAGTCCAAGCCTCGGTAAACGCCAGCTCGTAATCCTCGAACGCCTCGTCCTCGGCACCAGGGGCGGGCACGTTAAATGCGGGATGGCCGCCCACCGAGAACGGCAGGTCCACGTCGCCGGTGTTGGTGACGGCAAAGGTCTGCATGAGGGTGGCGTCGCCGGTCAGGGCATAGGTCATGTTGAGCTTAAAGTGGAACGGGAAGGCCTTGAGCGACTCGGGCGTGTCGGTGATCTCGTAAGTTACGGACGAACTGTCCTCCGAAACCTCGACCAGCTTATGCTCGACGATGCGCGCGAGGCCGTGGCGCGGCATCTCGCAGGTGCCAGCCGCAGACGTCGCCGTGTTGTTGCGCAGTGAGCCCACGATGGGGAACAGAATGGGCGCGTGCTTGCCCCAAAAGGCCGGGTCGCCCTGCCACAGATACTCGTTGCCGTTGAGGGCAAGGCTCGTGAGCTGGGCACCCATGGAATCGATGGCCGCGGTGAGGCCGCCGCGCTTGATGGTAGTGACGGTGGACATGCTACTTCCTCCAAAAGTAAACAACAGTGTCGAGGGCTATTGTCCCACTCTTGGCGGCGGGGTTGAGCGACAGGTGCAGTTATTGAGCAATAGCGTAAAGGTCAAACCCGCCCTGCGGCGTGCTATCGACCGTATCGGGCGCCTGTGAATTAAAACTCACCGGAACCATGCGCTTTGAGGCACGGTAACGCGTGCCGTCGGTGGCGACGGGCGGCTCATCGACCGTGAGCTCGTAGTCGCCGGGCTTGAGCTCGATGCCGTCACCTTCGGAATTGACGTATTGATACTCGTCGATTGCTTGTCCCTTGAGTGTGCGGCCCACGATATGGACAAGCATTTGGCTATCACCGCGCGCGGTATCCCACGTCGCGCCGTCCTTAACCTCGACCGACACATGCACCGAGCGCGTACGGCTGAGCGATTGCTCGACAGACATCTCGACCTTGGCGGCGTCTTTGCGCTGTTGCTCCACGTGACTCCAGACATTTCCGATCGCCGAGCAAGCGATGACGCCGGCCATAAAGGCGATGAGAATGGGGCCGAGCGGAGAGCGACGGCCCGCGTCTTCCTCGCGAGCCAGGTTGGGGCGATGGGTGGGGGCGGGCGCCTGGGCACCCTGCGCGGGCACGTCGAGTATGCTGAAGGATGCCGTGCTGCCGGGGTCGATGGTATGGCGCGGCTGCGGGGTCTTGGCCGGCGAGATGGACATGTCGGCTGGCTCGCCGAGCGTGGCCGTAGCGTCGGCCTTAGCCTCGTCGGCCTCGGCCTGAGCCCAGGCCTGTTCAAAGGTTAGGGGTTCGGCGGAGTCGGAAGCAGCATCCGTCTCGACGGCATCGTTGCCGGTCTCGTCCTCGTCGCTCGACACGTCACGCGACGCGGGCTCGTCCCACCCCTCGTCCGGAGCCTCGCCCTCGCTATACCACCATTCAAAGTTATCGATATCCATACGGGGCGCCCCTTAGGCCTCGCAAATAAACACTTGCTAGCCTTATACCCCCAGACGGCACTGGAGCTCGCACGGAATGCGATAAAGGGACTGCTCCTTTGTCGCATCGAAGTTGCGGTGGAATAGTTCCTGTTTGCACGCCCACTCGAGCTATTTAGGGACTATTTCACCGCAAGTTATTTGAGGGCGACGGGGATTTGGATACAGCAGAAGTCCTCTTGGTGAGACTCGTCGTAGCTCGTGGTATCGAGGTAGCAAAAATCGAAGGCATCGCCGATGGGCTGGAGTGCGTGCTCGTCCATGCATGCCACGATGGCACGAATGCCCTCGGGTTCGTACGGCATGCCCCAGCGGCTCATGCACAGGTATGTGCCCTCGGGCAACACCTCGACGCCAATCTCTGCCAGCTCGGCAGGATCGCTCGGCAGCAGCTCCTCGGCACCGCGCGGCAGCACGGCAAAGGAGCCGGCACCGGCGATGGGGTCGTCGGAATGCAGCGCCTCGCGACGCAGCATGGCGCCCCAGCCGCGCATGGGGCGCGTGCCCGTGAGCGCACGCATGCGCAGAATCGCGCGCATGAGCGTGGGGTGCAGCATCGAACGGCCGCGCTCGATATCGGCCGGGAACTCCTCAAAGACCACGAAGCGGCGCTCGAACTGCTTGAGCTCCGGTTTGCCCTCGCGCTCGCGCCAATAAACCGCCTCGTCGTAAAAGCTCAGCCGCTCCTGCACGCTCGCACGCTCGGCTTTGAGCCCGGCAATCTGCCCATCGAGCGCCTGAACCCGCGAGCGCAGGTGATCGGTCATCTCGCCAATGTCGAACGTCGAGGTCAGGCGGTCAATCTCGTCGAGCTCGAGCCCTAGGTCGCGCAGCATGCAGATCAGACGCATGAGCGGGATCTGCGTGGGCGAATAGAAACGGTAGCCTTTTTCGTTAACCACGGCGGGCTTAAACAGGCCGATCTTGTCGTAGTAGATGAGCGTTTGGCGCGAAACGTTAAACAAGCTCGCCATCTCGCTAATCGCATACATACCCGTCTGCATAGGTCCTCCCGACACATCCTTTGACGCGAAAAGCCCGCCGCCCACAGGGGCAGCGGGCTCAAACACTCCTCGTATCCTACCCTAAATGCGCCTATGACCAGCGCTTATAGTTTGCACATGACACGCCGACGGCCTCGAGCGCCTTGGCGGCGATGTGATGCACCGCATCGTCGAGCGTGGCGGGGCCGTTGTAAAACGTGAGCATGGGCGGCATGAGCATGACGCCCGGTATGCGCGCCAAGCGCGCCATGTTATCGACATGGATCGCACTGAAGGGCGTCTCGCGCACCATGAGTACCAGGCGGCGTTGCTCTTTCATCTGCACGTCGGCCGCACGCAGCAACAGGTTTTCGCTGTAACCACTCGCGATGCCGGCAAGCGTCTTCATGGAGCAGGGCGCCACGATCATGCCATCGACCGGATAGGTACCGCTTGCGATGGCGGCGCCGATGTTCTTGTTGTCGTAGATCACATCGGCATGCGTGGCAAACTCGTCGAGCGTCATGCCGAGCTCCTGCTCGATGGTGATCTCTCCCCCGCGCGTGACGACAAGCGCCGATTCGGCGCCGGCCTGGCGCAGGCATTTGAGACACTCGAGGCCCAGCGCAGCGCCGCTGGCACCAGATACGCCAACGACAATGCGACGGGGACGGACAGAAGACTCAGACATGACAACTCCTTGACTACTTGGTAGTGCTACGTACTAGAAAGAAAGCTCCTTGGCCCACTTGTCCTTGTCGATCTCCATGAACTGCGAGCGGATGAAGTTCTTCTTAAGGTTGAACGGGACCGTGCAGTCGAAGATGGCCTTGCAGGCGATGCCGTGCTCGCGGATCGTGGGGTCGAACGCTGGGTCGTTGGACGGGTCGAGCACGTGGCAGTGGCAACCGGGGATGGTGATGAGGTCCACGTCGGCCTGGAAGCGCGTGGTCATGGCCCACATCACGTCGCTCATATCGAAGATATCGACATCCTCGTCGACCAGAATCACATGCTTGAGCTCGGAGAATGCCGAGAAGGCGAGCATGGCGGCGTTGCGTTGGCGGCCCTCGTCATTTTTGCTCGACTTCTTGAACTGCATGATGGCAACGAACTTGCCGCCGCCGCAGGGAGCAGCGTGGACGTTGAGCAGGCGACCCGGGATAGCGGTCTCGATCATCTTGTAGATGGAAGCCTCGGTGGGGATACCGGCCATGGAAACGTGCTCGTGCGAAGGGCCGATGCAGCTCTCCATGATGGGATTGACGCGCGTGGTGACGGCGGTGATCTTGATCACCGGGCAGACCTTGGCGCCGCCGGTGTAGCCGGGGAACTCGGGCATGGCGTAGCCGTGGCCGTTGACATCCTCGTTGATGGTCTCGTCGTGCATGAGATAGCCCTCGAGCACGTACTCGGCATTGGCAATGCACTTCTGCGGAACGGTGACGCAGTCGGCAAGCTCGACGGCGTGGCCGCGCAGGGCGCCGGCGATCTGCAGCTCGTTAAAGCCGAGCGGCGTGGTTGGCGCCTCGAAGCCACAGCACATGTACACGGCGGGGTCCAGACCGATGGAGATGGAGATGGGCATGTCTTCGCCGCGCTGGCAGTACTCGTCAAAGAACGCGCCAAGGTGACGGCTGCCCGGAGTGATCCACATGGCGAGCTTGTCCTTGTCGACGCAGGAGAAGCGGTGGATGGTCACGTCGGACTGGGAGCCGTCGGGGCTCGTGCCATAAGCGAGGCCCATGGTGATGTAGGGGCCGCCGTCGACGGGCGTGTTGGTGGGAGCGGGAACGATCTTGCGCAGGTCAAAGCCCTCGTCGGTCGCCTTGTACACGACCTCTTGGCAGTCGACGTGCGCACCCTCGGCGATCTGCTCGGGCGCGATCAGGTTCTCGAAGCGCTTGCCGATCTCGAGGCCCAGGTGCTCCTCGTCGAGGTCGAGCAGGGCGGCAACGCGCTTGCGGCTGGCAAGCATGCCGATGCAGACCTTGGCATCGTCAAAGCCCTTGACGTTGTTGAAGACCATCGCCGGGCCCTCTTTGGTCGGACGCATAACGGTGCCGCCGGCACCGACGCGACGATAGACGCCCGAGACCTCGGCGTCCGCGTCGACCTGGGTGTCGGTCTCGAGCAGCTGGCCCGGCATCTCGCGCAAAAAGTCGAGCGCGGAGCGCAGATCGTGGATCTGGGAAGCATCGGTAGTGGACATAGCGTGCTCCTTTCGGGAGAGTGTCCGGCGGCGGGAGTGCCGCCGGACGGGGTAACGTAATGGGGCCGCGGCGCTCACAAATGGAGCGCTCGACCACTCGAAGTTCAAGCGCTTGGCTGCTTACAGCCGGGGCGCTCGACCGCTTACATCAGGCCAAAGAGGTGGAACCAGGCGGCCTCGACCAGCACGACGACAAAGACGACCGCGGTGAGGGGGATGCCCATGCGCATAGCCTCTTTGGAGGTGTAGCCGCCGGCGTCCTTGCCTTCGCCGATAAGGATCGGCAGGTTATGGAACGGCAGGATGTAGTGGATGTTGATGGACGTGAAGACGATGAGCGCCACGGCGAGTGGGCTCACGCTGGAGCCGGCGGCAAAGCTGATAAATGCCGGCACGCACACGCCGAGCACGGCCATGACCGAGCCCATGAACATGTGGATGATCATGGAAAGCGCGGCGACGAGCAGGGCGAACAGGAAGATGTTCTCAGGCACGGAGCTGGGGAGCACGACGTCGGCGATCCAGGCGTTCATGCCGGTGGCACCGCCCACGGAGCCCACGGCCATGGCGGCCGTCAGGAACATGAGGGACTTGATGTCGACAGCGTTCCAGCTGGCGGGAGTGAGGACTTCGCCGATGATGGGCATGGCGAGAGCAACGCCAATGGCCAGGGTGACCCAGCCGATATAGTCGCCCGAGACGGTGAGCCACAGCGCGATGGCGATGACAAGCCACACGATGGTGCGGATCTCCTTGACGGAGAGCTTGCCGAGCGCGGCCTGCTTGGCCACGATCTGCTCGCGATCGTAGACGAGCTCCTTGCTGGGCTTAAAGAGGAAAAGGCCCAGGAACAGGGTGCACAGCAGCGCAACCAGCATAGGCACGCTCATGTACAGGAACCAGTCGACGAAGGACGGGCTCATGCCGCCGGCCTCGGCACTGTACTGCGCAACGAGCGGGTTAAGCGTGGAGTCGCCCGTCAGGAAGAACATGGAACCCGGGGCGGCAGCGGCAAACACGAGGAAGCCGAGCTTGCCCTTGTCGTCGTCACCGTAGCCGGCGGACTCGGCGATGACCGAGACGACGGCGAGGATGAGGAAGGCGCGGGGGAACGGATGCGGGATCAGCAGCGACAGCACAAAGGTGAGCGCGAAGATCGAGATGATGAGCGACTTGGCGTCGCGCACGAACTTGAGCATAAACGCATAGGCGATGCGCTCGCCCAGCCCCGACTCCTTGACCGCGCTGGCGATGAGGTAGGCGCCGATGACGAGCCACATGGTGGCCTTGGTCCACGAGCTAAACGTGGAGGCGACCGTCGCCGAGATGCTCGCGGCGCCCGTGTCGTCCACGCACACCTTGAACAGGACGAGCAGTGCGCAGTAGAGCAGGCCCACAAAGCCCGGCTGTGCCACGCCGCATGCCCAGAACACCACCGTGGCGAGCGTCAGTGCCAGACAGGTCTGACCGCCGACCGTGAGCTCGACCGTCGAGCTCAGCTCCGCCAAAGGAAGAAACTTCACCAGCAAAAAGACAACGATACCCAGCACAAAGCCAATTTCGCGCTTGGTGATCTTAAACGCCTTCTTTTCCGCTTCCATCTCCCCACCTTTCTTGTTGGGGGCGCTCCGAATTCGCAGCCATGTTGCCGCTTAAAAAGGGGCGCCCGTTATCGGACACCCCTTACGTTGCGCTGTGTTGCGGCAATACAGTCAAGCGGATTTTTTGGATGAGAAGCGATTCCCTAGACAAAAACCGTCACAACATTCGACGCTTTTCCTCGTTTTCCAGATTTTCGCCGAATGTTGTGACGGTTTGGATGTGGCAAAGGGACTGTCTTTTTTACATAGCGAGGGCCGTGCGGATGAATGGGTCGCCGAGGGCCTCGCGGAGCCAGGGGGCCAGCTGCTCGGGGTGACCCTGCAGGTAGCCTTTGAGCTCGGACGGAGCCACGCGACGCACTTCCGAGATCTCCTCTTGGTTGATATGCAGCTCGCCCGGCTCAACATGGGCAAGGTAGACCTCGCACCATTCACACTCGCAGCGACCGTCGCCGTGGTCCTCGCGGTACACCACGTGACCGAGGTGCTTAAGCTCGGCGGGATCGCGCGTAATGCCGAGCTCTTCGTTGATGCGACGCGCCGTGGCGGCCGCGACGTCTTCCCCGGGGAGCGGATGGCCGGCACAGCTATCGGCCAGCACCCCGCCCCACAGTCGCTTGAGCGGGCTGCGGCGACAGAGCAGCAGGCGCGCGTCTTCGCCCCGGCCCTCGACCAAAAGCGTCAGAAATGCCTGATGCAGGATGCCCTCACCAGCATGGGCCTCGATGCGGTCGACGGGGCCAAGCGCCTCGCCGGTCGCAGCATCGACCGCCACGACCTCGGCGCCCGCACCGCCCTCATCCCAGCCGGCGCGCAGAATGCGGGCTGCGGCTTCCTCGAGCGCGGCGATGAGCTCCTTGGTGGTGTCGAGCACGCGCTGCAGGTCGTCACCGCTCGCTTGTTCAACATGAAAACCCGTGCTTGCAACTACCGGCACGCCAAAGCGCGTGGCCAGCGCCGCCGCGATATCGTGCGCCGGGATCTCGTCTCGATGGCACGGAACGGCCAGGATGCTCACCGTTGCCGTACGGCCGGGCTCGGGGCGCGGAATGGCCTGCGCCGTGGCGCCCAGGTGCGCAAACTCCGGCGAGCAGGCGTACACCGCCATGCCTCGCGGCGTCACCGTCAGCTGGGCCTCGAGCGCAAACTTGCCCTCGCCCACTGCAACCTTTGTCGTGTGCATACCCATGGGATCTCCTGCCGCCCGCGATGTACCTGAGACCATCTTCGCCTGTATTGCGACTATACAGGCAAGCCCTCCATGTGACAAAGGGACTGCCCCTTTGTCACATTCTGTTAGAGTTGCAGGAAGTGAATCCCGCTTATTCATGCGACATTGGAGTGACAACCTTGACCGCCGCAACCACGCCTAAAAGTAAGCCAACCGCCGCCGCGCTCTCCCCCGCGCGCACCAAGCTCTGCCTGGCGCTGCTCGTGCTGTTGGGATTCTCGCTCGGCTGCTCCGAGTTCGTGGTCATCGGCATCGAAAGCGACTTGGCAACGGAACTCGGCATATCACTTGCCACTGCGGGCCAGCTCATCAGCGTGTTTGCGCTCGTCTACGCTATCGCGACGCCGGTGCTCGCGCTCAGCACGGGGCGATTCCGCCGCTACCAGCTGCTCGTGTGCTATAGCGTCGTCTTTGTGCTCGGCAACCTGGTCATGGCGTTGGCTCCCAACTTCCAGGTGCTGTTTATCTCACGCATTGTCCTGGGCTCTGTCTCGGGTGCGCTGCTCGCCGTGGGCGTGACGTACATCCCTGAGCTGCTATCCCCGCAGCAAACCTCACTTGCCATCTCGGTCGTGTACGGCGCGTTTTCCGTGGCGATGGTCTTTGTGACCTCGATTGGCAAGTTTGTGGCCGACACACTCGATTGGCACGTGGCCATGTACGGCACGCTGACCTTTGCCGTTTTGATCTGTAGCGCGCTCGTGGCGTTTATGCCTCGCGCCGGGCAGACCGATGAGCCCGCCACCTTCCGCGAGCAGGCGGGGCTACTACGCGAGCCGAGTATCATCACCGGCATGCTCATCTTCTTGTTTGGCGTGGGCTCGGTCTACGTATTCTACGGCTACGTGACGCCTTATCTGGAGCAGGTGCTGGGCATGGATACCGTTCAGGCGAGCACCACACTTATGGCCTATGGCGTGTTCTGCCTGATCTCGAACATCCTGGGCGGATGGATCGATGCGCGTTTTGGCATGAAGGCGCTGCTGGTTACGTTTGTGCTGCAGGCGGCGGCACTGCTCGGGCTGTTTGCCGTGGGCGCCGCCATGCCGCTCGCGCTGGTCTTTGTCTTTAGCCTGGCGATGCTCATGTACCTGTTCTCGGTGTCATGCATCACGCACTTTATGGACGTGGCACGCAGCCGCCATCCCAAGTCGATGGTACTCGCAAGTTCGGTTGAGCCCATGGCGTTTAACGTCGGCATCTCGTTTGGCACCGCAGTGGGCGGCGCCGTGGTAAGCGGAGTTGGCATTGCATATGTAGGCGCGGTCGGTGCCGTGTTCTCGCTTGTGGCCTGGGCGCTCACGCTGGTGACGATTAAGTTGGCTCGCTGGGAGCGCCGTCGTCAATCAGCACAGCCCCGGATGCAGGCATAGGGGCGAACATAGCCCAAGGTGGCGAGCAACCGGTGAAAACCGTCCCATACGAGTAGTGTTTATCCGCCTGCAAGCTCCAGCAGTGCAATTTCGTGTACTTCAGATACACACTTTTCCACTATTTCGTGTATTCCAAGTACATGAAATCGTACTAAACTATGTATCTGAAGTACACGAAATTGGAAAGGCGGCCCCATGCGCAGATCAATCGAATCCGTTATCGAATCATGGGCGACAAAGGACGCGTCGCGCCCCATCCTCATCCGTGGTGCGCGACGCGTAGGCAAAACGTACGTTGCCGAGGAAATCGGCAGACGAATCGCCGGCGATGCGTTTGTCAAACTCGACTTTCAGACCGATCTTGAGCTGATCGCTCCGCTGTTCGACTGTCCCACCGACGACGTTGACGCCATCGTGGCGCGAATCTCAGACTATAAACGCACCCCCATTCGCAAAGAAACCGCCTTCATCCTGTTTGACGAGGTGCAGCTCTGCGAACGGGCGCTCAACTCGCTTCGCTTTTTTTCGGGTTCGGGCTGGCGCATATGCGCGACCGGCAGTCAGCTCGGCGTCGCCACGCGCAAGCGCAAGTTGCCTTTTCCCAGCGGCGTTCGTCAAGAGACCATGCATCCTATGTCGTTCGAGGAGTTTCTCTGGGCGCTCGACGAGGAGCAGATGGCCAATGCCATTCGTACCCACGCCGGCACGCTCGAGACCTACGCCGCGCACCAAGCCGCGCTCAGCCTGTTTCATCGATACCAGATCGTGGGCGGCATGCCCGCCGCCGTCAACGCATATCGCAAGACGTTATCCATCGAGGATGCGCGCGTCGAGCAGCGCGAAATCGACGAGACCTATACCGCCGATATGACCGACCCCGAAAACGGGATCAGCGGCGTGGCGGCGCGCAAGGTCTGGCGCTCCATTCCGTCCCAGCTGCTGAGATCGTCCACAAAAAAATTCAAGTACTCCGAGGTCGAACGCGGAGGCCGTCGCGCCAAGCTTATCGAGCCGCTCGACTGGCTCGAAGGCGCCGGCATCATATCGGTCAACAACCTGACCGAAGGCATCGAGCCTCCCCTCGTTCCCTTCGACGACGAAGATGGAAGTTTCTTTAAGGTCTATCTTCTCGATACCGGCCTCATGTTCTACAAACTCTGCATCAACCCGCGGCTCTGGCTCGACCTCAAAGAGGATTCCGCCATAGCGCTATCTTCCGACTTCCGAGGCGCCCTGGCGGAAAACTCGGTCATGCAAGCATTTTCGGGCAATAGCTTGCAGACGTATTACTGGGTGCCGCCGTCGTCTTGGAAGACGACCGGCGAGCTCGATTTTTTACTTCAGACCGACCGTATGGAAATTGTGCCCGTCGAAGTAAAGTCCGCACGTAACGTGCGCGCGAGAACCCTCGGGTCGTTTATGGACAAAGCCCGATCGCCATATGCCTACATTTTGTCCGAGAACAATTTTTCCCGCAGCGAAACCGATGACGGGCGCGAGCTGCGCCACCTCCCCTTGTACGCAGCGGGCTTTATTGGAGCAAACTGCCTCAAGAGCAGTCTGTAAGCCCTGCGCGACCGCCTAGAAAGGAAGCCGCTCATGCAACGCATTCTTTTTATTTGCTATGGAAATATCTGTCGCTCGACGATGGCTGAGTCGGTGTTTACCGAGCTCGTGCGGCGCGCCGGGCGCGCGGGCGAGTTTGTCATTGACTCCGCTGCGACCTCGACCGAGGAGATCGGCAACCCGCCACACCACGGTACCGTTGCCAAGCTGCGCGAGGTCGGGATTCCCGTCGTCGCACATCGTGCACGTCAGGTGCGTCGCGCGGAGTATGGCGACTGGGACCACATTGTCTATATGGACGACGAGAACGCGCGTGGCCTGCGTCGCATCTTTGGCGACGACCCCGACGGCAAGATTACGCGCATGCTCGATTGGACCGAGCGCCCCGGCGACGTGGCCGACCCCTGGTACACCGGCAATTTCGATGCCACCTACCGCGACGTACTCGACGGCTGCACCGCTATGCTCGAGCAGCTGTAGGCAATCGAGGTCGCGGGCCACGCCTTTGTCACATCCGGGACTAGCCCTAGACCGGCTTGACCTCCAGCTTTATCCCCTCGGC
>DXMC01000029.1:0-1131 GCA_019414365.1 Collinsella sp.
GTAACCTGGGAGGAACTGGATGATTAAAACCCTCATGGGAAGCATCCGCGACTATATGAAAGTCACTGTTGCCACGCCGCTGCTCGTGCTTGGCGAGGTGCTCTGCGAGATGCTGATTCCATTTATCACCGCCAACCTGATCGACGCTATCAAAGACGGCGCCACCGTAGCCGAGATGCTTCCCACCGCAGGCTTTTTGGTGCTCATCGCGCTGACGTCGCTTGCTTTTGGCGCCGCGGCTGGTGTCACCTGCAGCCATGCGAGCTGCGGATTCGCCAAGAACCTGCGTCACGACCTGTTCTACAAGATCCAGACGTTCAGCTTTGCCAACATCGATGAGTTCTCGAGCTCCTCGCTCGTCACGCGCCTGACCACCGATATCAACAACGTGCAGCAGGCCTTTATGATGATCATCCGTATCGCCGTGCGCGCGCCGCTGGTATTGATCTTCGCCTTTACCATGGCGTTTATCATGGGCGGCAGCGTCGCCATGGTCTACCTGGTCATCATTCCGCTGCTGGGCTTTGGACTGTTCTTTATCATCTTTAAGGTGCGCCCCATCTTCTCGCGCGTGTTCCACAAGTATGATGCCCTTAACGAGTCCGTTGAGGAAAACGTCACCGGCATGCGCGTGGTCAAGAGCTATGTGCGCGAAGACTTTGAGAAGGAGAAGTTCGCGACCGCCGCGCGCGACGTCCAGATGGACTTCACCCGCGCCGAGAAGCTGCTCGCCTTTAACAACCCCATGATGAACATCTGCGTCAACGGCGCGTTTGTCGTCATCATCTACCTGGGCTCCAAGCTCATCATCACGAGCCAGGGCACGCTGTTCGACGTGGGCCAGCTCTCCTCGACCTTTACCTATGGTTTCCAGATTCTCATGAGCCTGATGCAGCTGTCGATGATCTTTGTCATGGTGACCATGGCCGACGAATCGGCACACCGCATTGCCGAGGTGCTGGCCGCCGAGCCCACGATCGCCGATCCCGCCGAGCCCGTGCTCGAGGTTGCCGACGGTTCCATCGACTTTGACCACGTGAGCTTTAAGTATTCCGCGCATGCAAAGCGCCAGGCGCTCGACGATATCGACCTGCACATTAAGAGCGGCGAAACCATCGGCATCATCGGCGG
>DXMC01000029.1:1141-33131 GCA_019414365.1 Collinsella sp.
GGCCAAGTCCACGCTCGTTAACCTCATCGCCCGCCTGTACGACGCCACCGAGGGCACCGTGCGCGTGGGCGGCGTGGACGTGCGCGACTACGACCTGGACGCGCTTCGTCACCAGGTCGCCATGGTGCTGCAGAAAAACGTGCTGTTTAGCGGCACCATCGCCGAGAATCTGCGTTGGGGCGATCCGAACGCCACCGACGAGGAAGTCCGCGAGGCAGCGCATCTGGCCTGCGCCGACGAGTTTGTCGACGGTTTCCCCAAGGGCTACGACACCTGGATCGAACAGGGCGGCTCCAATGTTTCGGGCGGTCAGAAGCAGCGCCTGTGCATTGCACGCGCCCTGCTGCGTCGCCCCAAGATCTTGATCCTGGACGACTCCACCAGCGCCGTCGACACCAAGACCGACGCCAAGATCCGCGCAGGGCTGGCAAGCTATCTGCCCAACACGACCAAGCTCATCATCGCCCAGCGCATCAGCTCCGTGCAGGACGCAGACCGCATCATCGTCATGGAGGGCGGCCGCATCGCGCAGATCGGCAACCATGACGAGCTACTCAAGACGAGCGAGATCTACCGCGAGACCTTTACCTCGCAAAACAAGATGTCTGCCGAGGGCGAAGGGGCCGTCGAGGCCGACACCGAGGCATCCGCAACGCAAGCTCAGACCCAGGAAGGAGGCGAGGCACATGAGTAAGGCAACGACCGCCGAGCGCGCGCTCAACCGTAAGGGCGGCACCATGTCGCGCCTCATCAAGACGCTCTTTGGCTTCTATCCCGTGCTTTTGCCCCTTGTCGTCGCCGGCGTGGTGCTCTGCGCCATCATCAACTCCATCGGCGCGACCTTCCTGCAGAGCGCCCTGCAGATTATTAGCGAATCGTGGCAGTCGGGCGACTGGGAAGCCGCACAGCCCAAGATTCTGCAGCTCGTTACCACCCTCGCCTGCATCTACGGCGTCGGTGTCCTGTCCTCGCTCTTCTGGAACCGCGCCATGGCCATCGTCACGCAGGGCTCGCTGGAGAAGCTGCGCGAGATGATGTTCAACCGCATGCAGGACCTGCCGATCCGCTACTTCGACACGCACCAGCGCGGCGATATCATGAGCCACTACACCAACGACATCGATACGCTGCGCCAGATGATCAGTCAGTCGCTGCCCAACCTGCTCATGACGATCATCATCATCGTCACGGTGTTCTTTATCATGCTGTACTACAGCGTGTGGATGTGCCTGGTCATCATCGCCGGCGTCGCCTTTATGACCTTTATGACCAAGCTGCTCGGCTCCAACTCCGCGCGTTTCTTTATCGCGCAGCAGACCGAGCTCGGCGTGGTGGAGGGCCATATCGAGGAAGTCATGAACGGCCAGAAGGTCGTCAAGGCATTCTGCCACGAGTCTGCCGCCGAGGCCGATTTTGACGAGCGCAACGAAAAGCTCTTTGAGGTCTCCCAGAAGGCCAACATGTACGCCAACATCCTCATGCCCATCCTTATGAACCTGGGCAACCTGCTCTACGTGCTGGTGGCCCTTGCCGGCGGCATTTTCCTGGCGCTGGGCGTGCCCAACCTGAGCATCTCGGGCATGGAGCTGTCCATCGCCGTCGTGGTGCCGTTCCTTAACATGACCAAGCAGTTCTGCGGACAGATCGGCCAGATCTCGCAGCAGATCAACGCCGTGGTCATGGGTCTGGCCGGCGCCGACCGCATCATTGAGCTCATCGATGAGGAGCCCGAGGCCGACGAAGGCTACGTGACGCTCGTCAACGCGCAGGTAAACCCCGAGACCTGGGAGCTCGAGGAGGCCGACCACCACACCGGCATGTGGGCATGGAAGCATCCGCACCGCGCAACCGGCGAGATCGAGTACGTGCCGCTGCGCGGCGACCTAGTCATGGACAACGTCGACTTTGGCTACACGCCCGACCACGAGGTGCTGCACGGCGTGTCCGTGTTTGCCAAGCCGGGCCAGAAGGTCGCGTTTGTCGGTGCCACCGGTGCCGGCAAGACGACCATCACCAACCTCATCAACCGCTTCTATGACATCGCCGACGGCAAGATCCGCTACGACGGCATCAACGTCAACAAGATCCGCAAGGCAGATCTGCGCCGTTCGCTGGGCGTGGTGCTGCAGGACGTGAACCTGTTCACCGGCACCGTGATGGATAACATCCGCTACGGCAACCTGGATGCGACCGACGAGGAGTGCATCGCGGCGGCCAAGCTCGCGGGCGCGGACGACTTTATCACCCGCCTGCCCGACGGCTACGACACCATGCTTACCGGCAACGGTGCCCAGCTGTCGCAAGGCCAGCGCCAGCTGATTTCGATCGCGCGCGCCGCCGTCGCCGATCCGCCGGCGATGATTCTGGACGAGGCCACGTCGAGCATCGACACCCGCACCGAGGCCATCGTGCAGGAGGGCATGGACAAGCTCATGGAGGGTCGCACGACGTTTGTCATCGCGCACCGTCTTTCCACCGTGCGCAACTCCGACGCAATCATCTGCCTGGACCACGGCCGCATCATCGAGCGCGGCAACCACGACGAGCTGATCGCTAAGCGCGGGTATTACTACCAGCTGTATACCGGCGCGTTTGAGCTCGAGTAGGTAGGTTTGTTTCACGGAGGATCCCCAGGCGGGCCGGGGTGTAACCTCCGTGCTCAAACATTCTCGCTGCGCTGCGAAACTGCGCGCGGAGGAAATACCCCGCCCCCCGGGGCACCCTCCTGCGCGCAATCAGCCAGCCATTTAGAACGGAATAAAAGTTAGTGAGGCCCTGGCCGTTTGGCCAGGGCCTCGTTTTTTTAATGCACGAGGGCGGATTCAGACAGTGAGTTATCGGCTCAATAATCGCTCTGGATCCTCGAGGAGCTTTGGGAGCGATTCGACCGCATAGAGGGGCAAGTCGATGATTGCGCCATCCCGAGATGGTTTACCCGCCGAGAAACGAATGGTCAAATCATAACCAAATCGCTTAATACTCGCCGCTAGGCTTTTCGCCTTAAGGTTGGTCCCCGACTTCACCTCGACGGGAACCGCGCGCCCACCATCCTGAAACAGAAAATCTAGCTCAGCAGTAGAGTTGTCGGCTTGCCAATAGAAGGGCTCCAGCCCGACCGCGACAAGCTGCTGACAGACATACTGCTCGGCAAAACAACCCCTCGCCTGTCCAAATACACTATTTCCTTCGAGCACAAGGGGCATGTCGAGTCCCGCCATGCGAGCCAGCAGCCCAACGTCCGACAAGAAGAGCTTAAACAGATCGAAGCGGGCCGACATCCGCAAAGGATACGTCGGTGGATTCGCCTTCGGCACTTTAAGAACGAGGGACGAGTCCGTCAGCCATTGAATCGCAAGCTCGAAATCCCTGCCGCGCCCGCCCTCGCGCACCGCACCATAGAGAAAGCGCTTGTTTTCTCGAGCAAGTTGCGACGGGATGGATTCCCAGACCTGGCTCAACCGGACGGGGAGTCCGCGCGGCATGTCGCCTCCATGCTTACTAAAGTCATCCGCATATCCGCGAAGAAGCTGGCCTTGCAGAGCGGCGATACCGGCCGCGTCGACACTCGGTAACCCCTCCGAAAAAGCTGCGACAACCTCCGGCATGCCGCCAACAAGCATGTAATAGCGAAGCTGCTCCATAAGGAGATCGTGAAAGGCCCCCATGAGCTCCAGGTCGGCGTTGCGGATGAGCTCGGCCATACCCTTTTTGCCGCAGGCGGTCAAAAACTCGCAGAACGTCAGCGGAAATAACTTTTGAATCGAGGCCTTGCCCACGGGAAATGATGTGCCCTGGTGAAGGGTTACGCCCATCGAAGAGCCCGTGGCCAAAACGGCATACTCGGGGGCTTCCTCGCAAAAATACTTGAGCGCCGTCAGCGCACGGGGGATCTCCTGTATCTCATCAAGCACAATGAGCGTATCCTCGGGGGTGATATCGACCCCCGACTCAATCGAGAGCGCTGGCACGATGCGGGAAGGGCTGATGCCGCCGGAAAATAGCAAAGCCATGCGCTCGTTGTCCATCAGGGAGACATAGGCGGTCTTTGCGAAGCGAAGCCGTCCAAACTCCTTGGCAATCCAGGTCTTACCGACCTGGCGCGCTCCCTCAATAAGCAATGGCTTGCGGTGCTTGTCAAGACGCCAAGCGTCCAACTGAGAAATAAAATAGCGCTCCACTGCACACGCCCCCTATGGATTTTAGCAATTTTCATAGTGATAAGGTAACAAAACATGCCAGTTTTCATAGGCTAAACAACCATAGACATGGCGGCTTTCATAGGGAAAGCAAGCTTTCCATGTCTATTTTCTTACGGATTTTTCCGGGGCGGGGTTTATTTAGCTACTTCCAAATTGGCCGCCCTCTGCTACAGGCTTAGCGGTCCTCGCGTTGCAGCCCGGCTGCCTCGGCTTTTTTTATGCGGTTCTTGTCGATGTACATGTTTTTGTCGGCCTGGGAAAAGAGCTCGCGCATCGTAGGCGGTTCATCAAAATCACTAGAAAGCGCATAACCCACCGCATAGCTGATAGGCATGTCGGGGTGGGCCTCGGAATACTCGTTCACGCTCACACTAATCCGAGCGAGACAGGACTCCACGGCAGACCGATCGGCATCCCACAGCACCGCGATAAACTCATCGCCGCCGTCGCGACCCACAAAGCAGGTCTCTGACGCCACACGCCCCAGCTGATGGGCAAAAGAACGAATGTATTCGTCGCCTTTCTCGTGGCCAAAGCGGTTATTGACCGTATGCAGATTGTTAAGATCGAAAACACACAGCGCAACAAGCGCTCCGGCGGAGACGGGATGCCCCTGCCCCAAAATTTCCTCGCACTTATTCTTGTTGGGCAGTCCCGTGGCTTCATCGAGATAGACTTTGTTCTGCAGCTCGCGATTGAGCGCGGCAGTGCGCACCGCGCGAGCAAGTTCGACCGCAAAGGTCGCCACCAGGCCCACGATGTCGATGATCACCAAACCCTCAAGGCGATTGAGCGCCGTGGCCTTCTCCTGGGAGTAGTCCTCCGCAAGCCTCGTGGCATCGTCACAAATGCCAAAGAATTCCTCGCTCATGGCAATGATATCGGTGTTCTCGTAGCCGACTTCGCGCACACGGGCGATCTCGGTGCGAAGCTTGTCAAAATAGCTCGCGAGTTCGGTCATCTTTGCCTGATACTCATCGTCATCGAGACGGACGAGATTGAGGTCGTCGCTTCCGTAGCGCAAACCATTAATGTATGAATCCACGGCTTTGAGCAGGTCATCTTGAGGCTGGCCCGCGTCCTCGAGCTTAACGATTCGCTGCGTGGTACCGCGCACCAGACCGGCGTAGTTGACCACGCGCGCCGTGCCCTGGATATCGGAGACGAACAGCATGACATTGATGAAGAAGAAGATGAGAACTGCCGTGAGCACCATCATGAGAAGACGCATCGCCCGGCTGGCCTTTTTGGCGACAGAAGCATTCACAAGCTCACTCCTCCAAACAGTAAAAGCGCAGATAGCGCGCAGTGTACCGAAATTCACGCGCGGACAACTCTACCATGATGGATCGAGAGCCTCAAACTTGATGCAGCCTATGGGGCGCAGCTTAATCGGGATATTCAATGAGCTACAAGACCTCGGCTATGAGTGCTCGGCGCCCGTTTGTTTTATCACTGCAGGTAGAAAGCGCGATAATGCGCGAATCAGGGCCAACGTCATCCATGTCCGCGTGCACCGCCGTCTGCGAGATATGCGTGAGCAGCGTCTGCATCGAGGCCTGGTCCAGGTTTCCCGGCCCAAAGATAATGTCATCACTCGCAGCAAAAGAGCACACGGCAACGATACGCAGGCGGAACGCCCCATCCTTTGTGTAAAGCGTGCCCGTGCGGTGCACCTCAAAGAAGCCCCTGTCTAGAAACCGATCGACATCGCCAAACATCGCACCGTTATCCATGTGGTGCGCATAGAGCAGATTGTAGGGATCGGTCATCGCGCGGCTGTTGCGCGTATCCAAAAACACCGCTCCCGAGACCGCAGACTCCCCCAACACGTTTTTGTTGAGGTATTCCTGGTTATCTTTTCCCTGAACAAAGGGATAGTCGATGTTGGTGCCATCGATGGTGACCCATCCGACAACGTCGGGATTTTTGGCCATCAGATCCTGCAGGCGTGCGCAATCGTTGGTCCCGGTGGGTTTGTAGTGCAGCAGCTCATCGCTGATGAACCCGCCGTTCATAACGTTGTTTGTATCCCACAGCGAATAGCCCCCGTACAACAGCATGAGCAGCACGAGAAAGCCGGCAAACCACGTAAGCACGCGGTCGCCGGCTCTCGCCAGCCGAGCTATGCGTTTAAGCTCCATCGGCTGTAATCCTCGCTGTTTTAACGACGATTACGACGAGGACGGAAGAAGACCACGCCCATCACAGCAGCAAACGCGACGATTGCCGCATAGGGAACGACCGTCCGAATAACATCGGTCGGAACGGTAACATCCTTGGTGTTGGTAAAGATCACCGTGGTGTCGTAAGCACCGATAGCTTCCTCGGCAATAGAGCTACCTTCTGTCGAATTGGTGCCATCACCAATCTTGTACGACGTCTTATAACCGTCGCCATGATAATCCGCCTCAGTTACGGCGAATTTATCCTCCGATGAGAGACCGTAAACGATGACGGATTCCCCATGCTTAAGGCTTACGGTAACCGCAGTTCCCGACGTAGCTGGAGTTTGGCTCATGGTGGTGGCACCGTTTTTCACAGTGGCGTACTCATAGCTCTCCCCGTCAGCGCCTTTAATCGTGAAGGTAAACTTAAAGTCCTTATTCTTGTCACCTTGGTTGCCCTTGACGACCTTTGTGATGGCCAGCTTATGGGTGACATATTTGTTCAAAAAACCTGCGGTCTTCTCGCCCGAGCCTGCTTCTGTGCGAAGAATACAGCCCTTAACAACATAGCCCGAACCGCCATTCTCTTCGTTTTCTACGTAAACATCCAGGAAGAGCTCCTTGTATGTAACGTTGAGACCGTCCAGCTCTGACGGCGTCTGCGTAATTTTATATCGATAGATACCCGGAGCCGTGAACAGAGAGGTTTTAATTTCGGCGCTCAGATTGGCGGTTATTGTCTTAGTTTTCTCACCGGTATTCTCTGTGCTTGTAAGGCCTTTATTGGAAAAATTAACGGAAGTCGGCGAAAGCGTGACGGCGTCTTTCACTCCAGCATAAACGGGCATACCGCTCGTGCTCGTAAGCTCACTCTCCTCCTCCGCCGGCGCAATCGAATAGTTAAACGTCGCATTAGGCACCACGGCATTCTCATTCATGGTAAGCGTCGAGGTGATCGTGACCTTGTTGTCTTTTACCGGCAGATGCGGAGTAGTAGAGCCCTCCTCCGCCCACGCGGGCGCGACAACTCCCACCAAAGCCAGCAGCATCGTGGCAGCCACAACTGCAAATGCTGTCAGTCGTCTCTTTCCAGTTTTCATGTTGTATCCTTCCTCTCTGGCATATGCCCTTAATAAAACCAATCTCCGTGCCTACAGGTTCGACCTGCGCAGCACGCTGATCACGTTGCCCTTGATCTGCGAGCGGGCAATCGGCCCGTACAGGCGGCTGTCGTGCCCGCCCTCACGCAGATCGGCCAGTACAAAGAACTCATCCGCTCCCAGGTGTACGGGATAGTCCACAGCAGACTCGTAGCGCGGCGTCGGCGTGGTGATGTCGCTTTCCACCACAACAGCCCCGTTAACCATGAGTTCGCCTGTCTCGGTAATCGTGACCTCATCACCGGGACGGGCAACCACACGACCGAGGCGCTCTGCGCCATCCGCGGTGTATACCACCACGTCACCCTCGTTGAAGCCCTGGCTGAGCCTCCAGTAGAGCATGACGTCACCCGAACAGATTCGCGGGGCCATCTCGCCAGTCGTGACCGGACCCACGCCCAGGACCACATCAAAGAGCAGCCAGAGTGTCACGACAAAAAATGCCAAGCGCGCCAGAAAACCCACGATATCGCGCCAGTCGTCCGCTTTTCCCAGATCTGGCGCCGCATGGGCGCCCAACCTCACGTTCGACGCGGCCGAATACCGCGAGCCCCGGAGTCTTCCCTGCGGGGCCGCTCGTGCGGCTGGCCCATCACCAGCATTGCTGGCGCCATGTCTTCTCATAGGCGCCCGCCCCTCTTGGAGCCGTGGTGTAAACGCAGCGCAACCATGCCCGTAGCCAACAGCACGCCGGCGGCCAAAATCGCCAGGGCATAGATGGGGTTGCGCGTAATACCCGTAGGCACCGCGACCTGTCGGGAATTGGTGGCCTTAGCTTCAACGGCAACAGTCACACGCGGACCGTTGAGCGTGCCGCTCGCACCCGTAAGCTCGGCGTGGTACCCCAATGACGAATAATCGTCTTCGTCCACGGTATAGGTCGCGTTGTAATCCAGTGCCTTAATCGAAACGGTCAGACCGTCCTTGACGGCAAACGGCACGGTCGCCTTGCCCTGGTCGTCGGCCGTAAAGGCCGTCTTATTATCCACGGTCTCGGCCTGATCATTCGGTCGCGCCACGAGCGCATGGTTACCTTGAGCAGACGCATCCGAATACTCGATGGCGTAGGTCTGACCAGCCTTGAGGCCCGTAAAGGTCGCTGTCATCTTAAAGTAGGCACGCTTGTCGCCCATATTGCCCGTAACACTCTTGGAAACCTTGAGCGTGTAGGTGCGCGGGGTGAATCGTGCGTATACGCATCCCGTATGGCGTTCTTTTACGTTGTACGTATAGGTGGGTGAAGACGACAGCAGCTCCGGGGCGTCTGGATTCGATAGGTCATACCAGCCCTCAAAGTGATAGCCCTCCTTGGGAGTGGCCACCGCCTCCACAAACGTGCCGTCATCCACAAAGTAGGCAACGCCCGATTTTTTGTACGCGTCGGCGTCCTTGCCCGAGCCATCCCCCGCATTGATGGAGCCCTTTGCCCCCTTAAGCTTGGAGCTGACCGTGCCGCCCGTCGTTACGTTGCTCCACGTGCCATCGGCATTTTTAAGCTGAGCAACAAAGGCCTGACGATACTTCCATTGCGCCACAAACGTCGCGCCTTGGCTCTCGGGAATGTTTTTGACCGTTACCGCATCGCCCGCAGCACCGGTATCCGAATCGACCTTCTTGCCCTTAATGGTAAGCGTGCCGGAATCCGTGGTGCCCTCGGGAGCCGTATGGGTCACCGTGTGCTCTCCGTCAAAACGAATGGCTTTTCCCGAGCCCGCGTACTCCCAGCCCATAAACTTCCAACCGTCGTTTTGCCCTACGGCAGCATGGGAGGTATAGCTCGCTCCAGCACCAGAAAGCTGCACGAAATCGCCCGTGGATTCATCGAACGGATGGTAGTGATACGCTTTGCCGCCGTTCACATCGTATTGAACGCCTGCCTTGGAAAACACGAGGTGCACTTTGTAGTGCTTTGTGACCTTGTCGACCTTAAAGCGGTAGGTGCCATCGTCCGATATGCTCCAATGCGCAGTATCTTCCGCGGGATAGAACTCGCCGTTGACCAGAGCGCCGATAAAGACTGCCCCGTCATCGCGTTTGGCATCGACCATAAAGTAGGAGTTCTTCTCCTGTTTCCCTACGTAGTTTTTGGCATACGTAAAGTCCGCCGTCTCGTTTTCGGAGTTATAAAAATACGTTCCGCTTCCGTTGGGCGTCGTGTATGTCTCGATGCGATAGAACTCCCTAAACGAGATATTGTCGAGGAAGTTGCCGGTCGAATTGCTCTTGTTGGCCGTGTTGTAGGCCACAAAAGCAAAGACGCTCTGGTTTTGGCCATCCGGAATGGTGTAGGTATAGTCGTAGTCAACCTTTTTGTTCTGATCGAGCGCGTTGGAACCGTAGGAAGCCCACGCGTCGTTTTCGGACGCCATAATCCATACGCACCATTTTTCGGTATGCTCCGCATCGGCCGTCCATGAGAACGCACTTCCGCTGAACGCATTGGCAAATCCGCCCACTTTGTCAAACTTGGTTGAATACAGGATGATCTTTTTGCTGCAGCCCGATTGGGAAAAATTGGCCACATCCAAGCCGACATAGTTATCGACGCTCATTTGAATCCATTGAACAATTTGCTGGTACTGATCGAGTGCCTTTTGATTGTCCTTGTACGGCTCGTTTTCTTGTCGCGGACCGATGATAAGGGCCATGGCGTCTCGACCCGAGCGGCCGCGGTGGTCGAGCCCCCACTCATACTGTTTTCCCGGCTCGGTTGTCACATATTGGTAGAGCGAACTCGACTCATGTGCGTTGAGCTCGGCCGCGTAGTCACCATCGGAGGGCGTAAACGTAACAGAATGCCCAGTTGGGTCGATATAATAGTTGTTCTGGGCAACGATCTCGATACGATGGTCCGTCTCGGTCGTGCGCCAATGGGGCGAGCACAGCGTAAACTTGCTGCGCCCCTGGTTCCCCAGATGTATATCGTCTTCAAAACTGCCGTTAGCGATGTTCGTATTCTCGTTCTTAAGATTCGAGGTCGAGAACGCATAGTTTGTGAGCGTTGTCATGGTCTCGGACGAATTTTCTTGATACACCTTGGCAAAATCACTATAGATGTCGCGTGTGCCCTGCTTTTCCACGTGAACGTCGTTGACCAGATTGCCAAACCACTCCCGGTATTGCTCGTTCGCCCCCGTAAGATTTGAATCGTAGCAAGTCAGTGCAAGCATCGTCTTTTCGGACGCTGCGGTATAGTCCGCCCGATAAGCAAACTCATCGTCTTGCTCGGGAAGCGCTCGATAATAGTGTGTACTGTTGGTGCCAAAGGAGAACCAGCCCTGTCCGTTAGAGCTTACGAGCCACACCGAAAGCGCAATGCGACCGTCGCTCTGCTCAAACGAAAAGTGGGATCCGTCAGTGCTGTTACCGGCAAAGCCGCCATTTGCAGCAAAGGGATCGCTGTAAACGGTGTACTGCTCAACGGTATTTCCCTGGGGCATCTTGCCCTGCGCTTTAAGCCAAGTCCGCAGCTGCATGAGCTGGTCTTGGCCTGCGCTGTTAACCGACAGATTCTCCTGTTGAGGACCCATCGTGAGCATCAGCACGTCGTGTTCGGTTGCGGCGCGATGGTTGAGGCCCCACTCATACGTGGAGCCGCTCTGGGTGGAAAAGGTGGTGTAGGTTGATCCAGGCTCAAAATAATAACTGGTGCCCTGTGGCCTAAAATTCCACGCAAGCGCAAAGTGATTACCGTTAGCTTGTTTGAGGTTACTTTGGACGATGAGGGGCTTCAGGCGATAGTCGAGGCCCGTCATCTCGCCGATTTTATTAGTCGGAGAGGTCGTCGACCAACCAGTAGCTGAGCTAAGAAAGTTCGGGTTCGTTATAAGGTTGCCATCGTCACCGTACGCGCGCGAGGGCAACCCCCCCCCGGCCATAACGAACACGCATAAGGTCGCCAGCAACATCACAAAGGTGCGGCGCATCGACGCAATATGACCGAAAGGACCCTGCACGGGCGCATCCCCCCCAGCCGCAGCCCGAGCTTTCGCGCAAGCTGCACAAGTAGTTCGTTTAAGCTTTTTGATTCTACAACCAGCCCAGGGCAAAAGCAAAATCATGCGTGACCGATTTGCAGTCATTTTTCGCATCATTTTTCGTATTGTGCTGGTAGTGCGGCGAAAGTAGCTAAAAAAGCCCCGTCCCAAATGAGCTATTTGAGAAGTTGGGCCATGGCGTTGACGAATTTTTGGACTTGGAGGGTGGGCTCGAGCGGATAGTGCAAATAGACCGGCACCTCGCGGCCGCACAGGAACGGCACACCCACAAAAGCCGGGTGCACGCCCGACCACGCTCCGCAGGTGAGCACCGCATCGCCCTTTTCTTCCGCTTCGTTAAAGAGCGCAAAGTCAAAGCTGTCCACGTCGATCACGTCCACGCCGCCGTCGGCCAACAGGTCGATGCGCAGGCTGTCCATGGCGTCGTTGCCGTGACGAAGCACGCGCAGGCGCATGCCCTCCAAGTCGGCAACCGTGATGCGCGTCTTGCGCGCAAGCCGGCTTGTGCGCGGCACGTCGATATAAAACGGCACGGTAACGATGCGGAGCTTTTGGCAGGCGTCGCCCCAACGCGGGGTCGAAAAGCTCGACTGCACCACATCCACCTCGCGCCCCAAGCTGCGCATAACGGATTCGCGCTCGTCATAGAGGTCGTTCACCGGCACGATCTCGAAGCGCAGCGATGGCTCCAGCTCGTGCACGCCCGTCCACATCGACAGTGTCTGGCGCCCCGGGCACATCATCGACACGCCCAGGCGCACCGCACCGCCATCGCCCGCCGCGCGCCGGGCACGACGCAGTGCGTCCTCAGACTGGCGCATGATCGAGCGCGCATCGTCCACCAGCAGAGCGCCCGCCGGCGTCACCTTGACGCCCGAGTGCGACCGCTCGAACAGCGTGATGCCAAACTCGGCCTCGAACCCCGACACCTGTTTGACGAGCGCCGGAGTCGACACGCGCAGCTTTGCCGCGGCACGCGAGAAACTTCCCAGCTCCGCGGCGGCCGATATGGCCTCAAGTCGTCGATCGTACACGTCAATCTCCCGTTTTCGCACGCGCGGGCCCACAGCACCGCAGGGGGTCGTTTTCGCAGGTCACGAGCTCAATTGAGAACAAACCTCGATGTACAGTGTAAACCATTGGTTTACGCCATTCTAACAAATATGCAATTCACCTGCGCAAATTCAAAGCATACGATAACCAGCGAAAACCACGTGGGTCGATTAATGGGAGCGGCCCACAGGGAGGTACAAGAAGGGAAGTTCCTATGAGCAACTGGCTTAAGCTCGAGGGCGATGTCTGCGCTGTAACCGGCGCGCTCGGCGGCATGGGCGTCGAGATCTGCCGCGAGTTCGCCCGCAACGGCGCCAACGTCGTCCTGCTCGACCTGGACGAGGAGAAGGTCAAGGCAGCAGCTGCCGACCTCGCCGCCGAGTTTGGTATCCACGCCGAGGGCTACAGGATGAACGCCACCGACGAGGCCGAGGTTCAGGCCGCCGTCGACGCCACCATCGCCGACTTCGGCCGCGTCGACGTCCTCGTCAACACCGCCGGCATCCTGCGCTTCGCAGCCATGGAAGACCTGCCGCTCTCCGACTGGAACGAGGTCATCAACGTCAACCTCACCGGCTACTTCATCACCTCGCAGCGCTTTGGTCGCGAAATGATCAAGGCTGGCCAGGGCCGCCTGGTGCACATCTCGACCGTTGCCAGCCACTCCCCCGAGACGTTCTCGGGCGTGTACAGCTCCACCAAGGCGGGCGTCAACATGATGTCCAAGATGCTGGCCGCCGAGTGGGGGCCCTACGGCGTGCGTTCCAACTGCGTCGAGCCCTGCTTTGTCAAGACCCCCATGTCGGCGAGCTTTTATGCCGACCCCGAGGTCGAAAAGAGCCGCAGCCGCCTGATCGCCACGCGCCGCATCGGCGAGGTCAGCGATATCGCCAACGCCGTGATGTTCCTGGCGTCCAAGCGCTCGGACTTTACCACCGGCGACGCCATCAAGGTCGATGGCGGTTTCTCCAATATGATGGGCGACCTCACCGCCAAGCCTGGCGGCCGCCGAGCCTTTGCCGACAACTACCTTAAGAACAAGGGTGTCGAGCTTTGGTCCGACGAGTCCGGCGTCGCAAAGCCGACCGACCAGTAAACCAGCCTGACAGGGAGGCCCCGCGGACGCGGCGGCCCCTCCCCCGCATCGATTAGAAAGAGTCCAATGGCTTCCACCAACCCCAACAAGGGTCGCGCCGTCGTGCTTTCCGCCGCGTGCGTCACCATGTTCTTCATCAGCTCCATCGCGCTGTACTCCGTCGTGAGCAAGAACCTGCTCGCCGTCTATCCCGAGTGGTCCAGCGCTCTTACCTGGGCTTTCCCGGTCTTTCAGACCATCATGGCCGTGACGGGCATCTTCGCCGGCCGCATCTCCGATAAGATCGGCCCGCGCAACGTCGTGATCGCCGCCGCCGTATGCTACGGCCTGGGCTGGTTCATGTCCGGAACCGTCACCGAGCCGTGGCAGTTCTACCTGTGGTTCTCGCTCGTCGCCGCCATCGGCAACGGCCTGGGCTACAACCCCGCGCTCACCACCGGCCAAAAGTGGTTCATCGACAAAAAGGGCCTCGCCTCCGGCATCACCCTGGCCGCTTCGACCGCCGGCCCCGCCGTGCTGTCCCCGGTGCTCGCCTCGCTGCTCATCCCGAGCCTCGGCATCTTTGGCGCCCTCAAGGCACTCGGCGTCATCTTCTTTGCGACGATCGCCGCCTCCGCCCTGTTCCTGAAGGCCCCCGAGGCCGGCTGGCTGCCCGAGGGCTTCGAGGCCCCCAAGGGTGGCGCGCACGCCGGCACCTTCGGTGACCTCACCCCGGGCGAGATGGTCAAGACCCCGCGCTTCTGGGTCCTCATCGTCACCTTCGCCTTTGCCGCCACCGCGGGTACCCTGCTCGTAGGCAAGGTTGCCTCCATCGCCGCCGTCCAGCTCTTCGCCGACCCCACGAGTGCCGCGGCCGTCGCCCTCGGCGGTGTGGTGGTCTCCGTCAACACCTGCGCCAACCTGGTCGGCCGTCTGTCCTTTGGCCAGATCATCGACAAGCTCGGCGCCTACAAGTCGCTGCTCATCAGCCTTGTCGTCACCATCGTCGCACTCGTCATCATGTCGATGAGCTTTACGCAGAGCATGTTCTTTGTGGCGCTCGCCCTGCTCGGCTTTAGCTTTGGCGCTCTGCTCGTCATCTACCCGCCGCTCACCGGTGGCGCCTTTGGCACCAGCAACATCGGCGTCAACTACGGCATCATGTTCTTGGGCTACGCCGCTTCTACCTGGATCAGCCAGCCCATCACCGCCGTGCTGTATCACGCCGAGGCCGGCAGCGCCGCCTACCAGCAGTCCTTCTACGGCGCCATCGTGATCGCCGCCATCGCCGTCGTGCTCACCGTCTACATGATGGTCTCCGACAGCAAGAAGAAGTCCGCCTAGTTTTACCGATGCGACAAAGGGACAGACCCTTTGTCGCATTCCACCGGTCACCAGTATTAAGGAGTCGAAATGTCTGAGCTCAACCCCGTCCGCATCGCCGTCATCGGCGCCGGCGCCATGGGCCGCAACCACATCCGCTTTGTCACCGAGGAGCCCGAGGCCGAGCTCGTCGCCATCGCCGACGCCTTTGAGGGCGCCCGCGCCACGGCCGAAGCCGCCGGCGTGCCGTTCTTCACCGATCCCGCCCAGATGATGGACGAGATCAAGCCCGAGGCCGTCATCATCGCCACCCCCAACGACCTGCACCTGGGCGTTGCCCGCGAGGCCATCAAGCGCAACATCGTGCCGTTGGTCGAAAAACCGATCTCCAACGATCTCGAGGATGCCCAGGCCTTCGCCGCCGAGGCCGAGACCGCCGGCGTGCCCGTGCTCGTGGGTCAGCACCGTCGCCACAACCCCTTCGTCAACAAGGCCAAGGAGATCATCGAGTCTGGCGAGCTGGGCAAGCTCACCGTGTCGAGCTTCCACTACATGATCTACAAGAACGACGAGTACTTCGATGTCGAGTGGCGCCGCAAAAAGGGTGCCGGCCCGATCCTGGTCAACCTGGTTCACGACGTCGACCTGCTCCGCTACCTGCTGGGCGAGCCCGTCGCCGTCCAGGGCATGCAGTCCAGCGCCGCCCGCGGCTTTGAGACCGAGGACTCCGCCGTGGTCAACGTTCGCTTTGCCGACGGAGCGCTCGCGAGCATGACCATCTCCGACGCCACCGCCAGCCCCTGGAACTGGGAGGCGACCGCCCGCGAGGATCCGCAGTACCGCCCCTTCGACGCCGACGCCTACTTCATCGGCGGCACCAAAGGCGCCCTGTCGCTGCCCCGCCTGCACCAGTTCTCCTACGACGGCGCCTCCAACTGGCACAAGCCGCTGCAGATGGAGATTCCGGCCGTCGACCCGGCACTGCCGCACAAGATGCAGCTCAAGCACTTTGTGAAGGTTGTCCGCCGCGAGGTCGAACCCGTCGTGACCCCCGCCGACAACGTCAAGACGCTCACGCTGCTTAACGCCATCAAGGAGGCCGCCGAGACCGGTCAGCTCGTCGAGCTGTAATGCCTTAAGAGCGGCCGCGGCAGAAACCCCATGCCGAGTCCCTCGGTCCGCCACAAATAAGCCCCTCTTCTTTGCCCCACGAGCAGCCTCCTGCCCGCGGGGCTTTTCTTTGCAGCCGCGGCGCGCGGGCGGGTGGTAGACTGGGTGGCTCATGCACCTGTAACGTACTCACAGACAGGAATTCCCATGGATCTTATCGCCCAGCTCGCCCGCGAGCTCAACCTTAAGGCCGCCAACATCGAGGCGGCCGTCAAGCTCATCGACGAGGGCAACACCATCCCCTTTATCTCGCGCTACCGCAAGGAAGCAACGGGCGGCATGGACGACGTCGCCCTGCGCGCACTCGACGAGCGCCTGTCTTACCTGCGCAATCTTGAACAGCGCAAAGAGGACGTCATCCTGCTCATCGACGCCCAGGGCAAGCTCACGCCCGAGCTCGAGGCGCAGATTCGCGAGGCCACGCAGCTCCAGCGTGTCGAGGACCTCTATAAGCCCTACCGCAAAAAGCGCATGACTCGCGCGCAGAAGGCCCGCGAGGCCGGCCTGGAGCCGCTCGCCAACATGATCATCATGCAGGCCTCGGCCAAGGGCAGCGCACTCGACGCCGCCGCGGCATACGTCAACGAGGAGGCCGGCTTCGACACGCCCGAAAAGGCGCTCGCCGGCGCGGCGGACATCGTGGCCGAGACGGTGGCCGAAGACCCCGAGAACGTCGCCGACCTACGCGCCTTTACGCAAAACACCGCCGACATCGTCGTCGAGGCCACCGACCCCGCCGAGAAGACCCCCTACGAGCCGTACTACAGCTATGATGAGCCGCTGCGCCGTATCCCCAACCACCGCGTGCTGGCGATCGACCGCGGCGAGCGCGAGGGCAAGCTCCGCGTGCGCGTGAACGTCGACGGTGCTGCCGCCACGGCACGCCTCGGCAGCCGTTGGCCCCGACGCCAGGGCGTCTTTGCGCCCGTCTTTGACGCCGCCATCGCCGATGGCTACAAACGCCTCATGGCCCCCTCGCTGGAGCGCGAGGCCCGCGCCAAGCTCACCGTACGCGCTCAGACCGAGGCCATCAACGTCTTTGCCAAGAATCTTGAGGGCCTGCTCTCGGCGCGCCCCGTGCGCGGCGCCCGCGTGCTCGCGCTCGATCCGGGCTACCGCACCGGCTGCAAGGTCGCCGTCATGGACGAGACCGGCAAGCTGCTCGACCACGGCGTGGTCTACCCCACCAAACCGCGCCACGACGTCGCCGGCACTAAGCGCGAGCTCGCCCGCCTCATCAAGAAAGACGGCGTCAACACCATCGTCATCGGCAACGGCACCGCCAGCCGCGAGACCGAGGAAGTCGTCTCGGAGTTCATTGCCGAGCAGGCACCCACCCTTCGCTACACCATCGTCAACGAGGCCGGCGCATCGGTGTACTCGGCTTCCGAGCTCGCCAGCCAGGAGTATCCCGACTTGGACGTCACCGTGCGTGGCGCCATGAGCCTGGGCCGCCGCCTGCAAGACCCGCTGGCAGAGCTCGTCAAGATTCCGCCCCAGTCCATCGGCGTTGGCCAGTACCAGCACGACCTTGACCAGGCCGAGCTCTCGCGCACCCTGGGCCACGTGGTGGAGGACGTCGTCAACCGCGTGGGCGTCGACGTCAACACCGCGAGCGCGAGCCTGCTGGGATACGTATCGGGCATTACGCCGAGCGTGGCCAAGAACATCGTGGCCTACCGCGAGGAAAACGGCGCCTTTACGGATCGCCGCCAGCTTAAGTGTGTCCCCAAGCTGGGCCCCAAGGCATATCTCAACGCTGCAGGCTTTTTGCGCATCAGCGGCGGCAAGAACCCGCTCGACGCGACAAGCGTCCACCCCGAGAGCTACGAGGTGGCCACGGCCGTCCTGGAGCGTGCCGGCGTTGCGGCAAGCGAGCTCAGCCGCGGCGGCGTGCCCGACATCGAGCGCCGTCTGGGCAGCATCTCGGCGCTGGCAAGCGACCTGGACTGCGGTACCCTGACGCTCATCGACATTGTCAACGAGCTCAAGAAGCCCGGCCGCGACCCGCGCGACGACGCGCCCGAGGTGGTCTTTAGCCGCTCGGCGCTTTCCATCGAAGACCTGGAGCCCGGCATGGAACTCAAGGGCACGGTGCGCAACGTCGTCGACTTTGGCGCCTTCGTCGACGTGGGCGTGCACCAAGACGGCCTCGTGCACATCTCCAAGCTGGCCAACCGCTTCGTCAAGCACCCGAGCGACGTGGTGCGCGTCGGCGATACGGTCAAGGTGTGGGTCGAGAAGGTCGATCGCGACCGCAAAAAGATTTCGCTCACTATGGTGCAGGGGAAGTAACCGCCAAAGCAAAGGTACCCCCTCTCGCGATGTGCAAAATCGCGAGTATTCTGCAAATTCCACCGTTCCGGATGCCCCTCAGAGACGAAAAAGCATGGAACAGCCCCCGTTTTAGCGTCGTCAGAGCCAAAACGGGGGCTGTTCCATGCTTCGGTTAACTGGTAAAAGCCTTTACCTTGCTGAATACTCTCAATTTTGCACGTCGCAGGCGGGGGTACCTTTGCCTACGGCAGGATATGGAAGCCGAGTGCTAACTTGCCGGCAAGCTCGTGTCGGCAGCCCCGGCCTTTCCTTTGCCTAGCGCGACCCTTGCGAAGCGCGTGAGCGATAGGGAAAGGAAAGGCCGGGGCGAACAACCCACGATATAGCCAGCGTTCGCGTTACGGCAGAATATGGAAGCCCAGAGCGGCGATATCTTTAGCAAAACCGCGCACGGTGTCGAGCGAGACCTCGTACGGATCACGGCCGATGTTCTTACGCTTGGCCAGGATGCTGTTGGGCACCGTAATGATCTGGCAACCACAGGCTTCGGCCTGGTAAATGTTGATAAGCTCGCGCGTGGACGCCCACAAGACCTCGCAGTTGGGCTTGGCGGCAGCCTTCTTGACCGACTCCGTCATAAACGGAATGGGATCGACACCCGTGTCGGCGATACGGCCGGCAAAGAGCGAGATGATGGACGGCGTCTCGGCGTCAACGGCGTCGACCATCTCATCGACCTGCGTAGGCGTAAAGATGGTGGTGACGTTGACCTTGATGCCGTCGGTCGAAAGCTTGCGGACCAGCTCGGCGGTGGACTCGCCCTTGGTGGTCACGCACGGAATCTTGACGTAGACGTTCTCGGCCCAGGTAGCGATCTCGCGGGCCTCGATCTCCATGGTCTCGACGTCGTCGGCAAAGACCTCAAACGAAACGGACACATCGGTGATGTGGGCCAGGACCTCCTTGGCAAACGCGCGGTAATCCGTCACGCCGCCCTTCTTCATAAGGGACGGGTTAGTCGTGAAACCCTGAACGTTGCCGTTCTCGTACATGTCGAGCATGCCCTCGAGGTTTGCACCGTCAGCGAACACCTTGATTGCCATCTGCCTGATTCCTTCCGTTTGCACAAGGCCGGTAAACTGCTAAACACTTTACCTGCGTTTATCAAGGCGTGAACTGCGGGTTTTTATCTTCTCGGCGAACGGTATAAACGCTTTAGCGTTTTTGAGCACACCCTCCAGCGGCAAAACGATTTTGCACGGCGGACCGATTTGAGCCGCCCGCCGCGGGTGAACGGTAATTGGGCGGTTCCCGCTAGATCAACCCAAAGTGGCGCATGGCGGTGACGGTGCCGTCGTGTGCGACGTCGTCGGTTACGTAGTCGGCGACCGCCTTGACCTCGGGCATGGCGTTGCCCATGGCCACGGCCGTCTCGACAGCAGCGAGCATGCCCAGGTCGTTGCCCGAATCGCCAAAGCCAAAGGTGCGCGCATTTCCCTCGCGGCCCAGATACGCCAGCGCTCGTATCACGCCCACACCCTTGTCAATGCCCTTGGGGCTCAGCTCGCGATTTGCTTGCTGGGCTCGCTTGGAAGCTCGGCGGTAAACGCGTCTCCCAGTCAATCCGGCACCGCCGAGGCAAACCCCACACGCGCCCGCCAACGCAAAGGTCCGGCGGGACGCACCTAGCATCCCGCCGGACCGTCACTCGTCCAGGAGGCCACCGCGACGAACCTCTAGATCTTCGCAAGCTCCTCGGAGATGACGCGGCAGACGTCCTCAGCCTGAGGCATCACGCCGTACATCTCGAAGAAGCCGTGGTCGCAGCCGCGATAGCGAATCGCGGTGACATCAACGCCCGCATCCTGCAGCCTCTTCGCGAACAGCTCATCCTGATAGCGCAGGTAGTCATACTCGGAAGAGATGATGACCGTGCGGGGGAACGCGCTCACGTCCTCCGCGAACAGGGCAGACACCCTCGGGTCGAGCATCTCCTCCGCATTGCCGTTGGTGTACATCAGCGGCAGGTCATCATTGGCATTGCGAATGCGATCCACCCTGCTCAAAGCCTCGATCCTCTGGTCGTTCACAATCTCATAGAGGTCATAGGACCATTCCTCCGGAACGGGGCCGCCGTCGACGAGCGGATACAGCTCGGCCACGAGCTTGATCCTGTCCACATGGGACCCGTCGAGGACGACGGCGTTGGTCAGGCTTCCGCCCGCGGAGTCGCCAGCCACGGCGATCCGCGTCGCGTCAACACCCAGCTCATCCGCATGCTCGACAAGCCAGCCGAGCGTCTTCACGCAGTCCTCGACGCCACCGGGAAACATCGTTTCGGGAGACAGGCGGTACTCGGGGTAGACCGCAACACAGCCCGTTTGCTCCGCGATGTCGCGCAGGCAGTTCTCGTACTGGCCGATGTTGCCAACCATAAAGCCGCCGCCATGGATGAACACGAGCGCGGCAGAACCGCTCTCGTGGCTCTCGGGCGTGAAGACGTGCAGGGGAATGCCCCTGTCGCCAAAATTCATGACGACGGTCTTCTTGGCAACGCCCACGCCCCTCACGACATGGGTCTCCTTGTTGGGAGCGGAACGCCACGCGATCACGTCCACCGGCCCCGCCGGCGCCGGACCGGCGGCGAGCTTCGCATGGGCGCGCGCATAGACGCGCGGATCGAGCACGTGCTCGCGCTCATCTCCCGGCACGGGCTTCAGTAGGAGCTTCAGCCCGTTGGGCTCGATGACCTCCCTAGCTCCACGCTCAAGCACTTCAAGCTCGGAAGTGGGGTACTTCCTCTCCTCGGTGCCCATGGCTAGCCGATCTTCAGCTCGTCAAGCTTGGCGTCAAGCCTGGCCATCTCATCGGCGGAAAGCTCCCACTCGAACGTCTCGCAGTTCTGAATCGCATGGGCGTCCGTGCGCACGCCAACGAGCGCGGTGCCCACGTACTCCTTCTGGGTGCTCCAGTTCACGGCGACCTGTGCCACGGGCTTGTCATGAGCCCCGGCGATCTCGTCCATGACCTTGAGCAGCTCCTGGACGCGCGAGAACTTGGGCTCCTGGAAGTAGTCGTAGAAGCCGCCGCGAACATCACCCTCCTCGAACTTCGGCAGCTCGCGGAACTTGCCCGACAGGATACCCGCACCAAGGGAGCCATAGGTGAAGGAGTCGATGCCACGCTCGTAGCCCCACTTGATGAGGCCCTCGGAGGAGCGGTCAACCATAGAGTAGGGCGGCTGCTGGACGTCGATCTGAGCGACCTTCTCGCACTCCTCGATCATCTCGGTCGTGAAGTTGGAGACACCGATGTGGCGAATCTTGCCTTGCTCCTTGAGGAGCTGGAGGGCGCACATCGTCTCGGAGAACGGGGTCTTGGCGTCGGGCCAGTGCACGAAGTAGAAGTCGATGTAGTCGGTGCGGAGGTTGCGCAGCGAGCTCTCGACCTCCCTCATGATGTTCTTGAACGAAGAGTCGCGGTCATAGCCGGCGGCGCTGGTGATTAGGCCAACCTTGGTCGAGAGCAGGTAGCTCTCTCTGTCGACGCCCCTGAGCGCGTTGCCGACGACCTTCTCGGACGTGCCGTTGCCATAGCACGGCGCGGTGTCGATGAGGTTGACGCCGTGATCGAGCATGGTGCGGATGGCGGACATGCTGGCGTCGTCATCGTTCTCACCAAAGGAGTCGCCGCCGATCGCCCAGGTGCCCACCGCAAGCTGGGAGACGTCGACGTCAGAGTTCTTGAGGTGCGTGTAGCGCATATTGTTTCCCCTTCTAATAGGACGGCACACGTCGAAAGCGCTCGAACGCGTGCCGCCGGGAATTACCTTGAACAAGCTTCGGATATCCCTGAAGCCGCCTTACACGATGCCCACGAGGCCGAGGACGAGCGCGAGAACCATGATGCCAACCAGGATGATGTTGACGTTGACGTTCTTCTTGCGCAGGAGCCACAGGACGACGAGCGTGAGGACCAGGGGCACGAGGCCCTTGAAGATGGAATCGAGGTAGGTCTGGATCATGACCGGGTCAGAATCCTGAACCGGGATGGACAGGATCGTGTTGAACTTGACGTTCGCCGCGGTCATGGCGCCGATCATCACGAGGCCGATCGTGGAGGTGGCCTTGGTGATGAGCTTCATGAGGCCGCCCTCGTACATCTCGGAGATGAAGTTGGTGCCCATGTTGAAGCCGAGGTAGGTCAAGAAGTAACGGCAGAGGATCGACGGGATGTTGTAGATCAGCAGGAACATGATGGCGCCGAGGGGCGAGCCGCTCATGGCGAGGTTGATGCCAATGCCGGCGGCGATGACACGCAGGACGCCCCAGAAGATTGCGTCGCCGATACCGGACATCGGGCCCATGAGGGAGACCTTGATACCGTCGATGGACTCGGTATCGAAGTCATCGTGCTCGGAGTTCTCCCTCTCCATGGAGGCGACGAGGCCCATGGCGAACGTGCCGACGTTCTGGGTGATGTTGTACCAGGTCGTGTGACGCTTCATGGCGTCGGCGCGAGCCTCGGGGTCATCGGCGTAGTAGCGGTTAAGAGCGGGCTGGATGGAGTACAGCCAACCATCGGCACCAGCCTTGACGGAACCGCCGGCGCCGGAAGCGAACACGGTGAAGGAGCGCAGGAAAATGCGGTTGAGCATCTTCTTGTCTTCAGGGCTCACATTCTTGATCAGGTTGCTCATGCGAAGAAATCCTCCTCGTCGCTGGTTGCAGAGTCGCCGGAAACGGCCTGGGTGGCCACGCCCTTCTTGGTGAGGTCGAAGATCTCCTTGTCGCGGAGGCCGGAGGCGATCGCGATGATGACGCCAAGAACCGCGATGGCGATCATCGGGAGGCCGAGGTACTGGTAGAGCGTAAAGCCCAAGAAGAAGTAGATGCTGAGCTCGGTGCTCCAGAGCATCTGGAGCAGGAGCGCCATACCAACGGCGGGCAGGAGGGCACCCACGGCGTTGAGGCCGTTCATGACATTGGCCGGAATCTGGTTGACAATGGCGGCAACGGGCTCGGCGCCAAGGTAAACGCCGAGGAAGGCGATGAGTGCAAAGGCGGCGTACTTAACAAACCACAGAACGTAGTGCTGGAAAGCAAGGCCCTTCTCGTTACCCTCGGCGGCCATCTTGTCGAGGGTGCCAGCGAAGAACGCAAGGAACACGTTGTTCATGAAGATCGAGAGGAACGCGGTGACGACGCCCACGGGAACAGCCAGCGTGATGGCGGCGCCCTGATCGATGCCGGCGCCAACGGTGAAGGCGACGGCGAGGGCGGTCGCGGTAACGGGCTCGGCGGAGATAGCGCCACCGATGTTCACCGCGCCCATGAAGATCGCCTCAAGAGAGGCACCGATGATAACACCGGTCTTGACGTCGCCCATCAGGAGGCCTGCAACAAGGCCAACAACAAGAGGACGCTCGATCATGCACTGACCGAGAAGCCAGTTACCACCGTAGCAAATCAGCACGGTCAACCAGGCCATTAATGCCAACCCAATCATTTGACTTCCTTTCTTTCATTTCATTTGGCCGCCTGGCCAAATCCCCTTATTTCCCCGCCGCCTCGATCAGACTCTTGAGAGAAGTCTTGGAATTGGACGGGATAAGCTGATGGAAAACCGGAATACCCTGCTCGCAAAGCTCCTTCGCGGCCTCGAGCTCATCCGGGTTGAGCATGATCGTGGAGTTGAGGGCGACCTTGCTATCCGGATCGGACTTGTCGAAGCGGCCGACGTTGGCAACGTTCACGCCCTCAATCTTGCCCGGCGCGCCCTTAACGAGCTCAAGCACGTCACGCACGCAGTTGGTGAGCGCGAAGATGCGCATGGAGTCCGCGCGCGGATCGTTCGCGATGCGGCAGGCATCCGGAACGTCCTTGACGAGGAGTTTCTGGCCCGCCGGCGTACCCATGGAAAGCGTCATGCGAAGGGCGTCGCTCTCCACGGCGTGCTTGTTGGCGACGATGATCCTGGTGGTGTTGAGCTCCTTGGTCCACACCAGGGCGACCTGTCCGTGAATCAGACGGTCATCGACTCGAACCTGAACAATCATTGCTTCCTCTCTCTACTTGTTAGTACTCTCTAATCAAAGAAGTCTCCCTCGGACTCCTCGTTGTCCGCGGCCTTGCTCGGAGGCTCGACGACCTGCATCGTCGCCCTCGCCAGCTCGACGCTCTGCTTGATCGAATCTGCCGTGACCGGCTCGGCGCCGAGGAGCGTCTCGATCACGAGGCCGAGGTTCATACCGGTGACGTGGACGATCCCGCGCTTCTCCGGCTCCATAAGGACGACCTTCTGGAAGACGGAACCACCGTAGATGTCGGTGAAGATGATGGCCTCGTCCTCAGGGCCCACCGAGTCAATAAAGGCCTGGATGCGAGGGGTGAAATCGGAGTCGTCCACGTAGCAGTCAACTGCCTCCACCATGTCCGCCATGCCGGTCAGGATTCCGATCGAGCTCCTGATTCCGCTTGCGAGGTGGCCGTGCGACGCGACAAGAACTTTCTTCATCGAGTCTCTCCTAGAGCGAATAGTGGTTGGGGTTCAGAAGCTGGATCTTGCTGACGACGAACGCGCGCATGTCGGGGGCGGCGTCCATCAGGAGGCCTATGCCGTTGCCGTCGTTCTTACCGGAGTTGATGTCCTTCTCGAAGGCGCGGTACATGGAACGGAAGTACTCCGTGGCGATGTTGAACTTACTCATGCCGAGGTTCACGGCCTCCTGGAGCTGCTCGTCGGGGATGTCGGAGCATCCGTGCATGACGAGGGGGACGCTGACGGCCTCCCTGCAGGCCTTGATGCGCTCCATGTCGAGGTTCGGGACCTTGACATAGGGGCCGTGGGCATTGCCGACGGCGATGGCGAGCGAGCCGCAACCGGTGCCCTCGACAAACTCCTCGGCGAGGTTCGGGTCGGTGTAGTGGTCGCTGTTCACGAAGTCGTTGGCGTCAGAGCCGTTGCCGACATGGCCGAGCTCGGCCTCGATGTCGACGTCGAAGATCTTGGCGACCTGGACGACGTCCTTCGTGAGCTGGAAGTTCTCCTCATAGGGAAGTGAGGAGCCGTCGACCATGACGGATGGGAAGCCGGCCTTGACGCCCTTGACGGCGATCTCGTAACCAGCGGAGTGATCCTGGTGGACGGCGACGGGCACGCTCGCGCGCTCGGCGTAATAGCGGGCGGCGAAGGCGATGATGTCGAGGGCGCAGTGGTCCTCGAAGCCAGGCCAGTACTGGATGATGATGGGCATGCGCTCATCCTCGGCGGCCTGGATCGCATAACGGATGGTCTCCGTATTGATGACGTTAATCGCGGGCACGCCATAGTGGTGCTCGGTCGCATGTTGAAGAAGCTCGTTGACCTTGATGAGTGACATCTTTGTCTTCCTTTCACCTGAATAATCATTGGATCGGACAGTTCTCAGCTCGTCAGCTGGTTGAACACGAAGCGAAGCGCGAGGCAGGCAGGCGCTTGCGAGGCGCGGTGGAGCCTATGCGGCCGCCTGGCCCTCAGGCTGCGGCGCCGCGCTTCGACGCCATAGCACGTACGCCACAAGAGCAGCGACTGCAGCAATCGTTGAAGCGAGGGCGAAGGCCAGGAAACCCGCGTGCGTGCCGAGCGCATCGCACGCCCAACCGCCAAACAGGTTCGCAACCACGACGGACAGACCGCTCTGGACCATCGCGAAGGCGCTCTGACCTCGAGCGCGACAATCCTCGTAAGTGTGGTTGGCAATGTAGGTAACGCAGGAGTAGTGGACGGTCATGTAACTCACGCTCTGCAGCAGCTGGCCGCAGACCATGACCGGGACGATGCCGGTGCCCACAAGCACGAGCCTGAGCGCCGCCATGAAGCAGGAAAAGATCAGGAGGTTCATCTCGCCGAAGCGCCTGACCAGCTTGGAGGAAACGAGCAGGATGGGGATCTCGCTCGCAGCGGAGACCGCACTCAGGACACCCACGAGGTTCTGACCCTCGCCAAGCTCGACCGCGTAGCGGCCCAAGAACGCCCCGATGAAGCCAATCGCGGCCGAACTGATGAAGGCGAAGACCAAGACGAAGGCGATCTCATTGCTGGTGAACAGCGAGAGGAGGCCCTTTCCGTGGGAGACCTTGGGATCGTCCGCGGCATTGGCGCGAATTCCCGCCTCGGGGAGGCGCCACATGTGAGCCGCGAAGACCACCAGCGCGGCGGAGACCACCGTGAACTGGATTTGAGGAGCCATGTCGAGCAGCCGACCGACGATCAGGACGACGATGGCATAGCCGATAGTGCCACCCATGCGAATGCGAGAAAAGTCCAGGCCAGAGCGATCCGCGAGCTCGATGACGAGGGAGTCGCTCAGGGGCAGGAGCCCCGAGAAAAACGCCGAGAATGCAAAGGTTACGAGAAGGACCGGGACGAACGTCGACGCCAGGTAATACAGCGGAGCGAGTACCGCCGCCGCAAGGCAGAGGGCCACGATGACCGCGCGGCGGCGCCCGAGCTTGTCGGCGATCGTCGACCAGAGCGGCTGGATGGCGAGCGCACACACCGGGGTCGCCGCGAGGAGGATGCCGGTCTGGGCCGCGCTGAGGCCGAGGCTCGTGTAGTGAGCGGAGAGAAACGGCGAGTACACGCCCGCGCAGACCCAGTAGAGTACGTTCGCGAAGAACAGCGAAGTCATGCTTGCGTTTGTCTTGGCGTTGTGCATCGTGCTTCTCCCTTCTTGCTCGCCGGGTGCCTGTCTGGGCTTCGAAGTGATTCACCATCTAGCGTGAAACGGAGTTGCGAGGCGTTGAAACAATGTTCTGTTGTTTCATCGTTTTCGTGCCGTTGTTTCACGGCTCATAAGATAGCAGCTCAAGCTGAGATTGCGCCGAGGAAGTACCGATTTACCGTGAACGGTAGGAAATCAGCGGTGAAACGCTATTTCACCGCTGATGAAACATTTTGCTTATTTTTCACCTCTCTTGACCTAAGATACAAAGCAAGCTAGGACCAAGGAGTAACCATGGATAAGACAGGGGATGTGCTCAGCCACATCTGCGCGGTCATGAGCAGCCTATCCCCCTCGGAGAGGGCAATCGCAACGTATGTGCTCGACCACCCGTCGGATGTCGCAACGATGACCGTCCGCGAACTCGCCGCAGAAACCGGTACGTCACCGGCGTCTGTTTCGAGATTCGCAAGGACGCTTGACTACCGAACCTATTCGGACATGCGTCTGGCGCTCGGCATATCCATCAGCAGGGCATCCGGCGAAGAAAAGGCCACGGACGGCAGGATTACTCTGGACGACGTCGAGGGCTCCATCAAGTACGTCCTGTCTCACAAGGTCAAGGAGCTCTCCCAAACCGCCTCGCTCATTGACTCCGATGACTTTTCGGCAGTCGTCAATCTGCTCCACAACGCCAACCTCGTCCTGATCGCGGGCGTCGGCAACTCGATTAACATGGGCGTAAACGCGGCGTTCAAGCTCTCGCAGGTTGGAGTCAGAGCGTTTTGCCCCAGTACCACCGAAGCCATGGTCTCCGTCGCAACCAGCCTCAAGGAGAATGACGTTCTGCTCGTCATTTCGACGTCCGGATACTCGAAGCGCCTCGTCAACATATTCGACTCTGCCGAGGATTCGAACACCCCCATCATCATGATCACAGACAACCCGGATACGCCGCTCGCGAAGCGTGCCACGCATATCATCCGAGCCATCTCGCGAGATCAGGCCATCACCGGAACCGAGATCGCCTTCTCGCACAGCTCGATCAACTTCGTCATCGAGCTGCTGTTCCTCTTCCTGACCTCTTGCTGGGATGACCCGGTAGAGTTTAACAGGATCATCTCGAAGAATCTCATGGGAGACAAGCAGTACAGCTAGGACGACGCACGCCGGCGCACCGATGCCCAGACCGAAACGGGAGGACCCCTTGATAAAGCTCATCCTCGCAGACATGGATGGGACCCTGTTGCCGTTTGGCTCAAGGGTCGTATCGGAGCGCACGCACAGCGCGATTCTTTCGGCGCTCGATGCGGGCATCGCGTTCGGCCCCGCAAGCGGGCGCGACTACGCCGACCTGGCCAATGCCTTTGACGGCGACGCGCGCTGTTTCTCGACCGGCATCATGGCCAACGGAAAGAAGGTCTTCTCCAGCGGCGAACTCGTGTTCAAAAAGACGCTCTCGACGGAGGCCCTCGTCAAGCTCGATAGCGCTGTACGCCCCTACGCGGGGACGTCACTCTGGCTAGTCGCCGATGTCGATGAGACAGGCAAGCGCTGCGAGCAGTTCCTCTGCGCCGTCGAGCCTGGCGACGAATTCGCCCTGGAAGTCGTTAAGGACTCCGGAAGAGACATGGCGCTCGGAGACGTGCCCACGAACCGTGACGTCATAACCGCCGGCATCTTCGTCAACGTCAGCTCCGCCCCGACGGAAGTCGTTCGGAGTCGATGCAAGGAAGCCTGCCCAGAACTTGATTTCCCCTCGCCCGTCCCATTCTTCCTCGATGTTGTTCCGGCTGGCTGGAGCAAGGTAAACGGACTCGACGCGCTTCTCGGCAGCCTTGGGGTCACGCTGGACGAGGTCGCTTTTATCGGAGACTCGGAAAACGACGTGACGCTCCTCGAAAAGGTGCCGAACTCCTACGCAGTCGCGGGCGCGATGCCAGAGGCGAAGGCCGCGGCCCATCACCTGATCGGGAACGCAGCCGAGGACTCCGTCGCGAAGCTCATCGAACAGATTGTCCAGCAGCGAGGCTAGGGTTCCGCCAGCGTGGCATGCGCCGCGTGCCTCGTCATCCGTTCGTGGCGCGCTACCTCGTGACGATCCAGAGCGTGGCCATCGTCGCGACGCCGATGCCTACGATGAGCGCGGCCCACAGGACGCGGACCACGGGGTTCATGTCGCCCGTCACCACCATGTCGTTCGCGTGCCAGAACCAGCTCTCGTTTCCCTTGCGCATGATGCCCTCCCTTAGCCTCGATTACGCCATCTATGGCCGAGCAATCGCAGGTCACGTGCCATAGATTTGCCCTACGCCCAGCTTTCAGTTCTGTAAGGCGGCGGGAGCCTGTGCGAGGCCCCGAGTCCTGAGGCCGTTGCAATGAAAATGGGAATCAAGGGGCACGCATCAATCATATGGGTTCCTTTCGAGGGCGATGGCAAACGAAGCATCCATCATATAATGGAGCGACGCAACCAGAGAGGTCACCCATGGAATTTTACGCAAGCTGCCCCGAGGGCTTTGAGTCCGCACTCGCCGACGAGCTCAAGTGGCTCGGGCTTTCGCATGTCCGCCGCCTGAAGGGCCGCGCTACGTTTGAGGGCGAGCTCGAAGAAGGCTACCGCGCCTGTCTGTGGTCGCGCCTGGCGAGCCGCGTGTTCGTGGTACTCGGGCGCTTTGAGGCGCAGGATGCCGATGAACTGTACGATAGCGTTTACGACATCGCCTGGGAGAGCATCGTCCGCCCCGGCGCCACCATCGCCATTACCGCCCGCGGCGTGACCGAGCAGCTGCGCAACACGCGCTTCTCGGCCCTGCGCGCCAAGGACGCGCTGTGCGACCGTCTGGCCGAGACCACGGGCCGTCGCGCCGATGTCGACGCCGTCGATCCCGACGTCCACCTGCTACTTTCGCTGCGTCAGCGCCGCGCGAGCATCAGCCTGGACCTTTCGGGCGACCCGCTGTTCAAACGCCTACCGCCCGCAGCGACCCGCGCCGGCGAGGGCGCGCACGTGCTGCGCCCCGACTACGCCGCCCTGGTGCTGGCGCAGGTCGGCTGGACCGCACTATGCGAGCGCGAGCTGACGGCCGACGATTACGAGAACGAAGCCCTTCCCACGCTGATCGATGCCTCGTGCGCCGGCGGCGGTCTGCTGCTGGAGGCCGTGAACATTCTGACCGACCGCGCCCCGGGCGCCGCACGCGAGCGCTGGGGCTTTGAGGGCTGGCAGCTGCACGATGCCGCCCTGTGGGAGCAGCTGCTCGCCGAGGCGCGCGGGCGCGAGGCGGCAGCGCGCGAGCGCCAGGCGCGCATCGTGGCCGTGGATGTTGACCCCGCCGCCCGCAAAACCGCTGAGCGCATGGTTAAATGTGCCGGCTACAAGCGCTTTGTCGATTTTTGCGCCGCCAAGTCCGCCACCGTACTGGACCACGCGGGCGCTGTCGCCGGCGCCGCCGTGGTCGCGGATACGACCGAGACACCGCTTTCGCTCATGCACGACGCCATGACGCTGGTCGGCGAGCTGCGCCGCGCGCCCGAACTCGCTTCGGCACCGGTCGCCGCGCTCACCCGCGACGGATTGCTGGCCCGCGCGCTCCACGCCGAGCCCGTGCGCTCGATTGCCGTCATGCCCAACAACGAGGAGGCGACCGTCGAAGTCTGGCCTTCTCTCGACCACGCCGCCGCAGCGTTTGAGACTGCGACCAGTGCGGATGCCGAGGCCGAGGTTGCGAATGCCAACGACGTCAACGACAAAGCCACCGCTTCCGCCATGCCCGAGCCTGCCGCCATGCTCGACCTGGGCGACGGCAAGCCGCTGCCCGTGCTCATCCCCGAGTCGGAGCAGTTCGCCAACCGCCTGCGCAAGAACGCACGCCTGCGCCGCAAGTGGGCCAAGCGCGAGGGCGTGAGCTGCTACCGCGTCTACGATGCCGACCTGCCCGACTACTCCGCCGCCATCGATCTGTACGAGGGTTGCCCGCAGACGCCGGGCCGCCGGCTCGTCATCGCCGAATACGCCGCGCCTAAGACCATCGACCCCGCACTGGCCCAGGCCCGCATGCTCGACATCTTGGCCATCGCGCCGCGCATCCTGGATGTTCCGGCCGAACACGTGCACGCCAAGGCCCGCATGCGTTCGCGTGGCGGCTCGCAGTACGGCAAGCAGGGCGCCGGCAAGGGCGGATCGGGCGAACGCGCCAACATCGCGCGCCGTCGCCTGCCGCTCATCGAAGAGGGCGGCCTCACCTTTGCCGTCAACTTTGACGACTATCTGGATGTGGGCATCTTCCTGGATCACCGCGTCACCCGCAGCCTAGTGCGCGAGCACGCCAAGCAGGCGCGCCGCTTCCTCAACCTGTTTGCCTACACCGGCACTGCCACCTGCTACGCGGCCGATGGCGGCGTCGAGGAGACCGTGACGGTCGACCTCTCCAACACCTACCTGGACTGGGCCGAGCGCAACATGCGCCAGAACGGCTTTGTGGGACCTCAGCATCATTTTGTGCGCGACGACGTGCTCGCCTGGATTCGCGACCAGCGCCAGACGCGCAACCGCTGGGACCTGATCTTTGTCGACCCGCCCACGTTCTCGAACTCGTCCAAGATGGGCCGCCGCACCTGGGATGTCCAGCGCGACCATGTTGAGCTTTTGGCCGGCGTATCGCGCCTGCTCGCACAGGGCGGCCACGCCATCTTTAGCTGCAACCTGCGTGGCTTCCGCCCCGAAACGCGCAAGCTCGCGCGCGCGGGCGTGGTGCTGGAGGACATTACGGCGCAGACCATCCCCGAGGACTTCGCGCGCAACCAGAAGGTGCACCACTGCTACATCGTGCGCCGCCTGCCCATCGAGGACGCCATGGCCGA
>DXMC01000003.1:0-5456 GCA_019414365.1 Collinsella sp.
CCCTCGTCTCCACCCGAGCATTGAATGAGGCTCCAACGCAAGTTGGGGCCTTTTTTCATATAGGCACACAAGGTCAAAGGCGGCACCATGATCCTCCTGGTCGACAAGATCGAAAAAAGCTTCGGCGCACGCGTCCTCTTTAGCGGCGCGTCCTTCCAGATCAACCCCGGCGAGCGCTTCGCGCTCGTGGGACCCAACGGCGCCGGCAAAACCACCATGCTCAAGATTATCATGGGCATCGACAGCCCCGATGCCGGCCAGGTCCAGTACGCCAAGGACTGCCAGGTGGGCTACCTAGAGCAGGAAACCAACCTGGAGCAAAAGGACACCACCATCCTCGCCGAGGTCATGGCCGCTGCCAAGGAAATCCGCCGCATGGGCGAGCGCGCCAACGAGCTGCAGGCCCAGATCACCGAGCTCTCCGAACAGGGGAAGGACGTCGACGCACTCCTTAACGAGTATGGCCAGGTCCAGGATCGCTTTGAGCATCTGGGCGGCTACGAGCTCGAGAGCAACGCTCGCAAGATCCTGTCCGGCCTGGGCTTTAAAGTCACCGACTTTGAGCGCCCGTGCTCCGAGTTCTCCGGCGGCTGGCAGATGCGTATCGCGCTGGCAAAGCTCTTCCTGCGCCATCCCGACCTGCTGCTGTTAGACGAGCCCACCAACCATCTGGACCTCGAGAGCGTCCAGTGGCTGCGCGGCTTTATCGCCAACTACGACGGCGCCGTCCTCATCGTCAGCCACGACCGCGCCTTCATGGACGCCTGCGTCGACCATGTCGCCGCTCTCGAAAACCGTCGCGTGACCACTTACACCGGCAACTACAGCAGCTACCTCAAGCAGCGCGAGGACAACCTGGAGCAGATGCGCGCCAAGCGCGCCGCCCAGGAGCGCGACATCGCCCACATGCAGGTTTTCGTCGACAAGTTCCGCTACAAGCCCACCAAGGCCGCCCAGGCCCAGGAGCGCATCCGCAAGATCGAGCAGATCAAAAAGGAGCTTGTCATCCTGCCCGAGGGCCACAAGCACATCGACTTTAAGTTCCCCGACCCGCCGCGCTCCGGCGACATGGTCGTGGGGCTCGAGGGCGTCTCCAAGTCCTACGGCAAAAAGCATATCTACAGCGACATCGACCTCAAGCTCTACCGCGGCGAGCATGTGGCGCTCGTCGGCCCCAACGGCGCCGGCAAGTCCACCCTCATGAAAATCCTCGCCGGTCTGGAGCCGCCAACTACCGGCACGCGCGATCTGGGCACCAACGTGGGCGTGGCCTACTACGCCCAGCACGCACTCGAGGGCATGACCGAATCCAACACCGTCCTGCAAGAGATCGACACCGTTACGCCCAAGTGGACCGTGCCGCAGCAGCGCAGCCTGCTGGGCGCCTTCCTGTTTAGTGACAACGACGCAATCGAAAAGCAGGTACGCGTCCTTTCCGGCGGCGAAAAGGCGCGCTTGGCCCTGGCTAAGATGCTCGTGGCCCCCGAGGCGCTCCTGTGCCTGGACGAGCCCACCAACCACCTGGACATCGACTCGGTGGACATGCTCGAGAACGCCCTGCAAAACTTCCCCGGTACCATTGTGCTGATCAGTCACGACGAGCACCTGGTGCGCGCCGTTGCCAACCGCATCATCGACATCCGCGATGGCAAAGTCACAGTCTACGACGGCGACTACGACTACTACCTCTACAAGCGCGAGGACCTCGCAGCCCGCGCCGCCGCCGAGGCGGCAGGGGAGAGCGCGCCCGCCGCGGCCAAGCCCACCAAAGCTAGCGCCGCCCAGGCCGACACCCCCGCTGCCGCTCCTAAGCCGGCCGAGGGCAAAAAGACCAAGGAGCAAAAGCGCGCCGAGGCCCAGGCCCGCGCCGCGCTCAACAAAAAACTCAAGGGCGTGCGTAACCAGCTCAAGAAGATCGAGACGGAGCTCGACAAAAAGCGCGCCCGCTATGACGAGCTTATGGAATTGATGGCAAGCGAAGAGCTTTATGCCGATCAAGACAAGTTCAACGCCGCGCTGGGGGAATATAACGGCCTTAAGCAAGAGCTGCCCAAGCTCGAGGACGAATGGCTGGAGCTTTCCACCCAGATCGAAGAGGAGACCGCGCGTGAACTCTCGTAAGGCCGCTGCCGTGGCGATGAGCATCATCGCCATCGCCTGTCGCATCTGCGGCATTTTTATGAGCGCGATGACCGTGCTGCTGTGCTTTAGCGGCCTCACCGCCAAGCTGCAGATCGTTGGCTTTGTCGTTGAGCTTTCGCGTGCACTGCCGAGCGCCATCGCCGGCTACGGCGTCATCACGTCGCCTTTTGGCGGTGTGTTCCGCCTGGATTATGCTATCGTCGCTGTGATCCTGTTTGTAATTGACTACCTGCTCACGCGCGCCTCGCGCCGCGTCCGCTAGGGGAGCGTTATGTCCAGCAGCTACATCATGAACCTGCTCGCCAGTGCCGTTGCCGTCATCGTTGGCATCGTGATCCACGAGAGCGCGCACGCCGCCGCAGCCTGGGCGCTCGGCGACAAAACGGCTCGCTCGCGCGGCCGCGTCTCGCTCAACCCGCTCAACCATATCGACCCGTTTGGCACCATCATCCTGCCGCTGCTCATGCTCGCAGCCGGTGGCCCGGTGTTCGCCTTCGCCAAACCCGTACCCGTCTACCTCAACAACCTCAAGCACCCCAAGCGCGACGAGGTCCTGGTGAGCGTAGCCGGCCCCGCATCGAACATCGCACTCGCGTGTCTTGCTGCCGCCCTCATGCGCCTGACCTATGGCAACCTCTACACCAGCATGTCCTTTGCCGTGGCATCGCAGATCATGAACTTCGGCGCCACGTTCATCGTAGTCAACCTGTCACTCGCGTTCTTCAACCTCATCCCGATCCCGCCGCTCGACGGCTCGTCGATCATCGTGCCCTTCCTCAAGGGCAAGGCGCTCGCCAACTACTACCGCCTGCAGCAATACGCCATGCCCATCCTCATCCTGGTGCTGTACCTGCTGCCCATGTGGACCGGCATCGACGTAATCGGTCGCTATTTCGACGTTACCGTGTATCCGCTCGCTGAGCAGCTGCTTAACTTCGCAATCGCCGCCATCTAAGGTAAACTAACAGGTCGACCGTGCAAAACGGTCGTAACATGCACCCAAACCGCGCCGCGAAGGCGCCGTCAAAGGAGGTCGAAGATGTCGTATCGCGTGTCGACGCAGGTCTACAGCGGACCGTTCGACCTGCTGCTGCAGCTGGTAACCCGCCAAAAAGTAGATATCGGCGCCATCTCGATCAGTGAGGTGGCCGAGCAGTACCTTGCCGAGGCCGAGCGCATCGAGGCACTGGACCTGGACGTGGCGAGCGACTTTTTGCTGGTCGCGGCAACCCTTTTAGACATCAAGGCCGCCTCTCTGGTGCCGCAGGAGGCCCCACGCAAAGTCGATGACGACGATGACGAGTTCGACGAAGACCTCGAGGAACTCAGCGCGCTCGACGGCGACGCCCTGCGCGAGGTCCTGATCCAGCGCCTGATTGCCTACAAGCAGTTTAAGGGCGCGGCTGCGGCCCTCGGTGCCCGCATGCAGGCCGAAAGCCGCATGCACCCGCGTGTGGCCGGTCCCGACCCGGAGTTTCTGGGGCTCATGCCCGACTACCTGGCAGGCATCACCCTGCGCGGTCTCGCCGTCATCTGCGCCGACCTGGACGGCAAGCGACAGACCTTCCTGCTGGAGGCCGAGCACGTGGCGCCGCATCGCGTGCCGCTCGACCTGACCGTAGCCTCAGTCGACCGCTTTACCATGGCACACCAAACCTGCACCTTCCGCGAGCTACTGGACGGCGATGCCACCACCGAGCAGCTCGTCGTCACCTTCCTGGCCATGCTTGAGCTTGCCAAGCGCGGCTCGCTCACGCTGAGCCAGGACGAGATCTTCGGAACCATCTGCATCAACCGAGTCGAGGGAGCCGAGGCATACGTGCCCGGCGAGGGCCCCGAGCTCACTGAATAGGAGCCGCAACCATGTCAACCCTTTCCACGCTGGAGGCAAATAGCCTCAAAGGTGCCCTCGAGGCGCTGCTGCTGGTGTCGAGCGACCCGGTAAGTGCGCCCGCGCTGGCCGGCGCACTGGATATCGCCCCCGGCGAGTGCGCGTCGCTGCTCGCCGAGCTCAAGGTTGAGTACGAGGAGGCCAACCGCGGCTTTCAGCTGCGCGAGGTCGCCGGCGGCTGGCGCCTGTTCACGCACCCCGCCTACCACGACGTGGTCGAGGCCTATGTGTTGAGCTGGGACACGCAAAAGCTGTCCCAGGCGGCGCTCGAAACCCTGGCCGTCATCGCATACCACCAGCCCGTAACGCGCGAGGTGGTCAAGGGCATCCGCGGCGTCAACTCAGACGGCGTCATCGCGTCGCTCGTGGACAAGGGTCTGGTGCGCGAGCTCGGCCGTGACCCCCAGCGCGGCCAGGCCATCATTTACGGCACGACCAACGCCTTCTTGGAAAAGTTCGGTCTGCGCTCCACCCGCGACCTGCCCGATCTGGAGCAGTTTGCCCCCGACGAGCAGTCGCGCCAGTTTATCCGTGAGCGCCTGAGCGGCCGCAGCATTCAGTCCACGCTCGAGGATCAGGCCGAGGACCTGGACGAAGAGCGCGAACTGCTTGATACCGATGTTGAAGATGTTGAGGCAGTCGAGGACTTGGAGACCCTGGTCGTCGACGAGACCTCGGAGGATTTGCATGACGAGGACTAACGAAGCAGGGGAGACGCGCGCCATGGGCAACGCAGTACCCGCAGCCGACGCCCAGCCCGTCTACCCGCACACCATGCGCCTGCAGCGCTTTTTGGCGCGTGCGGGCGTGGCGAGCCGCCGCGGCTCGGAGGACCTGATGACCGCCGGCCGCGTGACCGTTAACGGCGAGGTCGCGACCGAGCTGGGCACCAAGGTCGATGTCGACCGCGATCACATTGAGGTCGACGGCATGCCCGTCAAGCTCAATCAAGGCGCCGTGTACCTGATGCTCTACAAGCCGACCGGCTACCTCACCACCATGAGCGACCCGCAGGAGCGCCCCTGTGTAGCGGACCTGGTTCCCCGCGACCGCTTTCCGGGTCTGTTCCCGGTGGGCCGCCTGGACCGCGACACCACGGGCCTCTTGCTCTTTACCACCGATGGCGACCTGTCGCAGGACCTGCTGCACCCGAGCAAGCACGTCTACAAGACCTACCAGGCACTTGTTGACGGCGAACTGTCCGACCGCGACCTCACGCCGTTACGCCGTGGCATCGAGCTCGACGACGGCCTCTGCCAGCCGGCAATCTGCCGAGTCATCACCGCACACGAGGCCGAGGCCGTAGCTCCCCAGGGCGTCAAGCCCGGCACCACCGCCGTGGAGGTCATCATCCGCGAGGGTCGCAAGAATCAGGTTAAGCGCATGTTGAGCAAGATTCACCATCCGGTAATTCGTCTGCATC
>DXMC01000003.1:5466-79183 GCA_019414365.1 Collinsella sp.
AGCCAGCTCCAAGCGCAACGGCGGCAAACCCCAAGACACGCCCGCCAGCCGCACGCGTCATCACGGCAGCCACGGCTCCGCACCCAAGCGTAACACCTACCGTGAGCGCTACACGGGCTAGGCAACCCGCCGCGCCCCAACGCCCGCGAACCATACCAGCACGTCACCCATCGAAAGGAAGCATTGCATGATCGTCGCCATCGACGGCCCCGCCGGTTCCGGCAAGTCCACCATCGCCAAGGAGATCGCCCGCCAGCTGGGCTTTAACAAGCTCGACACGGGCGCTATGTACCGCGCCGTCACCTTCGCCGCGCTCGACCGTGGCATCGATTTGGACGACGAGGCGGCCATCGACGCCCTCGCCGAGCAGATCGAGATTCGCTTTACCAACGGCACCGGCGAGGACACGCGCCTGACCATTGACGGCCAGGACGCTTCGGCCGCCATCCGCACCCCGCAGGTCGACGCCAACGTGTCCAAGGTCTCGGCCTATCCGGGCGTGCGCGCCGCCATGCTCATCCACCAGCGCCGCGCCGCCGAGGACCGCGATATCGTGGCTGAGGGTCGCGACATCGGTACCGTCGTGTTCCCTAACGCGCAGGTCAAGGTCTTCCTGACCGCCGACCCGCGTGAGCGCGCCCGCCGCCGCGTGCTGCAGCGTCACCAAAACGACGCCCAGCCGCTCACGTCCGAGCAGCTCGAAGCCGAGGCCGACGAGACCCTCGACGCCCTTAAGCAGCGCGACAAGCTCGACAGCAGCCGCGAGGTCGCCCCGCTCGTGCCCGCCGAGGACGCCGTGCACGTCGACTCCACCGCCCACACCATCGATGAGGTCGTCTCGATAATCGAGGACCTCATCAACCAAAGGAGGTAGCCCATGCGCCTGTTTAAGCAGACGCCCGAGGATTATTACAACGCTCCTTATGCAGAGTTCCCCGTGCTCATCCGCGGCACCGTCGTCGTGGTTATGGCCATCCTGTGGGCCTTCTCCAAGCTCATGTGGCGTTGGAAGGTCGAGGACGCCGATCTGCTGTTTGAGCGCCAGGAAGGCCGCGGCAGCGTGGTCATCTGCAACCACACCTCGATGGCCGAGCTCTTGGCCGTGGAGACGGCGCTGTTCTTTGGCGGCCGCCGCATTCGTCCCATCTTTAAGTCCGAGTTCGCCAAGAGCAAGATTGTGCGCTGGGCCTTTAGCCGCGTTGGCGGCATCCCCGTGGAGCGCGGTACTGCCGATATGAAGTGCCTGCGCGCCGCTCAGCATGCGCTGCAGCGCGGCGAGGACGTCCTGATCTTCCCCGAGGGCACGCGCATCCGCTCGCGCGAGATCAAGCCCGAGGTCCACGGCGGTTTTGCGCTCATCGCTCAGATGGGCAAGGCGCCCGTCAACCCGCTCGCCATCTGCGGCTGGTCCGATATTGCGCCTGCGGGCAAAAAGCTCATGCGCCCCAAGAAGTGCTGGATCCGCGCCGGCAAGGCCGTCTCGCTTTCCGACGCACCGGCCGGGCTTAAACGCACGGAGCGCCTGGAATGGTTTGAGTCCGAGGCCATGAACCGCGTCTACGCTATGCGAGACGAGCTGTGCGCCGAGCATCCGGGCAGGTTCTAGCCATGAGCGAGAATGTGACGAACACCGCCGCGACTGCGTCCGACCAGGCAACCGCGCCTACCATCGAGATCGCCGCCCACGCCGGTACTTGCTACGGCGTACAGCGTGCGCTCGATATGGCGCTAGCCGCCGCGCCGCAGGCAGGGGAGTGCACTCAGGTTCATACCTTGGGTCCGCTCATCCATAACCCCATCGTGGTGCGCGAGCTTGCTGAGGCAGGCGTTGGCCTGGCCGAGAACCTGGACGACGCCGCATCGGGCACCGTAATCATTCGCGCGCACGGAGTGGTGCCGCAGGTGATCGATGCCGCTCGCGAGCGTGGCCTTAACGTCGTCGACGCCACCTGCCCTTACGTGAAGAAGGTCCATATGGCAGCCGAGCGCCTGGTGCGCGAGGGCTACCGCGTGGTGGTCGTAGGCGAGCCAGGTCACCCTGAGGTGGAGGGCATCCTGGGCCACGCCGGCACTGATGCGCTGGTCGTGAGCTGTGCCGCCGACGCCAACGCCTTGTCGTTCAAGGGCAAGGTAGGCCTCGTCGTGCAGACCACCCAGACCGCGCAGAACCTCGCCGAGGTCGTGGCAGCTATCACCCCGCGCGTGCAGGAGCTGCGTGTGATCAACACCATCTGCGCCGCCACGAGTGAGCGTCAACAGGCAGCAGCCACACTTGCCAACCGCTGCGACTGCATGGTCGTCGTGGGCGGCAAGAACTCGGGCAACACCCGCCGCCTGGCGCAAATTTGCGCAGACGCCTGCGAGCGCACGCATCACATCGAGGAAGCTTCAGAGCTTGAGACCGCTTGGTTTACCGACGCTCACCACATCGGCATCACCGCCGGAGCCTCCACCCCGCAAGAACACATCGAGCGCGCCGTCGAGCGCATCAAGGAGCTTTGCCGCTAATCATGGACCAGACCGTACCCGCATACGCCGCCGAGGTGGCCGATTACGGGCGCAGCCGCGACCCCGAGCCGGGTGAGGGCGCGCTCGTAAAGAACGTGCGTCCCGAATCGCCCGCGTGGGATGTGGGTATCGAGCCGGGCATGCGTGTGCTCACGGTCAACGGTGAGGCGCTCACCGACATGATCGTGTGGCTCTGGGAGGCCGACGACGACACCGTCGACCTCGAGGTTTTCGACCCGCGCGACAACAGCGTCACCCCCGTCGAGCTCGACCGCTTCCCGGGAGAGGACTGGGGCCTTGAATTCGATGACCCCATCTTCGATGGTATGCGCACCTGTGTGAACGCCTGCGTATTTTGCTTTATGACGATGCTCCCCAAGGGCGGCCGCTCCACGCTCTATATTCGCGACGACGACTATCGCCTAAGCTTTTTGCAGGGCAACTTCGTCACGCTCACCAACCTCACCGACGAGGACGTGCAAAACGTCATCCAGCGCAACATGAGTCCCATGAACGTATCGGTCCACGCCGTGAGCCCCGACGTCCGCCGTCGTATGATGGGCCGCAACGCCCAGCGAGGCATGGACGTGCTCGAGACCATCATGGCCGCCGGCATCGAGATCCACGCCCAGATCGTACTGTGCCCTGGCATGAACGACGGCGAAGAGCTGGAAAAGACCCTGCGCTTTTGCGAGGAGCACGAGCAAATCACAAGCCTGGGCATTGTGCCGCTCGGTTTTACCAAGCATCAGAACCGCTTTAGCTGGTCATACAGCGACAAGCCCGAACTGGCGCGCGAGACCATTGCCATGATCCGTCCCTACCAGGACCGCGCCTTCGAGCGTTTTGGCCGCCACACCTTCCAGATGAGCGACGAGTTCTACCTGGACGCCGGCATCGATCCGCCCGAGGCAGACTTTTACGACGGTTACCCGCAGTACTACGACGGCATCGGCATGATCCGCTCGTATCTGGACGAGACCGACGACGTGCTGGCTACCGACGCCGAGCGTCTGGCCCGCGTCCGCGAGGCCGTCGCCGCCCGCAACCAGCGGCTTCTGTGTCTCTCGGGCGCCAGCGCACGCGACACCGTGGCGCGCTTTGTGGAGTCGCCGCATGGTCTCGCCGGCACTGTCACGGCCATCAAGAACCGCTACTTTGGCGGCAACGTGGACGTGACCGGCCTCATCGTCGCGTGTGACATTCTGGAGCAGCTGCCCCAAGATCTGTCGGGGGTTATGCTCTTTGTGCCTAAGCTCATGTTCAACGCTGACGGCATGACGCTTGACGAGTATCATCGTGACGATTTACTCGCAAGCCTTACCAGTCGCGGCGCCGAGGTTCATGTGGTGTCGACCATGCCGCATGAACTGCTCGATACCCTGGAGCACATCCTTGGCATTGTGCCCGCGGACTCTAACATTTCCACTGACCCTACCCATTAAAGGAGTGCAGATGAAACCTATCGTCGCCGTCGTCGGACGCCCCAACGTGGGCAAGTCCACGCTCGTCAACCGCCTGGCCCAGACCTCGGACGCCATCGTCCATGAGTCCCGCGGCGTCACGCGCGACCGCTCGTATCACACGGCCGACTGGAACGGCCGCGAGTTCACCATCGTCGACACGGGCGGTATCGAGCCGCTCAAGAGCGACGACGTCTTTGCCACGTCCATCCGCGACCAGGCGCTCGCCGCCGCCGAGGAAGCCGCCGTCATCCTGTTTGTGGTCGATGGCCGCACCGGCGTCACCGAGGAGGACGAGTCGGTCGCCCGCATGCTCAAGCGCTGCGACAAGCCGGTCTTTCTGCTGGTGAACAAGCTCGACAACCCCGATCGCGAAAACGACAGCATCTGGGAGTTCTATTCGCTCGGCATCGGCGAGCCCACGCCGCTCTCGGCCCTGCATGGCCACGGTACGGGCGACCTGCTCGATGACATCGTGGCCCTGCTTCCGGAGGAAGAGGACGAGGTCGCCGATGAGTTCCCCGACGCGCTGAACGTAGCCATCATCGGCCGCCCCAATGCCGGTAAGTCGTCGCTGTTCAATCGTATCCTGGGCGCCGACCGCTCTATCGTGTCCAACATTGCCGGCACGACGCGCGACGCCATCGACACCGTCGTGGAGCGCAACGGTAAGCACTACCGCATGGTCGATACCGCGGGCATCCGCAAGAAGAGCACTGTGTACGAGAACATCGAGTACTACTCCATGGTCCGCGGCCTGCGTGCCATCGACCGCGCCGACGTGGCGCTGCTCGTCGTCGATGCCTCCGTGGGCGTCACTGAGCAGGACCAGAAGGTCATGGGTCTTGCCATCGAGCGCGGCTGCGCCATCGTGGTGCTGCTCAACAAGTGGGATCTGCTCGACGACGACCGTAAGCGCGAGGCCTGCATGGAGACCATCGACCGCCGTCTGGGCGTTATGGCTCCCTGGGCCCAGTACCTGCGCATCTCTGCCCTGACCGGCCGCAGCGTCGAGAAGATCTGGGCAATGGTAGACGCCGCCGAGAAGACGCGCTCGCAAAAGATCAGCACCTCGCGCCTCAACACGTTCCTCACCGACCTGCGCGAGTTCGGTCATACCGTGGTGGACGGCAAGCGCCGCCTGCGCATGCACTACGTGACCCAGACGGGCGTCAACCCGCCGACGTTCACGTTCTTCGTCAACCACAGCGATCTGGTCAACGACACCTATCAGCGCTACGTGGAGAACCGCATGCGCTCGACCTTCGACTTTGCCGGCACGCCCATTCGACTCTTCTTTAGGAAGAAGGAGCAAAAGGATGCATAATCCGATTCTGCTGACCGCCATCTGCGCCGTGGTCTCGTTCTTTATCGGGGCGATTCCGTTTGGCCTGATCCTGGGCCGCGTGTTCAACCACACCGACATTCGCAAGGCGGGCTCCGGCAACATCGGCACCACCAACGCCCTGCGTGTGGCCGGCCCCAAGGTCGCGGCGCTCACGCTGCTGCTCGACTGCCTGAAGGGCGCCATCTGCGTCCTTATCGCGCGTCCGTTCATCGCGAGCGTGGGCTATGGCTTCCCCGTGAGCATCATGGCTCCCGGTGCCGCCGGCGACTGGATGCTCGGCGTCATCTGCCTGGCGGCAGTGTGGGGCCATATCTTCTCGCCCTATCTCAACTTCCACGGCGGCAAGGGTATCGCAGTTGGTCTGGGTGTAATCCTCGCCTGGTACTGGCCTATTGGCCTGTCGCTGCTGGGCATGTTTATCGTGGCCGTCGCCATCACCAAGTATGTGTCGGTGGGATCGCTTGCCGCTGCCATCGGCCTTCCCATCGCTGCTTGCGCGGTCTTTCCGTACAGCAGCCTGGGCCTCAAGTTCTGCATGGCGATGATCGGCATCACCGTGGTGTGGGCCCATCGCGCGAACATCAAAAAGCTCATGACCGGTAAGGAGTCCAAGCTCTCGTTTACCAAGCGCGTCACCGAGCCCGACGATAAGTAGGAGAGAGTCATGAATGTTGCGCTAATTGGCTCTGGCTCCTGGGGAACCGCCGTCGCCGGCCTTGCCGCCGCGCGAGCCGAGCGCGTGACCATGTGGGCCCATGGCAAGCAGACGGCCGCCGGCATCAACGGCGAGCACCGCAACCCGCGCTATCTGGTGGACTACGTGCTGCCGGAAAACGTTGTCGCTACGACGGACCTGGCCCAGGCGCTTGACGGCGCCGAGGCCATCATCTTTGCCGTGCCCTCCACGCACCATCGCAGCGTGTGCCACCAGGCCGCGCCCTTTATCGCCGCCGATACCCCGGTGCTCTGCCTCACAAAGGGCATTGAGCCCGAGTCCGGCCTGCTCATGAGCGAGGTCATCGCCAGCGAGATCGGCAACGAGGCACGTGTCGCGGCTCTTTCTGGCCCCAACCATGCCGAGGAAATCTGCCGCGGAGGTCTTTCTGCCGCCGTCATCGCCAGCGAAGATCCACAGATAGGGGAGACCTTTAAGGACCTGCTTCTGTCAACGGCCTTCCGCATCTACCTGTCGCAGGACATGACCGGTGTCGAGGTCTGCGGCGCCATGAAAAACGTAATCGCCATCGTGTGCGGCATCTCCGCCGGCACCGGTGCGGGCGACAACACGCTCGCCCTTATCATGACACGCGGCCTGGCAGAGATCAGCCGTCTGGTGCACGCCCGCGGCGGTCAAGCTATGACCTGCATGGGGCTTGCCGGCATGGGCGACCTCATTGCCACCTGTACCTCGGAGCATTCGCGTAACCGCACTTTTGGCTTCGAGTTTGCCCACGGCGTGTCGCTCGACGAGTATCAGGAGCGCACGCATATGGTTGTCGAGGGCGCCGTCGCGGCCCGCAGCGTCAGCGAACTTGCCCGTTCACTGGGCGTAGACATTCCGCTCACCTTTGCCGTGGAGCAAACGCTCTACAACGGTGTTACTTTGGATAGGGCGCTCGAGATTCTTACCGACCGCGTCCCTTCTCAAGAGTTCTACGGACTCACCGACTAGCGTAGAAAGGCTACTACCATGGGTTCCATCAAAATCGCTCCGTCCGTCCTTTCGGCCGACATGGCCAACCTCAAGGGCGAGCTCGACAAAATCGCCGGCGCCGACTTTGTGCACTTCGACGTTATGGACGGTCACTTTACCGGCAACCTCACCTTTGGCGTTGACATCCTTAAGGCCGTCAAGCGCTCCACCGATGTGCCGGTCGACGCGCACCTGATGGTGTCGAACCCCGACGAGACGGTCGATTGGTACGCCGACGCCGGTGCCGACATGATCACTGTGCACTACGAGGCCTCCACGCACCTGCACCGCACGCTCTCGCATCTGCAGCAGCGCGGCGTCAAGGCCGGTGTGGTGCTCAACCCCGCCACGCCCGTCTGCGTGCTCGATAGCATCATCGACATTGTTGACATGGTGCTGCTCATGAGCGTGAACCCCGGCTTTGGCGGCCAGAGCTTTATCCCCGGCACCATCGCCAAACTGCACGAGCTCAAGGCCATGTGTGAGCGCCACGGCGTTTCGCCCCTCATCGAGGTCGACGGTGGCATTTCTTCCAAGAACATTGCCGAGGTCGTCAAGGCCGGCGCCAACGTGCTCGTGGCCGGTTCTGCCATATTTAAGTCCGAAGATCCCGCTGCCGAGGTTGCGCTGCTGCAGAAGCTGGGCAACGAGGCTGCACAGGAGGCATAAACCCTTATGACCGCAGGTCAAAACCGCATACCCGTGAATCTTGACTATGCCGCCTCGACGCCCATGCGCGCCGAGGCGCTCCTTGCGCAGCGCGAGTACGACGACAGCGAGCTTGCCGGCGTCAACCCCAACTCGCTGCACTCGCTTGGCCGCAAGGCCGCCGCACGCCTAGAAGTCGCTCGTCGCGAGATCGCCCGCAGCTTTGGCGCGCGCGTTCGCCCGTCTGAGATTGTTCTGACCAACGGCGGCACCGAAGCCAACCAGCTGGCGCTACTCGGTCTTGCCGAGGGTGCACGTCAGCGCGACCGTAAGCGTAACCGCGTGATCGTCTCTGCCATCGAGCACGATTCGATTCTGGACAACCTGCCGCTGCTGCGTGCCGCAGGCTTTAGCGTCGACCTGGTGCAGCCCTGCCGCATGGGCTACATTGAGCCTGCCACGCTTGTCGAGCTACTAGGCGACGACGTGGCGCTCGTAAGCATTATGGTCGCCAACAACGAGACCGGCGTGGTGCAGCCCATCCGCGAGCTTGCCGCTGCTGCACATGCCGCCGGCGCCCTGTTCCACACCGATGCCATCCAGGGCTATCTGCATATTCCGCTCGACGCCACCGAGCTGGGCGTCGATGCTATGACCGTTGCCGCGCACAAGATCGGCGGCCCCGTGGCATCCGGCGCACTCTACCTTAAGAACCGCACGCCGCTGCGTCCGCGCATCTTTGGCGGTGGACAGGAAGCCGGACGTCGTGCAGGCACGCAGGACCTGCGCACGCAGCTGGCTTTTGCCGCTGCTGCCCGCACGCTGGCGCCCCAAGTGGCTCAGGAGCGCGAAAAGCTGCAAGCCCTTTCCGACAAACTCTACGCCACGCTTACGGCCCATCCACGCATTCATGCCACCATGGGCGACTACGAGCAGGTCGACCGTCTGCCGGGTATGGTTTCGATCTACGTTGACGGCATGGACTCCGAGGAGCTCATCGTCAAGCTCGACGCCGCCGGCTTTGAGGTTTCGGCCGGATCGGCTTGCTCGAGCGGCAGCATGGACCCGAGCCACGTGCTCAGCGCCATGGGCATTGGTCGCGAGCAGGCATTGGGCGCACTGCGCATTTCCTTTGATGACCGCGTGAATCCGGGCGATCTGGACGAGTTTGCCCAGACGCTCCTCTCGATCGTGGGTGCCGCATGATCACCGCCGAGCTTGAGCGCGCGCTGCTGGCACGCTATCTCAAGACCGATGCCGAGAGTTGGGACCATGTAGGACTCTCCGTCGGCGACCCTGCCGCGGAGATTACCGGTGTTGCCTGCGCACTCGATGCGACCGAAGCCAATGTGCACCGCGCCCAGGAGGCCGGCGCCAACGTGCTGCTGACGCATCATCCCATATACATCAAGGCGCCCGAGGCCTTTTGTCCGGCGGATGCCACACGCCCCCAATGCAGCGCGGCGCTCTACGAGGCGGCCCGTTGCGGCGTGAGCATCATATCGCTCCACACCAACCTGGACCGTTCGCACGAAGCCCGTGTCTGCCTGAGCAAGCTGCTGGGTGCCGCACCCGTGAGCTCACTGGAGTACGTGGACGACCCCGAAGCCACCGGCCTAGGCGCGCTTGCGACGCCCAACGACCCGTGCACGCTGCGCGATCTTGCCACCCGTGCTGCCACGGCTTTCGGCAGCGACCCGCGTGTGTGGGGCGAAGCCGATCGCCCGTGCCGCACCGTCGCCATTCTGGGCGGCTCCCTCGGCGATTTTGGTGAGCTTGCCATCGCCGCGGGCGCCGACGTTGTCGTGACGGGCGAAGCAGGCTACCACGTGGCGCAGGACCTTGCCTTGCGCGGACTGAGCGTGATTTTGCTCGGCCACGACCGCTCCGAAGAGCCGTTCGTTGATATATTGATGAACTCTGCAGTTGACGCCGGGGTCGACCCCCGTCATGCGATTAAAATACTGAACCCTTGCCAATGGTGGACTGTGACAAAAGGAGAGAACTTATGAGCGCCGGCGCTACGCTACTCAAGCTGCAACAGATCGATTTGGAGCTCGCCCGCAACAAGAGCGAACTTGCCAATATGCCGGAGCTCAAGGAGCTCGCTTCCAAGCGTAAGACCTATGTGAAGCTTAAGTCCGAGATGACCAAGCTCTACGCCCAGCGCAAGGACCTGGACATTGAGCTCGACGATCTCAACACCACCGAGATTCAGACCAACAACGCCATCGAGGCTGCCAAGAAGCGTCACGTCGACGGTTCTGATTACCGCGAGGTGCAGGACCTGGAGAATGAGCTTGCCACCCTGGCCAAGCGTCTGGACAAGATCGAGCACACCCGCAAGGACGTCATCGTCGCCCATAAGGAAGCGCTCGACCGCGAGGCCCGCGCGCAGGCCATCATCGCCAAGTTCGAGGAGAGCGTGAAGGCTGACACCAAGGCCGCACGAGCCAAGGCCGCCGACCTGCAGGCCCAGATTGATGCCGCCACCAAGGAGCGCACCGCCCTTGCCGCCACACTGCCGACTGACGTGCTCACCGATTACGAGCGCCTGCTTAAGCAGTTCCGCGGCCTGGCCGTCGAGACCATCCAGGGCAACATCCCCACGGTCTGCCATACCGCGCTGCAGGCATCGTCCATGAGCGACCTCAACCACGACGGTAGTGAGATTACGCACTGCCCGTATTGCCACCGCCTGCTCGTGCTCCCCAGCAAGGAAGCTTAAATGATGACGGCGGCACCCAACAATTCAATGCAACTTGAGGGAAAAACGATCCTGCTGGGCATTACCGGCGGGATCGCCGCCTATAAGTCGTGCAATATCGTGCGCCTGCTGCAAAAGCGCGGCGCACGCGTCAAGGTCGTTATGAGCGAGCATGCCACCGAGTTTGTGGGCCCGCTCACCTTCCGCGCGCTCACCAATGAGCCGGTCGCGGTAGGTCTGTTTGATGACCCCTCCGACCCCATCCACCACATTTCGCTCGCGCAGGAGCCCGACCTGGTGGTCGTGGCACCCGCGACGGCCAATATCATCGCCAAGATGGCAAACGGTATCGCCGATGACCTCATCTCCACGACGCTGCTCGCCACGCCGCGACCCATTGTGATCGCGCCTGCCATGAACAATGGCATGTGGAAGGCGCCGGCAACCCAGACCAATATGGCCATGCTGCGCGACCGCGGGGTGCACGTGGTTGGCCCCGGTAGTGGCTACCTTGCCTGCGGTGACGTGGACACGGGGCGCATGAGCGAGCCCGAGGACATCGTCGAAGCCATCTGCGAGGTGCTCAATCCCGTGCCACAGGACCTTGCAGGCAAGCGCATCGTCATCACTGCCGGCCCCACACATGAGCCGATCGATCCGGTGCGCTTTATCGGTAATCGGTCGTCGGGCAAGATGGGCATTGCCCTGGCAGGGGAGGCCGTACGCCGCGGCGCTGCGGTCACGCTCGTGCTGGGGCCGACGTCACTCGACGTGGGTCGCGGCGTGGAGTGTGTACGCGTGCAGACCGCCGCAGAGATGCTGCAGGCCGCACTGAGCGCCTTTCAGACGGCCGATGCGGCCATTTGTGCGGCGGCTGTCGCCGACTACACACCTGCCGCTCCTGCGGATCACAAGCTCAAAAAGGCCAACGAACGCTTGGATCGCATCGAACTGGTCGAGACCGTTGATATTTTGGCTGAGCTCTCGCGCCAGAAGGGCGAGCGCCGTGTAATCGGATTTGCAGCCGAGACCGATAACGTCGTGGAGTACGCTGAGCGAAAACTTGCCCGTAAGGGCTGCGACGCGATCATCGCCAACGATGTCTCGCGCGCCGATTCGGGCTTTGGAACCGACACCAATAAGGCCTGGATTGTGAGCACGGCAGGTACGCAAGAACTTCCCGTACTAACAAAACCCCAGCTCGCAGATACAATTTTGGACTTGCTCAAAAATAATTAAAAAAGTTCTTGCACAAGTCCAAAGTTTCGGGTTAATATACTCCCTGTTGCGAGCGAGAGCAGAGCAACAAACAAAAGCTTCGGGACGTGGCGCAGCTTGGTAGCGCACTTGACTGGGGGTCAAGGGGTCGCTGGTTCGAATCCAGTCGTCCCGACCAGAAGTTTGCAGGTCAGGCGCCTAGTGCCTGACCTTTTTTTTGTTAAGAATCAACAAAGTAAGCAACAAAGAATCAACGGCTTTCTTGATCGATACTTTCGCTCAACAAAAACTTGTACGTCACCCTCCAAAAACGACAATTTATGAAATGTTTGGAGGCTGACGTACACAAATACGGTACATTCACGTTGCGACAGCGTCCTCCACATGTCTGGACTCTCTATGCTTACGCTGGATAGACATCGCTAGAACGGGTATAGTATCAAAAGTTTTGTCGTTTACCAGCGGGGGAGTCCTGTGGGCATCAAAAAGAAGATCAAAAAGGAGCTTATCGGCACCTCCGATTACCCGTCGAATAAGATCTTTACGATCTCCAATTTCATCACCTTTACGCGCCTGATCCTCACGCTCGTCTTCCTGTACCTGTTTGTGACGGACAACAACCGTGTCGTTGCCATTGTCATCTACGCTATCGCGGCCTCCACCGACTGGATGGACGGCCAGATTGCCCGCATGACCAAAACCGTCTCGTGGCTCGGCAAGGTTATGGATCCCATCTGCGACCGTGCGCTGCTGTTTACCGGCGTGCTGGGCCTGGTGGTACGCGGCGAGTTGCCCATCTGGGTCTGCATACTCATCATCGGTCGCGATGTTTACTTAGGGATCGGATCGCTCATCGTGCGCCATTATCACCGTCGTCCCATCGATGTCGTCTTTCCCGGCAAGATTGCCACGGCGCTGCTCATGACCGGCTTCTCACTCATGCTGCTTGGGTTCCCCATCATAGACGGCTGGCATCTGCTGCCCGCCACGTTCACGGCATTCCCGGGTCTCAATGGCAGCTCGGTGCCCCTCGGCATCTTCTTTGTGTACGGCGGCGTCATCTTCTCCATGCTCACCGCTGTCATCTATTCCATTAAGGGAGGGGTGGCCATTAAACAGGCCATTGCGCATCCCGAGGACGAGGACACCGACTTTCTCAACCCCGAAATCGAAGACTGATTCATTGGGGTATGATTACGTACGGTTCATTCTTTGCGGCGTCGCCGCGTTAGATAGGGGTTGTCATGGACAACAAGGTTAACAATATGCCTCAGAACGATAAGACTGCGGACGCTACCTGCGTTTTCCGCGTTCCCTCGAGCGATGTCACTGTTCCCGACCTTATGGCCAACGTGCACATCACCGCTCCGGTTCTGTCCATCGTCAAGGGTCCGCAGACCGGAGCTGCCTTTGAGCTCGAGGACGACGTGACCACCATCGGCCGCGACCCCGCGAACGGCATCTTCCTCAACGACATGACGGTCTCGCGCAGCCACGCACGCATTATTCGTGAGGGCCTGGGCGCCCGTATTGAGGATCTGGGCTCGCTCAACGGAACCTGGGTCGACGGCGCCATCGTCAACGGTGCTCCGCTGCACGACGGCTCTTCCGTTCAAATCGGTACGTTCACGCTCATCTACCACGAGAGCACGCCGGAGCGCATCGAAACCGGTGAGTAGGTAATGGCCGAACGCAACTATCTGAGTATCGGCCAAGTCGTCAACCTTCTTCGAGGCGCATACCCCGATCTATCGAACTCAAAAATTAGATTTCTAGAAGATGAGGGGCTCATCACCCCTCATCGTACGCCTAAGGGGTATCGCCAGTACTCCAAGGAAGACGTTGACCGTCTCGAGGTCATCCTGCACCTGCAAAAGACCCGCTACATGCCGCTCAACGTCATTAAGCAGCGCTTGGAAAACGCAACGGACCTGTCCACTTTGGCTTACGAGGTGGGTCTTCTGTCCGATGTTCCGCTTAAGACGGAACCCAAAGAGACCAAGCAAAAGCTGCATCCCATCGAGACGATCCCCGACATGCTCGGTGTTGAGATTTCGTTTATCCGCTCCCTTGCCGAGAACGATCTTATTCGCATCATCAAGAGCCCGCAGAACCGAGAGCTCGTCGATGGCCGAGATTTCCCGATTATCCGTTACTGCTCGGAGCTGTCGCGCTTCCACATTGAGCCGCGCAACCTGCGTCAGTACGTATCGTCGGCAAACCGCGAGTCTTCGATGTTTGAGCAGGTTCTCGTGAGCATGCTCGGCATGGATACCTCCGATGACGAGCGCGACGCCAAGCTCGAGCGCGCTTTCAAGAAGCTGCACGACCTCACCGAGGGTGTGCACACCGCGCTCCTTAAGAACCGTGTCTTTGAGTCGCTCAACGCCGTGGTCGAGGACGCTGACATCGATGCTCTCGATGAGGAGATCGCGCGTTCCGAATCCACCAAGGCTAAAAGCGATGGGGCAAGCGTCCCCGCGGTTGCCGCGCACGACGAGTCGCTCGTGCAGCCGTCCAAGGTCGTCGTCCCCTCGCATAGCTCGTCTGCTAACACGAGTAAATAATCGCCGTCCATCCGGCAATCCATGAAAGGTCATGCCATGTACGACTTCGAATCTCACATCGTCGACATCCCCGACTATCCCGAGCCCGGAGTCATCTTTAAGGACATCACGCCGCTCTTTGGTAATCCCGAGGCGCTAAAGGCCATGGTTGATGCCCTGGCTGAGCATTTTGCCGGCATGGGCATCACCAAGGTCGTGGGTCCCGAGGCCCGCGGCTTTATGGTCGGCGTGCCCGTGGCCGTCGCCCTGGGCGCTGGCTTTGTGCCCGCACGCAAGCCGGGCAAGCTGCCGCGCAAGACGGTAAGCGAGAGCTACGAGCTCGAATATGGCACCGACTCTATCGAGATCCACGCCGATGCCATTACCTCTAAAGATACCGTGTTGATTCTGGATGACTTGGTCGCGACGGGCGGAACCGTCGAGGCAACAGGTAAACTGGTGCGAGATATGGGCGCAAAGCTTGTGGGTTACGGTTGTATCCTCGAGCTTGCGTTTCTCAACCCGCGCGAGAAGCTCACGCCTTCCAACGAGGACGTTGAGCTCTTTAGCCTGGTAACGGTGGACTAGACGTTACCCTTAGACACCAGAAAGGAAGCTCCATGCGCACAGCAAACACGCATAAAAACATGGCACGCTGCGCTGCTACGGCAACCCTCGCTTGTGTTTTGGGCCTGGGCCTCGCGGCTCCTGCCTATGCCGATACCGCATCCGACCTTGCCGCCGCTCGTACCAAACTCGAGCAGATCGGCACGCAAACCCAGCAAATTCATGAAGAACTCTCCGCACAGACGCAGGAGCTTGATCAGACTGCAGGCGAGATCACGCAAAAGCAGCAAGAGATTGCCGAGGGCCAGGCAAAGCTTTCGAGCTACGTTGCCGGTGAGTACAAGACCGGCGGTCTGAGTCTCCTTCAGGTTCTGACGGGCGTCGACGATCTGGGCGACATGCTCAACCGTCTGTTCTATTACGGCAAGGTTTCCGACAAGCAGGCCCAGACCATTCAGGATGTCAAGGACCTTAAGCAGCAGCTCACCGATAAGCAGGCCGAGCAGGAGAAGAACGTCGCCGCGACGCAGAAGAAGGTCGACGAGCTCAACGCCCAGCAGGCTGAGGCCCAGAGTGTCGTGAGCTCCCTGGACTCCCAGCTGCAGGCCGAGCTTGCCGCCGAGGCTGAAGCCAACGCAGCACTTCAGGCCGGCATTAACGCCAGCACCGCCGAGAAGGCTACGGTGAGCAACGACACCGCCGGTACGACTGAGAACACCAACGATGGCGGCAATACGCCCGCGCCCACTCCTACGCCCGCTCCGGCCCCTACGCCGCAGCCCGCCCCGGCCCCGGCTCCGGCTCCGACGCCTTCCGCACCGAACCAGTCTGTTGACGGCGGCTCCGTTGTTTCGCGTGCCTACAGCAAGCTGGGTTGCGCTTATTCCTGGGGCGGCATTGGACCGGACAGCTTTGACTGCTCCGGTTTTGTAAGCTACTGTCTCACGGGCCGCTACTGCCGTCTGGGCACCACCGGCACCTTCATGGGTTGGACCCGCGTGTCCGACCCGCAACCGGGCGATGTCGTGGTTAACTCCTACCATACTGGCATCTATATCGGTAATGGTCAGATGATCCATGCTTCCGACTACAAGACGGGCGTCATCATCAGCTCCGTCGCAGCCGGCATGAACAACAACTACATTTTCGTGCGCTACTAAGTCACTCTGTATAGCAAACGAATGTGAACCTCGTGGCCTTTGGGCTGCGAGGTTCATTTATTTGTGACCGTGCTCCATACATGACCCCAATGAGCTAGTTTTCAATACTAGATGCACGTTTCAAAGGTAAGCAAGATGGCTATAATAAATGAGAAACATCTAGAAAGGACCCTCTATGAGCTGGGCACTTATCTCCGATTCGAGCTGCAACCTCCGCGATTGGCAACCGACCGCGCCCCATACCACCTTTGCATTTGCACCCCTCAAAATTCGAGTGGGGGAGCGCGAGTTCGTCGATGACCTCACGCTCGATGTTCACGAACTCAATTGCGCCGTGCAGGCGGAGTCGAGCGCTTCTTCGAGCGCCTGTCCGAGCGTAGGCGAGTGGACCGAACTCTTTAGGCTTGCCGACAAGACGATTTGCATGCCCATCTCCGAGGGAGTCTCGGGAAGCTACAATGCCGCGGCCACCGCACGTGACATGGTGCTTGCCGAGGAGCCGGACCGTCAGATTCATTTGGTTAACTCGCGAGCCGCAGGTGGCAAAATGGATTTGATCTTCCTGCTGTTCGACCGCTATCTTGCAAGCAACCCAGATGCCTCCTTTGAGGACGCCTGCGCCTATTTCGATAGCTTGGAGCAGAACAGCAAGATCCTCTTTAGTTTGTGCAATTACGAAAACCTTGCGAAGGCCGGACGTATCCCTAAGGCGGCCGGCGTTATTGCTAACAAGCTCAATATCCGCATTTTGGGCACGGCGAGCGAAGCGGGCAAAATTGAACTCGTTGGTCACACCCGCGGCGAAAAGAAGATGCTCACCAAGATTGTCGACACCATGGAGGCCGAAGGCTTTACTGGCGGCGAGGTCGTAATCGACCATGTCGAAAATGAGGCGGGCGCCCAGGCACTTGCCAGCCGCATTGTGGAGCATTGGCCCGGTTCCAAGACCATCATCATGCCCTGCAACGGACTGGATTCATACTATGCCGAGATGCACGGGCTCATTATCGGCTACGGCATGGTCGTTGCTTCGGGCCGATAAAATCCAACTAAACAAAAACACGGGCGGGACAAAGTGTCTGATGACTCTTTGCCCCGCCCGTCTTGTACGTCGGCTAGCTATTAAACCCGTTGAACTTTAGGTAGCTCATTAGATACGCCTTCGATACAAAAGACGATACCGCGCTGCGTACGAGCAGCGACTCGCGTGTGACCTGATGAGCCGTATCGGGTACAGGAACCTGCTCAATGGAAAAAGCCGCGCGAATCGATGCCTCGAGCTGATCAATCACATAATCAAAGGCGGTCGGTGCATCATAGCTCAGGCGCTGAATGTTAAAGAGTGCCTGAACCGCTGCGATGGGCAGCACCTGCTTAAAGATACAAATGGAGATGAGACGCGCAATCTGCTCGCGACCATATTGCTTTTTAACCGGAGCGGGAACGAGGCCGACCTTTACGTAGTTATTGATCATCGATGGCGTAATGACGGGCTGCTCCACACAAATCGAAAGCGGCTCCATCCACTGCGCAACATATTCGATAACCTGATCACGATAGAGCGATACGTTAGGCAGCTGGTCATAGCGCGGCAGGCTCAACGCGTTGAGTTTACGCACCGTATCGGACTGAATAAATGCATCCGGCAGCACCGTCGGCTGAATATCCTCCGGCTTAATGCCGACCAATGTATCGGACATCGGGATAACATGTTTGACGTGGTTCATCAGAGGCCTCCGTTCGTTTACTATATTGTATTCTAGATAATCTAGTTTTGCATACCACATTGCCGCTAAGTAAAAGTGGTTGGACAGCACATTGACGCACCGTCCAACCACTTTGTTTAAAGATAGCAACCTTACATAAGATATATTATCGTACTTATCCGCGGAGAAACGCGTATGCGCTCGTTGCTGCTATGGCTCCGTCAGAAACGGCGGTCACAACCTGACGTAAGCGTTTGGAACGGATGTCGCCAGCAGCAAATAGACCTGGCGTGCGGGTCGCCATGGATTCATCAGTCAGAATGCCGCCATCAGGCGCCAGATCGACTAGATGCTCAACAAGCTCGGTATGGGGTTGCGTGCCGGTAAAGACAAAAATGCCAAACGAGCCAGGATCAAAGGTCTCGGCATGCGTCTTACTGCTTGCATTGTCCTTGAACGAAATTGTCGTGGGCATCGCTTCACCAGAAAGCTCAACAATACTAGTTTGGTACCTAACTGTAATATTGTCCTTTTCGAGTACTTTCTGAACAACACCATCAGGTGCACGGAACTGATCGCGACGCAAGACGATGGTCACGCTGCTGGCGATTTCTGACAAGAACAGGGCTTCCTCACAGGCAGCATTGCCGCCGCCAATGACAAAAACCTGCTTGCCACGGAAGAACATGCCGTCACACGTCGCGCAATACGAAACGCCACGACCGCGATACGTATCCTCGCCAGCGAAACCAGCAGATCGCGGCGTGGCACCCATGCAAGCGATAACGCTCGAGGCAAGCGTATCGCCCATATCGTGATGCACCGTAAACAGCGCTGCATCGGCATCGTAATCGATACCCGTAACCATGCTCCATGTAACCTGCGCTCCCAGCCCCTCTGCATGTTGCTGAAAACGCTCGCCGAGTTCGGCGCCACTCAAGAGCGGAATGCCCGGATAGTTCTCGACTTCATTGGTCGTGGCGATCTGTCCACCCGACATGCCCTGCTCAATCACGGTCGTCGTCAGGTTGGCACGCGCAGCGTAAATGGCGGCAGCATAGCCCGCGGGGCCTCCACCGATAATCGCAACATCAATCGGCTGATCGGTAGTCATGAAGAATCCTCTCGTCGAAACGTTGTCGTTCTTTGCGCTCATACCCAAATTTACGTGAACATGACACTCATGCACTACAATGATAAATCGCGTAACAAAGCTGAAGGGGAGTTATCGATGGATCAAACGCAGACGAGCAATAGCGCTCCCCTGCCCATGCAAGTCACTCCCCAACCGGAGCAAATGACCGTTTCACCTACACAAAAACCCCTGGTAACCATTGTGCACGCATCGGTTGGATCGGGCCACAAAGCCGCCGCCAACGCGATTGCACAAGCATTTGACCTTATCCGCGGCACCAAGGGAATCCCTGAGGATATTGAAATTGAAGTGCTCGATATCCTTGATTTTGGACGTATTAAATTCGACGGCAATAAGACCGCGGCTTCTTTTACGGGAGCCACACGCCCTATTTACGACCTGACCTGGCGATATACGCTTACAGGACATCTGCTCTGGGGCGGCGGCACAGCATGGTCACGAATTATGTTCCCCGCCTTCAACGAATACGTCCGGACCCGCAGGCCCATAGCCGTGGTCGCAACACACATTACGGCGGCCAACGTCGCTGTGGGCGCCCGCGTCATCACGGGTATCGATTACCCGGTCATCTGCGTGCCGACCGATTACGAAGTCGAAGGCTTTTGGCCCCACAAGGACACCGATCTATTCTGTGTAGCCAACGAGTTTATGGCCGAAACGCTGCGCCCGCGCAAGGTTCCCGAGTCAAAGATCCGCATAACGGGCATCCCCATCCGAGCCGGTTTCGATTCAGATTACAAACGCGAAGATGAGCTCAGCAAGTTCAATCTCCCCATAGACAAAACCGTCGTATTGGTGATGGCTGGTGCCAGTTTACCCCAACCATACGTGCGTTTCCGCGCCGCGATGGACCACACGCTCCCCTTCTTACGCAGCTTTGAGGACATGCACTTTGTCTTTTTACCGGGCAAGGATAAAGAATACGCCACCCGACTCAAGACGCTCTTCGACGCCATGAAGCTCGAAAACGTCACGGTTCTAGACTACGTGGACGACATGGCGGCCCTCATGCACGGCTGCGACCTGGCAATTCTCAAATCGGGCGGACTCACCGTCACCGAGTGCCTGTGCGCGCATCTGCCGATGATCCTGCTGGGCAAGTCCTATGGCCAGGAAAAGGCAAACACCACGATGCTCACCGGCATGGGCGCCAGCATGCATGTCACCACCGCACGAGAACTCATCGTAACCCTACGTCACTTGCACGACCATCCCGAATCACTCAAAGCCCTACTCATCAACGGCGAAGTACTACGCCGCCCTCACGCTGCCAAAGACATCGCCATCGCAACCATGGAGCTCGTAGGCAAGCCCCAAAAGCGCAAACGAGCCTTCTGCCGCTTCTACTGGGGCGGAAAGCCCGCGCATATCCGCTAGTCGAATGTCCGCCGCTCTGCCGGAGCCGCCCTTATATCATTCCATGCTCAAACATTCTCGCTTCGCTGCGAAACTGCGCGTGGGACGATATATAGGGGCCTCCCGCAGGTAAGCTGCGTTTACGTACTAGCAGCTATACCAGATTCCCCACCACTAGAACCTTCAAAGGCGAAACCGGAAAATCTAAATACAGTAAGCCAATGCGACAAAGGGATTGTTCCTTTGTCGCATTGGCTTACTAGAATGTAAATATTTTTCAAGCGAGTAGCCACCCGCCTGCCTCTCACACATATCGTTCCACGCGCAGTTTCGCAGCGAGCGAAGCGACGCGAGAATGTTTGAGCATGGAATGATATGTGTGAGAGGCGGGCGGGAGGGATAAGAGCGTCCCTAGGCGACGCCGCTGGAGCCGAAGCCTCCGTTGCCTCGGTCGGTTTCGTCTAGTTCTTCTACTTCTATGAGGTTGACCGTGGGGACTTCTTGGATGACGAGTTGGGCTATGCGGTCGCCTTTGTTGATTTGGATGTTGTTTGAGGGGTCCAGGTTGATGAGGATAACCTTGAGTTCTCCTCGGTAGTGGGCGTCGATGAGGCCCGGCGTGTTGACTATAGACAGGCCCTGCTTGATGGCCAAGCCGCTGCGGGGCTGGACAAAGCCGGCGTAGCCGTCGGGCAGGGCGATGGCCAACCCAGTAGAGACCAGACGGCGTTCGAAGGGCTTCAGGACGCAGTCCTCGTTGGAGCGCAGATCCAAGCCGGCATCGGTGGGATGGGCGTATTTGGGAAGCTCGACGGTGGGATCGAGACGCTTTATGTTGAGGGTAATGTTGGACATGGAATCACCTTAGCTTGTCGAGCTCTTGCAGAAACTCATCGACGTCTTTGAAATCGCGGTAGACCGAGGCAAAGCGGATGTACGCCACCTTGTCGATCTTGGCCAAGCGTTTGAGCACCATGTCACCCAACTCATGCGACGTGACGGCCGTCAGCGTGCGAGAGCGCAGCTCGACCTCAATGTCGTCGATAATCTCATTGAGCTTCTTAGTGTCGATATCACGCTTGATGGTGGCGCGCATCAAGCCGACGAGCAGCTTATTGCGATCGAACCGCTGCTTGGTTCCGTCCGACTTAATGACCTCGATTGGGTCTTCGCATCGCTCGAACGTTGTAAAGCGGTAGTTACACGAGCAACATTCGCGACGGCGCTTAATGGTGTTATTTGACTCCTGCATACGGGAATCAACGACGCGGGTATGTGCCTTGCCGCATTTGGGACAGCGCATGGTACCTCCTTTTAAACGATAACAAGGGTACCATGCGCAGCGCAATAATGATTACGAACGAGCAGGAACCTTAAGATGCGCACCGGCGGCGAGCGAACCATGCTCCAGATGATTGACGTTACGGATCATGTCGGAAGTCTCTTGCGTGGAAAGGCCTTCGATTGGATATTCCTCGGCAAGCGACCAAAGAGAATCGCCAGACTGAACGCGAATGGTCTCGTAGGTAACGTTGGAAACAGACTCGGCATACGCGGCGTGACGAGCGCTAAAGACCGACGTAGCGAGGACAAAGAAGAGCGTGAGCGCAACGGCAACGGCGACAATCGTCGAAACCTTCAGGGCAACGCGGGGCGGCGCGACTACAGCCTGCTGATTGCGAGCAGGCTTTACAGTCAAAGGCTGAAAGCCGGAGCGGCCACCCTGAACAACCGTAAAAGTGGGTTCTGCAGGCGTCTCGAGCTTAAGGGCGAGGTTTCCCTGGACCATATTCGTTGCGTTCATCATGTTCTCCTCTCGCGTGTTTTGCTGAGAACAGTTTTATCAAGCCGCGCGGACAAAAATGTCTAGCGCGAGAACGAATGTTCGGTTATTATTATCTTCGAACAGTTGTTCCTGTCAAGCAAAATTCGAACATTTGTTTGACATTGGTAGAGAGGATGCCCTGATGGCTCGCAAAATTACCAAGCGTCAGCAGCAAATTTACGACTTCATCAAGGAATATCAGCAGGAGAAGGGTTATCCGCCCAGCGTGCGCGAGATGGCTTCTGCCGTGGGCCTTTCCTCCCCCAGCACCGTGCACGCCCATCTATCTGCTCTGGAGGCGCGCGGGCTACTCAAGCGCGATGCCACCAAACCGCGCGCCCTGGAACTCTTTAACGAGGACGGTTCCTCTGTCTCAATTTCTAAATCTGACGAGCCCACCGCACCTCGCGGAACGGTCTCGCTACCGCTCGTTGGTCGCGTTGCGGCTGGGATTCCCATTCTGGCCGAGCAGAATATCGAAGACACTTTTACTATCCCGACCGAAATCGCCACCGATCAGGGTTCCTTTATCCTTGAGGTGCATGGGAGCTCAATGATCAATGTCGGCATCTTCAATGGCGATTACATCATCGTCCGTGAACAAAAGAGTGCCATGAACGGCGAAATTGTCGTGGCCATGATTGATGGTTCAGCGACCGTCAAGACGTTCTACAAGGAGCAGGGACGCGTACGCCTGCAGCCCGAGAATGACACCATGGAGCCTATCTATGCAACGAATCCCGTTATCTTGGGCAAAGTCGTCGGCTTGATGCGCCGGTTCTCGTAATGCAAAAACGCATCACTATCTTTGATACCGTCCGCGGGTTTACGATGATTTCAATGGCAGGTTTTCACGCTTGCTACGATCTCGCCTACCTGTACGACTGGGATATGCCCTGGTTTACCCAGACCGTCTTTCAAGACATCTGGCGCGCCAGCATCAGCTGGATATTTTTGTTTATCGCGGGTTGGATGTGCACGCTCTCACGCAACAATGCTAAACGAGCGGCCAAGTACGCAGCCGCAGCTTTGGTCGTCTGGATCGCAACAACGCTCGTATCGGTCGACGATTCAGTGAACTTTGGCATCATTTATTGCATGGCGGCGTGTACCGCTGTGGCAGCCGTAACACGACCGATGCTTCAGAAAGTGCCCAGCACGTGGGGCATTGCGATATGCCTCGCTCTCTTCGCAGCGACATGGGGCATCCCGAAATCGACCTATTCATTCCCCTATTTGGCGTGGCTAGGATTTCCCGACCCCTGGTTCGTTTCAGGCGACTATTATCCAATCATCCCGTTCATATTCATGTATCTCACAGGATACTTTGCTGCGCGTACCGCTCAAAGATGTGAACATCCCGCCCCAAGCTGGGCCTACGCCAATCCCGTCCCGGCGCTCGCCAGCCTTGGACGTCATGCACTCCCCTTTTATCTGCTGCATCAGCCCATCATTCTGGCCATTTTGGAGCTCGTCTACTCGGTGCGATAACGCTCGAGCCGCGGCGCGATACGGGCCGGCAGCTTCGCCACAATACGAACGCCGTCCTCAAGATATTCCTCGTGCAAAAGGGTTCCCTGCTCATGCACCAGCGTGATGAGGGCGCCCTCGCGATACGGGATATCAGCAGAAAGCAACACATCGGTAGCAGCCGCCTCACGAGCAATACGGTCGACGAGATCGTCGAGTCCCTCGCCCGTCTGGGCCGAGAACAGCACGGCCTCTGGATAGCGACGACGGAAGCTCAATCGATCAACGCTATCGAGAAGATCGATTTTATTGAATACGGTAAGCGTTAAACGCTCTCCAGCGCCGATCTCATCAAGCACGCGGTCAACAGCCTCCAGCTGCCGTTCATAGTCCTCGTCAGACGCATCTACGACTTTGAGAATTAAATCGGCACCCAACACCTCGGACAGCGTCGATCTAAAGGCATCGACCAAACCATGCGGTAGCTTTTGAATAAAGCCGACGGTATCGGTAATCGTCATGCCGCGACCGCCGGGCAGGCGATACGAACGCGTCGTCGGGTCGAGCGTAGCAAACAGCTTGTCCTGCGAAAGTACCGTAGAGCCGGTCAGGCGATTGAGCAACGTCGATTTACCGGCATTGGTATAACCGGCTAACGCGACGCGAAACGCCGGTGACTCAATGCGGCTCTTGGACTGGACATCGCGACGCTGTTCAACCTGCTTAAGCTCACGACGAAGCGCGGCAATCTTGTTGCGAATCAAGCGACGGTCGACCTCGAGCTGACTTTCACCCTGTCCAAAGCGTGAGCCGATGCCACCGCGCGTCTGCTCCTTGGCAAGATGGCTCCACATGCCGCGCAGGCGAGGTAACAGATATTGAAGCTGTGCCAGCTGTACCTGCAGGCGTCCCTCACGCGTCTGAGCATGCAGGCCAAAGATATCCAGGATCAGTGCTGTACGATCGATAATTTTTACCGGCTCGCCCACGGCCTTCTCCAAATAAGATTGTTGCGAAGGCGTAAGGTCATCGTCAAAAATAACGACATCGGCATCCATGCGATGCACCAGGCCGCACAACTCTTCAACCTTACCGGAACCGATAAACGATTTAGGATATGGCTTTACCAAACGCTGTGACAAGCGTGCCACGCACTGGGCACCAGCCGTGTGGGCAAGACGCTCCAGCTCATCGAGCGAGCGATCGAGCGGCCATGCATTGTCGCGCCATTCAACACCAACCAAAATGGCACGCTCGGGCTCGGGTGCCGTGGGAACAAGGGGAAAACGGGCCATTAGACAGCCTCAATACGATGCAGGATATCCTCAACGACCTCATCGATCGTAAATTCATCCATATCAAACCACACGATACGGTCATCGCGTTTAAACCACGAAAGCTGACGCTTGGCATAGCGACGCGAACGCATCTTGATGAGTTCGCGAGCCTCATCCATAGAAATCACGCCGTTAAAGGCATCGATAATCTCTTTATAGCCAATCGCCTGCATCGAAGTCAGGGCATCTGCCAGCCCCTGGTCCATAAGACCGCGAACCTCATCGACAAGGCCCTGCTCAAACATCAGATCGACGCGCAGGTTAATGCGCTCGTAGAGCATCTCGCGATTACGCGTCAGACCAAACCACAAAGCGTGATAATGCTCGCGCGGAACACTAAACTGCGACTTTTGCTGCGCGTAGGACACTCCATCATCGTGCATTTCGAGAGCGCGAATCACGCGGCGAACATTATGGGGGTGGATGACCGCAGCGGACTCGGGGTCGCGCTCGGCAAGCAGGGCATGCAGTCCCTCCTCGCCAATACGCTCGGCAAGCTCCTGATAGCCCGCACGGCGATCGTCCTCAAGTTCACCCGAGGGAAAGTCCATCTCATCGAGGGCGGCCTTGAGATACAGCCCCGTACCCCCGCAAAACACCGGCAGGCGGCCCTCGCCAAGCAAGCGCTCAACATGCGCGCGAGCGTCAGCCTGATAAAGCGCAGCAGAATATGCCACACCCGGCTCTACAATGTCGACGAGACGCAGCGGCGCCGTACACTCATCGGGCGCCATCTTTGCGGTACCGATATCCATGCCGCGATAGATTTGCATCGCATCGCACGACAGCACTTCGGACGAAAGACGAGCTGCCAAACGATCGGCAACATCGCTCTTACCAACCGCCGTCGGACCGACGATCGCAACGGCGGAAAGACCTGCCCCGGGAGCAACCATTAGCGCGGCTCGCCCACAACGGAGCCAGACAAATACCAGGTCTTGGCAACGTCAACGTCAACATCAACGATCTTGCCAACAAGCTGGTCGATGCTGTAACCCTCTGGGATAGGCGCATGCACGGTCTGATTCTTGGGACTCTTGCCCAGTAGCACCGCGTCATTCTTTTTGCTCGTTCCCTCAATGAGCGCCGGAACCACAGTATGAAGCTCACCCTGGTTATACTCGTGTGCCGTGGTCTCGATAACCTTAACCAGGCGGTTGAAACGCTCGAGAATAACCTCATGCGGCGTAGGATCATCAATCTCGGCGGCCGGGGTACCGGCGCGCTTGGAATAGATGAAGGTATAGGCCTGAGCATAGCGGACCGTCTCGGCAAGTGAGAGCGTCTGCTCAAAGTCATCTTCAGTCTCGCCCGGGAAGCCAACGATAATGTCGGTCGAGAGCGCGATGTCGGGCATGCGGTTGCGAATGCGATCGACCAGGCCCAGATAGTCCTCGCGTGTATAACGGCGATTCATCTCTTTGAGGATCCGCGTCGAACCTGACTGGACGGCCAGGTGCAGCTGCGGCATAACGGCAGGCGTCTCGGCCATGGCGTCGATGGTCTCGGGCAGCAGGTCCTTGGGATGCGAAGACGTAAAGAAGATGCGCTCCACGCCCGTATCGCCCACGGCACGTAGCAGATCGGCAAAGCGCGGCTTACCAAACAAATCGCGGCCATATGAGTTAACGTTTTGGCCCAGCAGCGTAATCTCACGCACGCCCTGGCGCACCAAACCGGTCACCTCGTCGACAATCTCCTCGAAGGGGCGGCTCTTTTCGCGACCGCGCACGTACGGCACGATGCAGTAGGTGCAGAAGTTATTGCAGCCCGTCATGATGGGCATCCAGGCGTGATACTGCGTCTCACGGTGCCACGGCATACTCATGGCATCCGTATCCTCATGCTCATTGGTGCGGATATGACGCTTGCCGTCCAGGAACGCCTCGGCAATGAGCTCGGCCACATGTGCGATGGAATGCGTGCCAAAGATGACATTGACGTTATCGACGTTGGTGAGCAGGCCCTCTCCATCACGCTGCGCGATGCAGCCGCCCACGGCAACCACACGCTTGCCCGAAGGCGAAGGCGGCAGGCTTTTGCAGGAATTGCACTGACCGTACAGGCGCGTATCGGCAGCCTCGCGCACACAGCACGTCATGAACACAACGATATCGGCATGCTCGGGATCGAGCGCCATGAGGCAGCCATACGAATCAAGCAGGCCACTCACACGCTCGGAGTCGTGCTGATTCATCTGGCAGCCAAATGTGCGGATAAAATAGGTTTTACCGGCAAGAATATCGCGTACGGAACGCTGGTCCATGTGCATAAGTCCTAACGATGGGGAGCGAAACGAGGCAAGCAGAAGCTATGCCACAGGCTTAACGTCATCCATGACGACGTTATCCATAGCAGCTCGATTGATCTGGTGAACGTAGATAGAAAGGCGGATGGCCGTGCGCGACTCCCCGTTAATGAGGATGTCGGAGAACACAGGCGCGCAGGAAATATCAAAACCGGTTGGAATCAAAAAACCGCGCGCGATAGCAACAGCCTTAATGGCCTGGTTGACAGCACCGGCACCGACACACTGGATGTTGACGGGTACACCATCCTTGACCATGCCGGCGATGGCGCCGGCAACGGACGCGGGCGATGATTTGCTTGATACCTTCAGGCAATCCATGAAGAAACTCCTGCGTTTAAAAGTACGTTTTAACTGCAATAACTGTATCGTACCGAGTGGACTCGGTAAAGGCACTATTCCTCTTTGGCAAGATCGAAGGTCACAGTGATTCGATCACGCGAAACACGAATCTTTGGGTCGCCGCAAAGGTTGAGATAGTACCGGGCGGCAAGGTCATTAAAGTCGCGCTCCACAGCACGCGAAAACTGTGCCATGTCATCCTTGGCAATACGTAGCCCGCGACGATCCTTCGCGAGATCGACAGGAGCCGGCGCATGCGAGGACGAATCACGCTCGCGCAGCAGACGCGCGGTCACACCGCGAACGGGCTTAATCTGCCCTGCCAAAATGCGATGGGCCGTGCGCTCGGACATCTCAAGACCCAAACCCGAACAGATACGGATAAAGTCCTCGGCATCAGAGGCAAGGCCTAAACGGTCGACAACCGGAAGCTCGCTCTCGTCATCAATGAACAGGAGACGCGACGTATCGAGCCGACTTGACGCCTGAGCATAAAGGGTCGCGGCAATCTCAGACGGAGAACCAAGATAGACATCGCAACCACGCAACTCCTCGAGCGCAAACTCACAGGCAGCGCGAATAATATTATGCGGACCGCGAGCACAGACATAACGTCCGTCCTCATCCTTGACGGCCTGGGGCCAGCTGGACTGATCGGCACGCTCGCTGAGGCGGTCGGCCGCAACGCTCACCTTAAAGGCTGAGCCAAGATCGACACCAGACGTGACCACGCGGGCCTCGTCGGTGTTCTGCTTGATCGAAAACAATGCCATGCCACGACCGTGAACGCCCCAACGGTCCATCTTCATGCTCTCGAGCTTTGAGGTAACGCGAGCATCGAAGATTCGCTCTTGCATATCCTGCGGAACACCCGAGCCGTTATCCAGAAAGACAAGCGTGCGGACGCCATCTTCCTTGGTCGTGGCGAGATAGACCTTGTCGGCGCCGGCATCGCGAGCATTACGGAGCATTTCGATGACGATATCCTCGACATGCTGAATGTCGTGCTTTGCCTGGCGCCGCTCGGCCTCCGAAACGCGGAGGCGGACATACCCCTCGCCAAGGTTCTCCTCGACGCGAAGGTTGCCCTCCCCCGACATCGACGCGATAAATGAGATGAGCTCGTTCGCGTCGCTCATATTATTTAGCGATATCGACAGCGCGGCTCTCGCGAATCACGACGACGCGCACCTGACCGGGATACTCCATCTCTTCCTCGATCTGATGGGCGATATCGTGAGCCAGAACCGTGGACTGGGCATCGGAGATCTTGTCCGGCTGAACCATGACGTGGACCTCGCGACCGGCCTGCATGGCATAGGTACGCTCGACGCCGTCATGAGAGTTGGCGATCTCCTCGAGCTTCTCAAGACGCTTGATGTAGTTCTCGGCAGACTCGCGACGGGCACCGGGGCGAGAGGCAGAGACAGCATCGGCGGCCTGCACCAGGACATCGAGCACCGTGTTGGGGTCGACATCGGCATGGTGAGCCTCGATAGCGTGGACGATAACGGGCTTCTCGCCATAACGGCGGGCAAGCTCAGCGCCGATGACGGCATGCGGCCCCTCGACGTCATGGTCGATTGCCTTGCCCAGGTCGTGCAGCAGGCCGGCGCGCTTGGCGGTCACAACGTCCAGGCCAAGCTCGGAAGCCATCACGCCGCACAGGTCAGAGACTTCGAGGGAGTGCTGAAGCACGTTCTGACCAAACGAGGTACGGTAGCGCAGGGCACCAAGGGTCTTGACGATCTCGGGGTGCAGGTCGTGAATGCCGGTATCGAATGCAGCTTGCTCGCCAGCCTCGCGCACGCGCTGCTGAACCAGGTCGGCAGCCTTGTGATACATCTCCTCGATGCGGGCGGGGTGAATGCGGCCGTCGGCGATGAGGTTCTCGAGGGCGACACGGGCGGTCTCACGACGGACCGGATCGAAGCTCGAAAGAACGACGGTCTCGGGCGTGTCGTCGATCACGAGGTTGACGCCGGAAACCTGCTCGAAGGTCCGGATGTTGCGACCCTCGCGACCGATGATACGGCCCTTGAGGTCATCAGAGGGAATGTGCACGGAGGTAACGGTGACCTCGGCAGTGTGGTCGGCAGCGCAGCGCTGAATCGCCAGGGAAAGAATCTCCTGGGCGGTCTTGTGGCACTCGGCGCGAACCTGCTGCTCGGACTCGCGAATGATCGTGGCGGCCTCGTGGGTGACCTCGCCGCGAACCTTATCGAGGAGCTCCTTGTGGGCATCCTCGCGGGTAAGGTCGGCGATACGCTCGAGCTCGGAGGTCTGCTTTGCGCAGAGTTCCTCGAGCTCACGGGAGCGCTTCTCGACCTGACCGGCCTGACTGGACAGCTGATGCTCGCGCTTGTCGAGAGCGTCGTTGCGGCGATCGAGGGATTCCTCGCGCTGCATCACGCGGTTCTCGAGCGTACGAATCTCGCTCTTACGCTGCTTGTCCTCGGCCTCGGCGGCCTGCTTGTTCTTGATGATCTCCTCTTTAGCCTCGAGCAGAGCCTCTTTTTTGAGGGTCTCGGCCTGACGCTTTGCATCACCGATCAGGGACTCAGCCTGTGCGTGTGCCGACTGGATCTTTTCGTCGGCCTCGTGAAGACTACCCTGCTTGGCGGTGCGCATGTAGGCAATGGCGGCGATGGCACCCAAAACGATGCCAACGAGCGCTGCGATGATAGGCATGCTCACTCCTTTTTATGGATTCGTTACACAACAAAGCGAACCGTCCTTACGAACGGCTCGCGACATTTGAGTAATATGGGCGCAGCTTATGCGGGTCGGATACAGATAAACATATAACAAACTCATCACAGATGAGCACATATCACAAAGCAAATGACAGTGTTTATCGTACGTTGAACCACAACAACTGTCAAATAAATGGCCCCGGCACGGCGGCTAAAACACGGTGAACGGCAGGGCCACAAAACACATACGCCTAAACCGCACATTCCTCGCGTTCGGCATCGAGACGTGCCTTAACGGCATCGGCGGCGACGTGATACGAGAAGCCCTTGCCCATCAAAAACCGAACCAGTTTTTCGAATGCGCGCGTCTCTGGAACACGCCGCTTGGCGAGCAGGGCTGACGCACGCGCCAAATCGTCTTCGACGGCAAAATATTCCTCGGGATAACCGGGAATGTCATCGAGCACGACATGACGGCGCTTGAGCTCGGTCTCGATTTTGCGCTGTCCCCAACCGCGCCGCTTGCGCTCCTCGATAAAGTACGAGCAAAAGCGGCTCTCGTCTAAAAAACGATACTCGGTGGCGCGCTCGACGGCGAAATCGATCGCAGGCTGGTGAAAGCCGTAGCGAGCCAGCTTGTCACGGACCTCACCCGTCGCATGGTCGCGGCGCGATAACATCTCGGTCACCATGGTAAGTGCACATTTACGCTCAATGAGCTGCACCGCCTCACGGAAGTTGTCCCAATCACAGGGAAGATCGGGGCGGTTTTTGACATACAGCCGCGCGACCCGCACGGGAATCCAAATGGACCGCTCAAAACCGCCCTCAAGCTCACAATCGATATGTGCGCAAGGCTTTTTGGACGCATACCCGCTCGAGAACGAGGAGACCGCCTTCTTATCGGGAAAGACGACCGTGGCCTCGGTCACCGTATACGACATGAGCGTAACCGCTACTCGTCGTCGTCATCGAGCATGGCGGAACCATCGATGGCGTAAAGCTCGTCAAACTCCTCAGGCGCTGGCTGATCGGTCAGCTCGACCTCGGACGGAGCATCGTCATCAAACTCAAGTCCGCAGGCAAGGCGGACCTTATGCTCAATCTCGTCAGCGCAATCGGGGTGTTCGCGCAGGAACGCCTTGGCGGCCTCGCGACCGTTGCCGAGCTTGTCCTCGCCATAGGCAAACCAGGAGCCCATCTTCTTGCAGATGCCGCACTCGACAGCCATGTCCAGAATCGAGCCCTCCTTAGAGATGCCCGTACCGTACATGATGTCGAACTCAGCAGAACGGAACGGAGCTGCCACCTTGTTCTTAACGACCTTGGCGCGCACGCGGTTACCGATAACCTCGTCCTTAAGCTTAATGCTGTCGATACGGCGAATGTCGATACGCACCGAAGAGAAGAACTTAAGGGCGCGGCCGCCCGTCGTAGTCTCGGGGTTGCCGAACATGACGCCGATCTTCTCACGCAGCTGGTTAATGAAGATGCACGTCGTGTTGGACTTGGACAGCGAGCCGGCGAGTTTGCGGAGCGCCTGACTCATCAGGCGAGCCTGAAGACCGACCGTAGTGTCGCCAATTTCTCCCTCGATCTCGGCACGCGGGGTCAGCGCGGCGACGGAGTCGACGACGATGGCATCGATGGCGCCGGAACGCACAAGCATGTCAACAATCTCGAGCGCCTGCTCACCCGTATCGGGCTGGGAAATGAGCACCTCGTCGATATCCACGCCGATGCGCGCGGCATACGTGGGATCGAGCGCGTGCTCGGCATCGATAAATGCCACAACGCCACCCATTGCCTGGGCCTCGGCCAAGATCTCGAGCGAAAGCGTCGTCTTACCGGAGGACTCGGGACCGTAGATCTCGACGATGCGGCCGCGCGGCACACCGCCGATACCCAGCGCGGCATCGAGGGCCAGGGCGCCCGTGGGAATGGCCTCGACCTCGAGCTCGGGGCCACCGTCGCCGTACCTCATGATGGAACCCTGGCCGAATTTCTTCTCGATCTCGGCCTTGGTGGTGGCGATCATCTCATCGCGCTCTTTACCCGTCGTGCGAGCATGAACGGTACGTACGGGACCTGAATTCTTGGCCATGAATAGCCCTCCTCTTAACAACCTGCATCGATAATAAACGAACGGCTGTTCGTGGTCAACCGTTCAGGCCAATCATATGCAGGCAGTCTTTCCAAAACCCAACCAAACGCCGACCAAACACTGACCAAATGCTTGACCACACAGGGCCAAATAAGAACAAAGAAGGCAAGAATACATCTATAACCAGCACAAACGCTAAATTTGTCAGAAGTCCCTATCTCCACAATTAAGGGGCCCGGAGGCCCCTTAAAACACGTCTATTCCATAGAGTTGAGCACAAGGGCAATGCGCCCCAATGCCTCCGCGACCGCATGGGCACGAACACACGAACGGTCGCCCTCATAGTGGCAGCGCACAGAGTCCACGACCGGCACTCCCCCATCGGCGGAACGATGTGCCCAGCCAATATAGAAAGTGCCAGCAGGATCGTCCTCAGTACCACCGCCGGGGCCGGCATAACCCGTTGCGCTCACTGCAATATCGCTCTGGTACAGCTCCAGCGAACCCGACGCCATCTCGCGCGCAGTTTGATGCGACACCGCGGTGTAGCGGTCGAGCGTCTCCTGCTCAACACCCAGCACGCGATGCTTAATCTCATCGCAGTAGGTTACCGCACCGCCACGCAGCACCGCCGAGGCGCCCGGGATATCCGCAATCGTCGAGGCGATCATACCCGCCGTCAGCGACTCGGCCGTCGAAACCGTCACACCCCGAGCGCTCGCGCGCTCGACGATATCGCGCGCCAGCTCCTCGTTATGTGCGGAAATCTGCTCAAAAGAGTCCGTCATACCCACCAGGACCTAGACCGAAAAGACGATCTTGCGGCAGTTCCAGAAGTACTGGGCGCCCGAGATAACGGTCAAGACAACGGCAACGGCATACAGGAAGCGCGACACCGAGTAGATGCCGAGCGTCAGCGCCATCGGGCCAAGGTGCAAGCCAGCCATAGCAAAAACGCACAGGTAACCGCAGATGGAGACCATCGTGGTCGCCGTCTTGTACTTGCCGAGCTTATCGGCCGCAACGACCACACCGGCCGCACTCGCGACCATGCGAAGGGCGCTCACCAGAAGCTCACGGAACAGGATAATGAACACGGACCACACGGTCACCGCGCCAAAATCCAAGAACAGCAGCAGGGCCGAGAACACGAGCAGCTTATCGGCGATGGGGTCCAAGAATTTACCGAAGTCGGTGATCTCGTTGCGCGAACGCGCCAGATAACCGTCGACCTTATCGGTGCACGACAGGATCACATACAGAATGAAGGCAGCGGCGGCGAGCGGGCCGTCGAAGGTGCTCCAATCCGTACCGGCAACACTCGTGTGAGAAAGCGCCGACACGATCATGAACACCGGGATAAAGACGATGCGAACGCACGTCACGATGTTGGCGGGCGTCCAAACACTCGTCAGTTCCTTATTGCTCTCGTTTGCCACGATGCTCTCCTACTCCACAACATGGCCGATAAGCTCATAGCAGAAGCTATCGGTAAACTCGACAGTCAGAATATCGCCCACGGACGCCTCGCTGGCGTCCAAGTGGACCGCGCCATCGGAATCGGGCGCCTGGAACCAGGCATGGCCGATCAGCTCGGCGCCGTCCTCGGTTTCTTCGATACCGTCGACGATCACCTGGGCGCGCTCGCCCACATGTGCGGCGGTGGCGGCAAAACCGAGCGACTCGGCCAGGTCCATGGCCTCCTGGGCGCGCTCGAGCTTGACCTCTTCGTCGACCTGACCCTCCATCTTAGCGGCCAGGCTGCCCTCCTCCTGCGAGTAGGCAAAGACGCTCGTGTAGTCAAAGCCGACGGTGTCCATAAAGTCGATAAGGTCGCGGAACTCGTCGTCGGTTTCGGTCGGGAAGCCGACCATAGCCGTGGAACGGATCACGATGCCGGGGATACGCTCACGCAGATCGCGGAACAGGTCCTCGAGCTCCTGGCGCGAACCGGAACGGCGCATAGCCTTGAGGATGCGCGCGTCGCAGTGCTGCACGGGGATATCGATATAGGGCAGCACCTCGGGCGTATCGCGAATCGTATCGATAAGCTCATCGGTCATGCCCTCGGGCTGCAGATAGAGCACGCGGACCCAGACGTTGTGCGGGCGCACGGCCTCGGCGACGGCACGCAGCAGCTGCGCCAGATTGCGCGGCGAGCCCTCGGCGACATCCTCGTCAGTAAAGTCGGTGCCCCAAATACCCGTGTCCTGGCCGATCAGCACGATCTCGCGCACACCGCCGGCAACCAGGTCGCGTACCTCGGAGATAATGCTCTCGGCATTGCGCGAATGATAGCGACCGCGAATATAGGGGATCATGCAGAAGCTGCAGAAGCGGTTGCAGCCATCGGAAATCTTGACGTAGGCGACAGCGCCCTCGACAGTGCGCTTGACCTGCGGAATATAGGCTGCGATCTCACGCACGACACCCAGCACGCCATCGATGACCGCCACGATGCCGTCCTCCTCGTCGGCCTTCACAAAGGCAGCAACCTCGGGCAGCTCGTCAGGCAGGTCGTCGCCATAGCGCGACGGCACACAGCCGCACATAACGATGGGGCAAGAACGAACGCCGTCCTGAACCTCGTTGGCGAGCTCGAGCGTGGTCTCGATGCTCTCGGACGTTGCGGAGGCGAGGAACGAGCAAGTATTGACGATGGCGATATCGGCATCCTGCGGGTCGAATGCCTCCTCGTAGCCCGCGGCGGTCAAAAGAGAACGCATGCGGTCGGTGTCAACCTCGTTCTTAGCGCACCCGAGGGTGATGTAGAGCACGGAGCCCAACGGTGTATCCATGTTGGAGAGCAGTCCTTTCGATTGATATTAGCGGTAGTTGGTGAACTGCAGCGGCTGGCCGTAGTCCTGGTCGCGCAGGAACTGGATCACGGTCTGCAACGCGTCCTTCGAAGCAGAGGAAACACGCAGCTTGTCGGCCTCGATGGTCACCTTGACCTTGAGCTTTTGATCCTTGATGTCCTTGTTGATCTTCTTGGCGGTCGCCTGGTCGATACCCTCGACGATATGGCCGAGCACGCGCACGGTGCCGCCCGATGCCGCCTGCGGAGCATCCCACGAGACAGCCTTGAGGTCGATGCCGCGCTTGATGAGCTTGGAGCTCAGCACGTCGACAATCTGTTTGGAGACAAAGTCGGCCGGGGCGTTGATCGTAAAGAGCTTGTCGCCCTTCGAAAGCTCGATCGTGGCGCCGGAATCCTTAAGGTCATAGCGCTGGGAAATCTCGCGCGTGGTCTGCTGGAAGGCGTTGTCGACCTCTTGCATGTTGACCTCGGACACGACGTCGAAGCTGGAATCTTTAGCCATGATGTTTCCTTTCGCGTACGAGCTGCTTAATAGCTATCGTACGAATAGTCGGTAGAATCGGTGGGCGTCTGACCGTCAGATGCGGTATCGGCGCCATCCGTGGACTGGGCATCGGTGCCGTCGGTGGTGTCGGTACCATCGGTGGTGTCGGTACCATCAGAACTTTCACCATTCTCGGAATCAGTCGTCTCCTTCTTGGGAACGGTGATCGTCACACGCGCCACGCCCGAGGTCTTGGTATCGTAACGAACCTTTTCACCGTTCTTGGTAACGGTGACATCGGAAGGCTTGGACGTGGTGATCTCGATCGAGGACTCGGGCGAGTACTCCTGCTCAAAGGGGCCAGTCGCTTGGGCGCCATAGACCGACTTGCCGTCGACCTTGACCTCAATCCACGCGGTCTTTCCCTTGGCAACGGAGACTTTGACCTTCGTGACCTCGTTCTCTTCCTTCTTGGCCGTCGTCTTGGTAGCGTCCGAGTCAGTCGACTCATCCGTCGCCTCATCGGTGTCTTCGTCCTCGTCGACCGTTTCGGTCTTCTTAGAAGACTTCTTGGTCGTCGTCTTGGTAGCAGTGGGCGTCTCGGGCGTGGTCTCGGGCGCCGAAGATGCGCAGCCGCGCAGAAGCACCACGATGAGCACAATCAACAACAGCGCAACGGCACCGATGCCGGCGTAGACGATACGCGGATCGAGCCCGTTGTTTTGAGGAGTACGTGATCCGCCGCGTCCACGATTGGAACTGCTGCGGCCGCCTCCCTGAGGCATACGACCACGATTGCTATCGGAACGGCCGCGATAGCCACCCTGGCCCTGAAGGCTGCGCTGACCCGAGCGGGGCGCAAGTTCACCGCGGCCTTGATAGCCACGCTGGCCCAAACGCGGAGCCGAAGAGCGCTGGCCATACGGCTGTGATTGAGAGCGAAGACGCGGCGTCACCTGCGTGGTATCGGCATCCGCATAGCCACCGCGAGAGCGACCAGAAGAGACCCCACGGTAACCGCGATCGGAATAGCCGCCGTCGCCGTAGCCGGCACGAGGGTCACGAGCCACGCCGCGGGCAGCGGGAAGTGCACGGTCTTCGGGCATCGGCGTACTGCGGAACCGGTCACGCTGCGAACGAATCTCCTCGCCCGAACCCGTCTCGGTAATATAACCGGCCTGCTGAGGACGCTGTCCATAACGCGTCGAACGACCGCCCTGAACCATCAGGAAGCGCCCGTTATCGACCGAGGAACGCGAATTGACGTAGCCAGCGGCGTCCTGAAAACGACCGCCCTGCTGCGACGTCTCGCGCTCATATGCCATCAGATCGTCAAAGTAGGCATTGACGACCTCGCGCGGATTGAGGCCCAAAAAGCGAGCATAGCTCGAAATCATGCCCTGCGCATAGCCGCGCGGCGGCATCGAAGCAAAGTTACCGGTCTCGAAAAACTCGATGATCTGCGGCCTGATTTTGATGGTGTTGGCGACTTGCTGAATGGAAAGGCCCATTCGGCGACGCTGCTCGAGCAGCATGTCACCAAAGCGTGCAGCCATCAGAATCCTCCAAACTCACGATCTTCACGTGCCATCTCGGCGTCGACAGATTCCAGCGCGGCAAGCCCCTCCTCGTCCAGCAGGACCTCGCGCGGCTTGGAACCGTCGGGCGGACCGACGACACCCTTTTCTTCCAGCATGTCCATAATACGCCCGGCGCGCGCATAGCCAACCTTCAGACGACGTTGCAGGCCAGATGTGGAGCCCAGCTGCGATTCCACCACAATATGGGCGGCTTCCCAAATGAGCGGATCATCGTCTTGCGGCTCAGCTACTCCGGTGCGGACAATGCCGCCGCCACCCACCATGGACATGGAAGCGGGCGCCACGGCAGACAGGATCTCCTCGTGGTAGTCGGGCTCGCTCTGCGACTTGACGAACTCGACAATCTCGTTGATTTCGTCATCCGAGACAAAGCAGCCCTGGATACGGCGAGGCTTGCCCCAGTCGACCTTTGAGAACAGCATGTCGCCCAAACCAGTGAGCTTTTCGGCGCCCATCTGATCAATGATGACGCGCGAGTCGATACCCGTGGCGACGTTAAAGGCGATGCGGTTGGTGATGTTAGCCTTGATAAGGCCCGTCACCACATTGGAACTGGGGCGCTGCGTGGCCACGATAAGATGAATACCGGCGGCACGGCCCAGCTGAGCAATACGCACGATCGAGGCCTCGACATCCTTACCGGCGACCATCATCAGGTCCGAGAGCTCGTCAATGATGATGACCAAGTAGGGCATCTTTTGCGGCGGGTTGTCGTAATGCTCAAACTCGCCGGCGGCCTGCTTTTCGTTATAGGTCGAAATCTTACGAACGTTAAGGCGCTCGAAGACCTTCAGGCGACGCTCCATCTCGGACACGGCCCATTGCAGGGCGCTCGCGGCCTGCTTGGGCTCGGTCACTACAGGCACGTAAAGATGCGGCAGACCGTTATAGCCCGCAAGCTCGACGCGCTTGGGGTCGACCATGATCAGGCGAACGTCCTCGGGAAGGGCGCGCATGAGCAAGGTCGTGATGATGGAATTGATCATCACCGACTTACCAGAACCGGTCGTACCGGCAATAAGCAGGTGGGGCATCTTGGCGAGGTCGGCGACAACCGGCGTGCCCTCGGCATCGCGGCCGATGGCCAGCTCGAGCGGACCGCCCTTCACATAGGGCAGCACGTCGCCCAGGTTGACGTTCTGGCGCTTGCGGTTGGGAATCTCGATGCCCACGAGCGAGGTGCCGGGGATCGGGGCAAAGATACGCACCGACTGGGCAGCGAGCGAAAGCGCGATATCGTCCTCGAGGCTCGAAATCTTGCTCACGCGCTCGCCCTCGCCAGGTTGCAGCTTAAAGGTCGTCACCGTGGGGCCGGCGATCCAGCCGACCACGCGGGCACTACGACCAAACTCCAGCAAGGTGGACTGAAGAGACTCGGCAGTCTGTTCCAGCTCCTTGTCAGAAGACGCGGAGGAAGCCGACTGCGGGTTGGCATGCAGGATTTCGAGTGGCGGAAGCTTGAGGCCATCCTCTTCTTCGCCCTCGTTATCTGCGGCGCCGCCGTCCGCTCCCCCATCGCTAGCCGCAGCCGATCCGACAGCACTCGAGGCAGGCGCATCGGCAACCTTGGGATGCTTCAAGAAGTCGGGAATCTGAGGTGCTGCCGAGACAGGATTCACGACAAACGGCGGCTCGGACTCGTCAATCTTATCGGGGTCGTCTTCCATCGAAAGCTGACCGGTTACCTGGTCGCGCTTTGCATGGCGACGCGGAAGCAAAGTTGTCTTTGCGGTCTCAATCGGAGCCTCGTCGTCCTCGTCATCGCCCTCAGTGAGCTCAATCTCGCTATCGGACCAAGACGGGTCGGGCTCGCTTGTATTCAACTTGGGTGTGGCCTTGCCCTTCTTGACATGACGGCGCGGCAGCAGCGTCGTCTTAGCACGCTCGGCCTCCACGGCATCGGATACGTCGACAAACGGATCCTCGTCCTCGTCGTCATCGTCCAAAACCGGGTCCACATCGTTGCCCATGACCGTGGTCACGGCAGCATCGGAGCCCTTTTGACGAAGAATGCTCAGGTGCGGACGGGCAACGCCGGGCACCGACAGGGCTTCGTCGTCACCCCACGGGCTCGCGTTGACGTCGGCACGACGGCGCTCGGCAAAATCGGCCGCACGGTCGCGAGCAGAGCGCAAAACGCCGCCCACCGAAAAGCCGATGATGACAAAACCAACGACGGCCAGACCCAACAGGACCACCATCGCGATAGGCTTACCCAGGGCATTCTGCAGCGCACTCGCAATAAACGCACCGATGTAGCCACCCGAGGCGGACAGATTTTGCGGAGTGAACATAAGGTCACACGAGTCGCTCGTACCCGGCACCACCAGCGAAAGAATGGAGATAACGGCGATAAAGACCACGGCTCCGCCCGCGACCGAGCGCACGTTGAGCGGCGAGTCCTCGCCTAAAAAGAGCGTGGCGGCAAACAGCAAAATGACGATCGGCAGCACGTAGGCGCCCAGACCAAAGCCCAGGTGGTAGAAACCGGCAACCGCAGCCGTAACGGGTGCAGTCGCCGGCGAAATCACGGCAATGAAGGACGCAATCGCCAAAACGGCGATGACCACGCCGGCGATATCGCGGTTGGCCGAGGGCTCGACCAAGGGCTCAAAATCGTCGAAGTCCGCCTCGTGGCCCTTATTGGCGCGCAGATGGGAACCGGCACCCTTAGCAGATGCCGGTTGGTTATTGGCCTTATTGCCTTTGGCGTTTTGTGCAGATCCACGCGCCAAACTAAACCTCCATGACGACCGGGATGATCATCGGACGGGTGCGCGTACGGCTCCAGATAAAGTTAGAGAGCGAATCGCGCACGGCCTTACGAATAGCATCGGAACCGCTGCTCGTAAAGCTAAACTTGCCCTTCTCGATCGTCTTCATGATGGACGCGGAGGCATCCTCGGAGAACTGGTCGTCGATGGCAAACGAGACGCCGCGGCCCGAAAACTCGATGGCCTCGATCTTCTTGTGCTTGAGCGAGACGATGGCAACAGCGGTAACCATACCGTCATTGGCGAGCTTCTGACGATCGCGCAGGACGATGGGGTCGGTATCGCCGATACGCAGGCCGTCGACGTAGACGACGCCGGACTCGACGGGCGTACCACGCTTGACGATGCCACCGCGCATCTCGAGCGTGTCGCCGTTATCGAGGATAAAGATATGATCGTCCTTGATGCCCATCTTGCGGGCCAGCTGGGCATGGGCGCGCAGATGCACGGCCTCACCGTGAACCGGCATAAAGTACGTGGGCTTGGCCATGGCCATCAGGAGCTTAAGCTCCTCCTGGCTGCCGTGGCCCGAGACGTGGACAAGAGCGCGGTTCTTATCCCACACGTCGCAGCCGAGCTTGGCCAGGCTGTTGACGACCTGCTGGACGGCTTTCTCGTTGCCGGGAACAGGAGTTGCCGAGAGGATGACGGTATCGCCCTCGTGGATAGAGAGCGTCTTGTGCTCGCCATTGGCCATGCGGGACAGGGCCGACAGCGGCTCGCCCTGCGAACCGGTGCACATGACGACGATCTTGTCGTCGGGCAGGTTATCGATATCGAAGGCATCGATGATATCGGCATCGTCGATGTTGAGGTAGCCCAGCTCGCGCGCGACGCGGGTGTTGGTGAGCATGGAGCGACCGGTCACAACGACCTTACGGCCGCACTTGCGGGCGGCATCGCAGATCTGCTGCAAACGATGGATGTGGCTCGAGAACGAAGCGACGAACACGCGACCCGGGGCGTTCTTGATGGCGTGCAGCAAGTTGGGACCGACCTCGGCCTCGGACTTGGTAAAGCCGGGAACCGTGGCATTGGTGGAGTCGGACAGCAACAGGTCGATGCCCTGCTTGGCAAAGCGGCTGATAGCGGCATAGTCGGGCGTGACGCCGTCGATGGGGGTCTGGTCGAGCTTAAAGTCGCCGGTGTGCATAACGGTGCCCTGATTGGTGCGAATGAACACGCCCAGAGCGCCGGGGATGGAGTGCGTCATCGAGAAGAAGTCGAGCGAGATACCGCCAAGGTTGACATGGCTACCGCCCTTGACCTCACGGAACTTGGGCGCGCGGATGCGGAACTCAGAAAGCTTGCCCTCGATAAAGCCAAGCGTCAGCTTGCTCGAAAAGATGGGCACCTTGTTGTTGAGGTCCTGCAGCAGGTACGGAAGCGAACCGGTGTGGTCCTCGTGGCCGTGGGTGACGACGATACCGCGGAGCTTCTCCTCGTTCTCCAGAACATAGGTGTAGTCGGGAAGAACCAGGTCGATACCGGGCTGGGAGTCATCCGGGAACATGAGACCGGCATCGACGAGCACCATGTCGTCGCCGCACTCGAAGACCGTCATGTTCTTGCCGATGCCGTCAAGGCCGCCGAGCGGAATGATCTTCAAGGGAGATGATTTTTTAGCTGCCATAGGTGAGTGTTGTTTCCTTTCTTCGAAAACGGGTCTGGAACAACCGACGGGGCGCTTCTGGCAAACCGACCGCCGGGAACGTACAAACATGCATCACAGAGTCGATGCAGTAACCACAGTATGATACCCATTTGCCCACCAACAGACCACCCATGCATCAAAGCCCCATCTGAACCGGTCTATCCCGCCGGTTTCCCGTGGGGCGGGCACTGATGAAGTTTCCTGCTCTACAGTCCTGCTCACGACGGAGGCCACATTAAGTGGCCTCCTGTTCGTGCGGAACTCGCGATAAACTTCATCAGTGCCCGCCCCACGGGAAACCTGCCAAAACAAGACAGGATTATTTTGGTCGGTTTTATCTGGAAGATGCTGCTGCGGCTATCTACAGATCTGAAATCTGACTACTGAATAGACCGTCTAACTAAATAGCAAGCGGCATTAACCAGCCCTTTTGCTTGCGCCCGGGAGGGCCGTATATGAAGTTTATCGCGAGTTCCGCACGCAAAGGAAAGCACTTAATGTGCTTTCCGTCTTGCGCAGGACTGTAGAGCAGGAAACTTCATATGCGTCCCTCCCGGGCGCAAGCAAAAGGGCGACCCCATTGCGGAGTCGCCCTTGTTGAACTGCTTATGTGGAGCTGTTACTCGGCGTCGTGGTGACGGCGGGGCTTGCGGCCTCCGTTGTCACCGGGACGACGCGGACGGTCGCTGCGCTCGGAGCGCTCGCGACGCGGACGCTCACGACGCTGGAAGTGCTCGCCGTCGCCCTCGGAGGCACCCTCGGCGCGAGCCGGGGCCTCGGGCTTGTCAAGACGATCGAGCGAGATCTTGCCGCGATCGTCGACCTCGATGACGACGACCTTGACCTCGTCGCCCACGTTGAGGACGTCCTCGACCTTCTCCACGCGGCCCTTGGCGACGCGGGAGATGTGCAGCAGGCCGTCCTTACCGGGCAGCAGGTTGACGAAGGCGCCGAAGGGCTGGATGGAGACCACGCGACCGGTGTACTCCTCGCCCGGCTCGGGAACCTTGATGATGAGCTTGATGCGCTCGACAGCCTGGTCCACGGACTCGCCGGTGCCGCCGACGAAGACGGTGCCGTCCTCCTGGATGTCAACCGAAGCGCCGGTCTCGTCCTGGATGCCGCGAATGACCTTACCGCCGGAACCGATGACGTCGCGGATCTTGTCGGTCGGAACCTGGATGGAGACGATACGCGGAGCGGTGCTGCGCGTGGTGTGACGCGGCTCGGGGATCACATCGAGCATCTTCTGCAGGATGAAGGCGCGACCCTCCTTGGCCTGCTGCAGGGCGCGGGCCAGGATGTCGAAGGTGAGGCCGGTCGCCTTGTTGTCCATCTGCAGGGCGGTAATGCCCTCGGTGGTGCCGGTGACCTTAAAGTCCATGTCGCCCAGGAAGTCCTCGAGACCCTGGATGTCGGACAGGACCACGGTCTTGCCCTCCTCCTGGATCAGGCCCATGGCGATACCGGAGACTGGGCGCTTAATGGGCACGCCGCCGTCCATAAGGGCGAGCGTAGAGCCGCAGGTCGAAGCCATCGAAGAGGAGCCGTTGGACTCCATGACCTCGGAGACGACGCGGATGGCGTAGGGGAACTCGTTCTCGTCGGGAAGCACCGGAAGCAGGGCGCGCTCGGCCAGGTTGCCGTGACCGATCTCGCGGCGCTTGGGGCTGCCCATGCGGCCGGTCTCGCCGGTGCAGAACGGCGGGAAGTTGTAGTGGTGCATGTAGCGCTTGCCCTCGGTGGGCTCGATGGTATCCAGACGCTGGCCCTCGTTGAGCATGCCGAGCGACAGGACGGAAAGCACCTGCGTCTGGCCACGCTGGAACAGGCCGGAGCCGTGAACGAGCGGCAGGTAGTTGTCCTTCACCATGATGGGACGGATCTCGTCGGCGGCACGGCCGTCGACGCGCTCACCGGTCTCGACGACCATGGTGCGCATGGCCTTCTTCTCGAGCTTCTTGAGCGCCACGGGGATCTCGCGCTCCCAAGCGGCCTGCTCCTCCTCGGTGAACTCGGCGCGGATGGACTCCTTCAGAGCCTCGACCTTACCGATACGGGAGAGCTTGTCGGCGTCGCGAAGGGCGGCTGCCATCTCGTCGTAGTGGGCGAAGATGCGCTCCTGGACCTCCTCGACGGGCTGGTCGAGCGGGTACTCCTTCTTGACGATGGCGCCGTTGACCTGCTCCCACTCGGCGACGAACTCGTCCTGAGCCTGGCAGAAGGCAGCAAGGGCCTCCTGGCCAAACTTCATAGCGGCGAGCATGTCGTCCTCGGAGATCTCCTCGGCGCCGGCCTCGACCATCGAGATGAAGTCGGCAGAGCCGCCCAGCTCCAGGTCCAGATCGGAGTTCTCGCGCTCCTCATAGGTGGGGTTGACGATAAACTCGCCGGTCTCCACGTTGCGGCCGATGCGCACGCAGGCAAGCGGGCCCTCGAAGGGCACGCCGCCGAGCGTCATGGCCAAGGAGGCGCCCATGACGTTGATGACGTCGAAGGGGTTGACCTGGTCAGCGACGAGTGAGGTAGCGACGATGTGCACCTCGTTACGGAAGCCGTCCGGGAAGCTCGGGCGAATCGGACGGTCGATCATGCGCGCGGTGAGCGTGGCCTTCTCGCTGGGACGGCCCTCACGCTTGAGGTAGCCACCCGGGATGCGGCCGGCGGCGTACATCTTCTCGTTGAAGTCGACGGTCAGCGGGAAGAAGTCGTAGTTCTTACGCTCCTTGGAGACGACCACGGTGTCGAGCATCGTGGTGTCACCCTGCTTGACCAGGCAGGCGCCGGTGGCCTGCTTGGCAAGCTCGCCCGACTCAAAGGTGTAGGTCTTGCCGTACAGCTCAAAGGTCTTGGATACGAGTGTCATTGTTCTCCTTTACCCCGCAGACCCCTTGCCTGCGGGCTTCTCATGTGACGCGGGCCCCCTGCCCCCGCCACGCTTCAGAGCGTGATTGTTCGCGCCCTTACACAAAAAGAGCGCCCCGCTGCGCAGGACGCTCTTAGCATGTACAAATCCTACTGGATGTTGTCGCGGATGCCCAGAGCCTTGATGAGCTCACGGTACTCGACGATGTCGTTCTTCTTGATGTAGGAGAGAAGACGACGACGACGGCCGACGAGCATGAGCAGGCCACGACGGGTGTGGAAGTCCTTCTGGTGGGACTTCATGTGCTCGGTCAGCTCCTTGATGCGCTCGGACAGGATGGCGACCTGAACCTTGGGGTTGCCGGTGTCGACCGGAGTGTTACCGAACTGGGCAGTCAGCTCAGCCTTGCGCTCTTTGGAAACAGTCATTGTTTCACCTTTCGTTTTGCGTCGCTATCGGGCGACTCGATTCGCCTCGGACTGGGAAGCCGCCGGTGGAGCGAGCAACCAAGGTCGAGGTACCAACAGGCCGATATGTTACCACAAGCAGCCCGCCCCTGCGCATCATCACCGACCCAACATGAATTCCATCGCACGGAGGCGCTGATCGGTGTGCGTCGCAGCCCAAACATGCGAAAGCCCGAGCAAGAATGCCGCCGTATGCGGGTCGATTCGCTCGGCCATGAGCGCATCGAAGGTCATGGACATGAGGGCGCGAAGCCATGCGACCTCACCAGTCGATACCAGCTCGGCACCCGGAACGCTCGACGCGCACGATCCGCACATGAGCCCGCCCGCCTGTGGTGAAAAATACGACAGCATGGGGTCTCCGCACAGCACGCAGGCCGAAAAATCTGGTCGATAGCCAACGTGCGACAGCAGCTTAAAGACATATGCCGCCACAAGTAAATCCATATACGCAGCGTCGAGCCCGCTGCCGACCAGGGTAAGCGCCCGTTGCGTAATGGCAAAGGTAAACGGGTCCTCGGCGTCCTCGAACGAGCACACGCGTGCGACCTCGGCGATCGCGCTTGCGGCGCAAGTCGTCTCGTAATCGGGCGCAGCGCCGAGCGGCGCCTCCATAAGCTCGGCCTGGGAAACCACGTCGAGTGACCGTCCATGTGCAAGCAGCATATCGACCGTACAGAACAGCTCGCAGCGCGCAGCCAGGCGTCCGCCGGGTTTGCGGGCGCCCTTTGCCACGGCACGAACCTGCCGCCCCCGCTCGTCAAGCATCGTCAAGATCAGGTCGGTCTCTTTGAGCTTAGTCTTATCGAGCACGAGCACTTTCGTGCGATATGTCCGGGAGCCTGCCATACGCACCGCGCGTCCTTAGTCCTCGGCGTTGTAGCCAAAGCGGCGAATCTGGGCCTCGTCATCACGCCAGCCGGCCTTGACCTTCACGTCCAGCTCCAAAAAGACCTGCGTGCCAAAGATGCGCTCAAGATCGCGACGGGCGTCGATACCGATATGCTTGATCATCTCGCCGCCCTTACCGATGATGATGCCCTTTTGGCCCTCGCGCTCGACGTAAATGGTGGCGTGCACGCGCAGCACCTTCTTGGTCTGCTCGAGCGCATCGCAGATCACGCCAACGGAGTGCGGAATCTCATCACGGGTGCGGCGCAAGACCTTCTCGCGCACAAACTCGGCAACGAGCGTCTCATCGGAAGCGTCGGTACCCATGTCCTCGGGGAACCAACGCGGACCCTCGGGCAAAAAGTGCGCAACGGTCTCTATAAAGGCGTCGACGTTGAAGTTCTTGACCGACGACGTCACGATCTCGTCGTCATACTCCATGAGCTCGTGGGCGGCCTTGAGCTGTTCCATAACCTGGGCGGGATCGGCCTCATCGGCCTTGGTGAGCACCAGGACCTTCTTGCAACGGGCGCATCTTACGCGCTCGGCAACCCAAGCGTCTCCCCTGCCGATCGGCTTGGTGGCATCAATCAAAAACGCGACGACATCGACATCGTTCAGCTCGAACAACGCGCTCTTGTTGAGCTCGGATCCCAGACCGTCCTTGGGCTTATGAATACCCGGGGTATCGACAAAGACCAGCTGGTAGCCGGGACGGTTGACGACGGCGCGCATGCGGCGACGGGTCGTCTGAGCCACCGGCGAGGTGATGGCGACCTTTTTGCCATAGCAGGCATTAAGCAGCGTGGACTTGCCGGCGTTGGGGCGTCCGACCAGGGCCACAAAGCCGCTGCGGAAACCGGGTTCCACGTCACCAAAGCCCGCGAGGTTCTCATCCTCGTCGCACAGGGCGTCGAGCTCCTCGTCGCTCATGCCCTCAAACGGGTCGAACTCCTCGACATCCTCGAGCTCCTCGGTATCCACCGCATCCAGGACCTCGTCATCCAAAACTTCATCGGTAGGCTGCATATTGTCGGACATGGGAATCCCTTTCTAAATAAAGCCGAGCGCGCGGGCAAATACCAGCACGCCCACAATCGCGGCGGTGATGGAAAGAATGTATACAGAGGCGGCGGCGATGTCCTTCGCACGCTTGGCCAGCGGATGGAGCTCCTGGGTCGCCAGGTCGACGATGGCCTCCATAGCGGTGTTGCACAGCTCGCCGTGAATCACCAAGCCACAACAGATGATAATCGTGGCCCACTCGGCAATGTCGAGGCCCACGATACAGCCGGCAATGACGGTGCACACGCCCGCAACGAGCATGACCTTGATGTTGCGCTCGGTCTTGACGGCGGTGACGAAGCCCTCCATGGCGTAGGAAAACGACTTAAAGAAGGACGGATGGTCCTTGTTCGATCCGGGAATCATAGACGGCTCCTAGTCGTGGGCGTGATTGGTGATGGGGCCGACGTGGACTAGCTTAGGGTCCTCGCCGCGCTCGAGCGACAGATCGCGCAGGATGGCGTCCTCGCGGGCCTCCATGACCTCGGCCTCGTCGTCCTCGATGTGGTCATAGCCCAGCAGGTGCAGCATTCCGTGTACGAGCATCAGACGGCACTCGTCAGCGGGGCTATTGCCAAAACCGGGGGCCTGACGGGCAATAACCTGCGGGGCCAAGATAATATCGCCGAGCTCGAGCGTCTCATCGGCGGGAATGTCATCGTCAAAGGCCGAGTCGCACTCAAACGAGAGCACATCGGTGGTGCGGTCGATACCGCGCCACTCGTGGTTGAGCTCGTGCATCTCGTCCTCGTCGACATACGAAAGGGAAATCTCGACTTCACGCTCAACGCCCTCGGCGGCAAGCACAACCTCGCAGATGTGCTCCACCTCCTGCGCGTCGAGCAGCGTATCGAGCTCGGCATCGTTGCTGATCAATACACTCAACGGGACTCCTTTCGGTCACGTACGCGCTTCTCGCGCACATCATCATAAGTATCGTATGCCTCGACGATACGTCCCACCAAGGCATGGCGCACCACGTCGGCACGCTCGAGGTGCGAAAATGCGACATCATCGACACGGCCCAAAATCTTCTCGACATCCGCCAAGCCACCACGACGACCCACCAGGTCACGCTGGCTCAGGTCGCCGGTAATCACGAACTTGGAGTTGAAGCCCAGGCGCGTCAGGAACATCTTCATCTGCTCGGGCGTGGTATTTTGCGCCTCGTCGAGCACCACGAAGGCATCACTCAGCGTGCGGCCGCGCATGTAGGCAAGCGGGGCGATCTCGATCACGCCGCGCTCCATAAGCTCATCGGTGCGCTCGCGATCCATCATGTCAAAAAGGGCGTCGTAAAGCGGACGCATGTAGGGATCGATCTTTTCCTCGAGGGTGCCAGGTAAAAAGCCCAGATTCTCCCCCGCCTCGACAACCGGACGCGTCAAGATCAGACGGCCCACCTCGTGACGCTTGAGCGCGGCAACGGCGAGCGCCATGGCCAGATAGGTCTTACCGGTACCGGCAGGACCCAAGCCAAACGTGATGGTATGCGAGCGGATGGCATCCACATAGCGCTTTTGCCCGAGCGTCTTGGGGCGAATGACGCGGCCGCGATACGAAAGCAGCACGTCATCGCGAAGCGACGTAGCCTCGTGCTCACCGTCGCGCAAGACGGCCAGGCAGCGAGAGACATCGTCGGCAGACAGCGTGCGCCCGGCGGCCGCCTCGCGAAAAGCGTGCTCGAAAAAGCGCGCCACGAGTTCGACCTCGTCCGGGTCGCCGCTCACGGAGATGCTATCGCCACGGGCAACCACATGGGCGCGAACCAAGTTCTCGAGCGCACGAAGGACGCCGTCGCCAGCGCCCAAAACGCGCGAGGGATCAATCCCCTCGGGAACGGTAAGTCTAATCTTCGAGGCTTCCATGAACCTCCCTGCGTGCATGGACCAAGCCGGAATCATCGACTCCGATGATAGCAACATCGAGCAGGCACGGGGCTGTAAGTCCACAGGTATCGTCAAGACGGGCATGATGGAACGAGCCGAGCGTCAGGTTGTCGCCATACTCGAGCACGGCACGCTCGACCGTGCCCACGCGACGGCGAGCGTCGGCAATAGCGAGCTCCTGTGCAGCGGCCCGCATACGGCGGCTGCGCTCGGCCATAACCTCGGGCGGAACCTGGTCGAGCATGTCGGCAGCAAGGGTACCGGGACGCTTGCTGTAGCGGAACACGTGCATACGCGAGAAACCCACACGGCGGCACAGCGCCAGCGACTCCTCGAACTCCTCGTCCGTCTCACCAGGGAAGCCGACAATAACGTCGCAAGAAAGGGACGCCTGGGGCAAGTTGGCGCGAATCATACGCACCGTGTCCTCAAAGGCCTCGGCGCTATAGGGACGGCCCATGCGATGCAGGGTCGCCGTGCAGCCGGACTGCACGGGCAGGTGCAAAAACGGGGCGATACGCTGCGGATAGCGCGCCATAACCTTAAGCAGGCGCTCAGAGATATCCATGGGCTCGACCGAGGAAATGCGCACATGCGGAATAGACGTGCGCTCCATGATGGCCTCGAGCAGCTCATCGATTTCGACGTGCTCGTCGGTCGCGCTCTTGCCATCGTAGGCACCCAGGTTCACACCGGTCAGCACCACCTCGGGCACGCCGGCCTCCTGGGCCTCGCGAACTTGCTCGAGCACGGACTCGACGGGCACGGAGCGCTCGGGGCCGCGTGCCTTCCACACAATGCAATAGGTGCAGCGATGGTTGCAGCCGTCCTGAATCTTCACGCCCAGGCGAGAGCGACCGAGCGCATCGACCACCTCGCCATCGCTGCAGGCGGGAACGCTATCGGATTCGACACCCAGTACCTCGCAGACGCGCTCGGCGACGTCAATCTTGGACGGCTCGGCGATCACGCGATCGGAGAGCTCCAGCAACTCCTCGGGATGCAGGTTGACGACGCAGCCGGTTACGACCACGTAAGGGTCGTTAGGATGGGCCAGCGCATGACGGACGGCCTTACGGGTCTTGGCCTCGGCCTCGCCCGTAACGGCACAGGTGTTAATGACGATCAGATCGGCATCCTGGGGATCCACAATAGCAAAGCCCAGGCGCATAAGATCGGCAGTGATACGGTCAGACTCAACCCGGTTGACGCGGCAGCCGAGGTTGACGACGGAAATATGGGGTGCGAGCACGCGGGCTCCTTAATCGAGGATATCGTCGAGGGCACTCTTGATACGGTCGGTCACCGACTTCTTACCGGAAGCGACGTCATCGCCCATCTCATCGGCAAAAGCACGGAGCAGCTCGTGTTGCTTATTGGAAAGATTGGTGGGAACGACCACGCGCAGTTGCACGATCAGGCGACCACGCGAACCGCCACCGCCAATGCGCGGCATGCCGTAATTATTGACGCTCACGGTGTCGCCGTACTGTGTACCAGCAGGGACCGTCACCTTGACGACCTCATCGGGCATAATGCCCTCGACCTCGATCTCGCAGCCGAGCGCTGCCTGCGCAATCGAAATATCGCTCACGAGGTACAGGTCGTCACCGTTGCGCTTAAAACGCTCGTGGCCGGCGACGCGCACGTTGACGATCAGGTCGCCCGAGGGCTCGCCGCGAAGGCCAGCCTCGCCAAAGCCGCTCACGCGCAGCTGGCGACCGGTCGAAACGCCGGCGGGGATATCGATGTCGATCTTTTCATGCGAAGGCGTGCGGCCCTGACCGTCGCAGGTCTCGCAGGGATGATCGATGACCGTGCCCTCGCCGTGGCAGTCGGGACAAGGCGAAGAGGACTGAACCTGGCCCAGGAACGAACGCTGGACCGTCGTGACATAGCCCGTGCCGTGGCAGCGGCTGCACTGCTTTTCCTGCGCGCCCTCGGCCCTACCGGTGCCATTGCAATCCTCACAGGGAGCAAGGCGGTCATAGCTGATCGTCTTTTTGCACCCGAGTGCCGCCTCCTCGAGCGTCACCGAAAGGGAGATGGCCATGTCGCGGCCGCGACGACGCTCACGGCGATTTCGGGCGCCACCGCCGGCACCGCCGCCAAAGAACGACGAGAAGAGGTCGTCCATGCCCATGCCGCCAAAGATATCGTTAATGTCGACGTAGCCCGAACCACCAGGGCCGTCGGCAATGCCGTAACGGTCGTAGTTAGCACGCTTCTGCTCATCGGAAAGAACGGAATATGCCTCGTTGAGCTCTTTGAACTTGGCCTCGGCCTCGGGGTCGTCCGAAACGTCCGGGTGTACGGTACGGGCCTTCTTTAGAAACGCGCGCTTAATCGTCCGCGCGTCGGCATCCTTGTCGACGCCAAGCACCTCGTAGTAATCCCTATTTTCCGACACGACCGAATCCTTCCGACTTTCATTATTGTCACAGTGCGTCCTATACCCAAGCTGGGCCGGCCGCAAACAGAGGGTTTGATGTTATTGCATTGCGTAGGGTGAAAGCATGGCACGTTGCGAGCAGCTCGCAAACCAAACCGACACGAGCGCAAACATAAATCCGTTGGCAAAACCGTTGGCAAACTGCATCGCGCCGCGCTTCCACCACAGCAGGCTGCGGTGCAGCACGCCGTCCGAGAGCACCATGAACAGGCCCATGGCAAACGGAATAAAGCACATCACGGCAAAGGCCGAGAACACGCCCGAGATGGCCGAGAGCACCAAAAACGGCGCCACGATGCCCATCAGGTAAAAACCGGTACGGGCCTTGCCTTCCAGGCGCTCGGCCTCAACATGGGCGCGACCGACCAGATCACCGCCAGAGGCGCCGTTGGTGCCGGCGTGACCCATGCCGCCAATACGGACCTCGTCGCCATCGTGCGTGCCGGCGGGAAACTCAATCGTCTGCTCGGAGGTCACACGGGTCCGCCCGCTGCCGCCGCAATCGGGACAGGGGTCGGCGACGACCTTACCGGAGCCACCGCACTCAGGGCAGACCGACTGGAACGTGCCGGCACCAAACAGAAAGGACAGGTCGACATCGATGTGACCGCGACCGCCGCAGCTCGGACAGGTATGTGCATGCTCGGACGAAACAGAGCCCGAACCACCGCAGTGACCACAGGTATCGAAGCGCGTATAGCGGACGGTCTTGCGGGCACCGCCCTTGGCCTCCTTGGCGTCGAGTTTGATATCGACGACCACATTGGCGCCGTTCTCGGGATTGTAAGCAGCCTGCCCACGACGCTGCTGGCCCCAAGCGCCGCCAAAGGGAAAACCGCCCTCAAAGGGATTGCCATAGCCTGTGTTGCCGGCGTAGCCGCCACCATAGGGCGAAGCCGTAGGAGCACCGGCAAAGGGATTGCCCGAGCGCATGGCGTCGTAGCGCGCACGTTTTTGCTCATCCGAAAGCACGGCGTAGGCCTCGGAAACCTCTTTAAACTTTTCCTCGGCATCCGGCTCTTTGTTGACGTCCGGATGGAGCTTGCGGGCCTTTTGCTGAAAGGCCTTTTGAATATCACGCGAGGTGGCGTCCTTGGAGACACCCAGAATCTCGTAGTAATCTTTTTCGTTCATCGTCGCCATGCGCGGCAACCTCCTGCTCACAGCAGCGTATATATTCCGGTAATTCTACACGAGCGGCCTAAGCTAGATCCCAAAACAGCTCGAACAGAACATTTCCATCGAGCCAGCCCAAGTGCGTCGGCGCCAGACGAGCTCGAACATAGCCCGCGACGACATCTGCCGAAGTGAAAGGTCCCTCATGGACCCCGAGCGTCTCGGGCACCCAAGTGGCAAGACCCAATTCGAGCGCGCGATCGCAGGCAGCTGCCAGCTCATCGGCCGGGATGACGCAAGCTGCACGAACCAACAGGTCGGACGCAACACCGCCCGTCATGCGACAAGACAGCATCAGGTCTTCAGCCGCAGCCTCACGCTGCGACAGATATTCGGCCTCAAACGCCGTCGCGTCATCGTCACGTTGCACCAGACGCACGCGGTACGAATCGCCTCGAGAAGACACGCCGGGGAACAAACCTGCAAGACGGTCGAAATCCTCGGCGTCGAGCATGCCCGCGGCGGAACGACCCAGGCCCAAATAGCCCTGGCCGGTCCAGTAGGCAATGTTATGGGCGCACTCATGTCCGTCGAGCGCATAGCTTGCCACCTCATACGGGTGATAGCCGGCCGCACCCAGACGCTCACGCGCCACATCCATGCACGAAGCTTGAAAATCCTCGTCGGGCTCGACCGACTCGTCGCGGCACGCCATGCGATAAAGGGGAGTCCCCTCCTCAAGCGTGAGCGGGTAGACCGACACATGATGCGGAGCCGCCGCCAGCACGCCATCGAGCGTGCGCTTCCAACTCGCTGCGGTCTGCCCGGGAAGTCCGCACATAAGGTCGCACGACACGTCAAGCCCAGAGTTCTTGACCGTCGCGATGGCGGCAAACGCCCGATCGGCATCGTGAATACGGCCGATGGCGGTAAGTTCGGTGTTATCGAGCGTTTGCACGCCCAGAGAGACGCGTGTGACACCAACCTTGGCAAGCGCAGTGGCAAGCTCGGCGGTCAGCGACTCGGGATTGGCCTCGCAGGTAAACTCAACGGGGGCGCACCACGCACGAATACGCCGCGCCAGCTCCACCAGGCGCTCCCCCGCCAGCGACGGCGTACCGCCGCCAACATAGACGGTGCGGATATGGTCAAGGGCCCCAGCCTTGCCAAAAGCATCGAGGCGCGCGAACAACTGCTCAAAATAGACATCGAGCGCAGCACTCAGGTCGCACGGAGAAAAACTGCGCGAGTCAAAGTCGCAGTACCGGCACTTTTGGGCGCAAAACGGCACGTGCACGTACAGCGCGGTAACGGCCACCCTTAAGCCTCCAGCGGATGAGGGGGCACCGATTCGCCGGCGGCAAGGGCAGCCTCGCAGGCCACCACATCGCGCTCGATATCATCGACCAGTGCCATAAACTCCTCGTACGTGGAGCAGCGCACCACCTGAGCGCGCCAGGCGGCGGCATGGGGCATGCCCTTTAGATACCAGCTCGCGTACGTACGGGCGCGCGACATAAGCGGCAGAAGCTCGTGCGTCAACGTCAGGTGCTCACGCAGAGCCTCCAGGCGCTCGACCGAGGAGCGAGAAGGAACCGGCGTGCCATCGAGCGCAAGGGCGCGAGCATCGCCAAACACCCACGGGTTCCCGTAGATACCGCGCGCGATAAACACCGCGCTGGCGCCCGAGTTGCGCAGATGCTCCGCGGCATCCTCGGCGGTAAACACGTCGCCCGAACCGATCACGGGAATCTCAACGGCGTCGGCAACCTCATCGACGACCGACCAATCGGCCTGGCCCGTATAGAGCTGCGTGGCGCAGCGGCCATGCACCGCCACCGCGGCGGCACCGGCGCCTTCGAGCATCTGGGCAAACGTCGCGGCATTACGGTCCTCGGCATAAAAGCCCTTGCGGATCTTTACGGTCACGGGCACATGCGCCGCGCCCACCGCCGCCTCGACGATCTTCTCGGCCAAATCGGGCGTGCGCATAAGGGCAGAGCCCTCGCCCTTGGTGACAACCTTTCGGGCAGGACAGGCCATGTTGATATCGATGAGCGACAGGCGATCGCCCACACGCTCCTCGACGGCGGCGACGGCACTCGCAAACTGATCGGGCTTGGAGCCAAAGAGCTGCACGCAAATCTGCTGCTCCTCGTCGGCCGGCAGCACCAGGCGCCACGTTTTGTTGCTGGCATAGGCAAGGCCCGCCACGCTCACCATCTCGCTGTAGGCAAGGTTGGCACCGCGGCGGCGACACATGATGCGGTAGGCGGGGTCAGTCACGCCCGCCATGGGAGCCATAAGGAACGGCTGCTCGGCATAGGCGCCCAGCAGCCGCTTGCTGTATTCGGAAAGCGCCATAGACCTACTCGTCCACCTTGAGGATCGCCATAAAGGCCTCCTGCGGGACCTCGACCGATCCGATGGCCTTCATGCGCTTCTTGCCCTCTTTCTGCTTCTCGAGCAGCTTGCGCTTACGCGAGATATCGCCGCCGTAGCACTTGGCAAGAACGTCCTTGCGACGCGCTTTGACAGTGGAACGGGCGATGATCTTGTTACCGATAGCACCCTGGATGGGCACCTCGAACAGCTGACGCGGGATGATCTCCTTAAGTTTGTCGCACAGACCACGGGCCAGGCCATAGGCCTTGTCCTTATGGACGATAAACGACAGCGCGTCCACCTCATCACCCGAAAGCAAGATATCGAGCTTCACAAGCTCGGAGGGACGGTACTCGTTGAACTCGTAGTCGAGCGAGGCATAGCCCTTGGTACGGCTCTTGAGCTGGTCAAAGAAGTCCAAAATGAGCTCGGCAAGCGGCATATCGAAGCGCATCTCGACCGATTTGCTCGTGAGATGGATCATGTCGGTCGTCACGCCGCGGTGCTCGATGGCGAGCTGCATGACGGCACCCGTATACTCGGGCGGACAGATGATCTTGGCCTTGAGGTAGGGTTCCTCGATACGCTCGATACGTGTGGCCTCGGGCAGGTCCTGCGGGCTGCGGACATCGATCATCTCGCCATCGGTCTTGTACACGTGATAGTCGACCGAAGGACTCGTGGCAATGAGGTCCAGATTGAACTCGCGCTCCAGGCGTTCCTTAACGACCTCCATATGCAGCAGGCCCAGGAAGCCCACGCGGAAGCCAAAGCCGAGCGCCACCGAGGTCTCGGGCTCCCACACCAACGACGGGTCGTTGACGTGTAGCTTATCGAGCGCGTCACGCAGGTTCTCGTAGTCCTTGTTATCGATCGGGAACAGGCCCGTATAAACCATGGGCTTGGCCTCGCGGTAGCCGGGAAGCGGCTCGGGGCAGGGATTCGACGCCCACGTGAGGGTATCGCCCACGCGAACGGCCTCGGGGTCCTTCAGGCCCGTGACCACGTATCCGACCTCGCCGACCGTGAGCGCGTCGACCGGGGTCTCGGCGGGACGCTTGACGCCCACGCCATCGACCAAAAAGTCGCCCTTTGCCTGCATCATGCGCAAGGTATCGCCCTTTTTGATGGAGCCGTCAAAGATGCGGACCGTGGCGACGACGCCACGATACTCGTCGAAGTATGAATCCAGAATGAGTGCCTTGAGCGGCGCGTTCGCATCGCCCTTGGGCGGAGAGATCAAAAAGACAATGAACTCCAGCAGATCGTGGATGCCCTCGCCGGTCTTGCCCGAGACACACACGGCATCATCGGCAGGGATCGCCAGGTCATCCTCGATCTCGGTCTTAACCTCGTCGGGATGAGCCGAGGGCAGGTCGATCTTGTTGATGGCCGGCACAATGTCCAGATTGGCGTTCATGGCGAGCGTCGCGTTAGAGACGGTCTGCGCCTCAACGCCCTGCGTGGCGTCGACAACGAGCACCGCGCCCTCACAGGCTGCCAGCGAGCGCGAAACCTCATAGGTAAAGTCCACGTGGCCCGGCGTATCGATCAGATTGAACTGATACGTCTCGCCATCGTCGGCGTCATAGGACACGCGAACGGCATTGGACTTGATCGTGATGCCGCGCTCGCGCTCGATATCCATGGTGTCGAGCAGCTGCGACTCCATGTCGCGTTCGTCGACGGTATGGGTGAGCTCGAGGATGCGATCGCTGATCGTGGACTTGCCATGGTCGATGTGCGCAACGATTGAGAAGTTGCGGATGTGGGAAATGTCAATTGAAGTATTCATGCGGACTATCTTACCCGAGCGGTACAAAAAATGGAGCCTGTTCCATAAAACAGGCTCCATTTATGCGCGTAATCTGTGTGGTGTGAAATTTACAACTTAGGCGTTGATGCTGTTCACGAGCTTGGCAAGACCGGACTTGCGGTTGGAAGCCTGGTTCTTGTGGATAACATGCTTGGCGGCAGCCATGTCGAGACGCTTGGTGACGGTCTTGAGGGCAGCCTGGGCCTTCTCGGCGTCGCCCTCGGCAACGGCGGACTGGACGTGCTTGGTCAGCGTCTTGAGCTCGGACTTGACAGCCTTGTTACGCATGCGAGCTGCCTCATTGGTGCGGATACGCTTCTTCTGAGACTTGATGTTTGCCACTTCTGGAGTTCCTTTCGAGTTCCTTGCAAAAAATGTATGACACCTCTGAGACACGGTGAGGTCATGCAAGCGCCTACTATAGCACGCTCCCCCTCAAAGGGATAGAACGAATTTGTCAAATAGGCAGGTATCATCACGATTTTCTCAAGATGTTCGTAATCCAGAGCAAAAGCGCGGTCTGAGAATCGGCCGAACCCTTGAGCGCGAGCTCCACATCGACCGCGCCCTCGAGCGCTGCGACGAGCTCTGCCATCGAAAAGCGGCGCGCCCAGGTCAGGTGATTCTTGACCTGCCAAGACTGGAGCCTGAGCGTTGCGGCCAGCTCACGACCCTGTCCGCGCGCATCGAGCGCCTTGGCAACGATCAGCTCACGGATGCGCCCGCACAACAGCGTGTAGGTCCACACGTAGCTCTTGGCGGGCAGTAGATTGAAGAGTTCGAGCGAGCGGCGCATGTCACGGGCCGAGACCGCATTGAGAAAGTCCCAGGGCTGAACCTCGGCCGTACGTACAATCCAGCGCTCAACGTCGGCAAGCTCAATCTGGGGCGCCTCGACCATCTGGGCAAGCTTAGCCAAGTCGTTATCGAGCATGCGGGTGTTCTCACCCGAACGCGAGACGAGCTCCTCGGCGGCCGCCGTCGAGATCGACTTGCCGTGCCGCGTCGCCATCTGCTGCACGCGGCGCGGTAGCTCCCAGCGCTTGGTACCGGAGCAATCGATCACCGCCTTCTTGTCGATCTTGGCGATCGCCTTATACAGGCGCGTGTTCTTGGCAAGCGAGTCGGCGATGATGAGACAAACCGTCGTGGGGCTGGGACTCGCCAGATAGTCGACAAGCGGCTCGGAGATCGCTTTGGCGAGTTTTGAGCAGCCGTCAAGGATTACCAGGCGAAACTCGCTGCCCATGGGAAAGGTGTTGAGCGATCCGATAATCGACTCGATATCGGGGTCTTTGGTCATATCGCGCTCGTCGAGGTTGAACTCGACCATACCCGACTTTTCCAGACGCGCCTTCATACGCGAGACGGCGTGATCGCGCTTGACGCCGTCGGTACCGACGATCAGATATGCCGGCAGCAGACCGGTTTCGGACATTGCGCTCCCCTCCCGCAGGCTCTCGAATTCGTACCGTGCCATTTTAGCCCAGGGGCCAGCCGCGCGCCAACGATGTCATCACGGTCGCTGGCATCGCATCGCAAAGCCATTCGCAGACGGCGTGACGGTAATGTCGCCGTGTTCGATAGTGCACGCGAACACACCACCCGCTTCCTTAACGGCATCGATGCAGGCATCGGACGGATGGCCGTATCGATTCCCCTCACCCGCACTCGCAAGGGAAAGCTCGGGCTTCAGGACGTCCAGCAACTCACCATCGACTGAAACCTTAGAGCCGTGATGCCCAAGTTTAAGTACATCGATATCCCCCACCTCCTGCACGAATTCCCGTTCTTGATCGAGCTCGGCATCACCGGTGAGGAGCATACGCAGGCCCTTGCCTTCCTGAACATAAGAGAGCAGCAGGACAAGCGAGTCCTCATTTCCCTCGCCATCCACGGACTTGAATGGCCACATCACGCGGCCGCAAAATGAACCGATGTCGACCGTATCCCCACGGCGCACCTGCCGATACTCCACGCCAGGTCGGTTCAATACCTCGGCAGGAGCATCCTCCAGCGCATCCGCCGCCACGGCAATCGTTCCGACCGAAAACTGTTCGAGCACGGCAGGCAGACCACCCCAGTGGTCCTCATCCCAATGCGTCACAAAGACGGCATCGATATGGTGCACGTTATTGCGAACCAACGCCGCTACCACGCGCTCGTCGAGCCCGCAGTCGACGAGCGCTACTACGCCGCCCTGGCGGATAAGAATCGCATCGGCTTGGCCCACATCGAGCACCGTCACCGAAGGCGGAGCGAATCGATCCCAGTAGACGTACGGAATAGCAGCCAAGAGCACCAGGCATGCAAGCCCCACCGCCATAGGACGTGCACGGGGACGCGGCCACCAGACCAGCAGAACCGCCAGCAAACACGGCACCAGGTAAATCCACACGCTATCGGGCGACACACTCACGGATGCGCCCGGAACGGCAGCAAAGAGCTGCTCAAAGAACAGGGCGCAGCGAGCGACAATCATGGGCACCACGAGCGCCCAAGTCCGCAACGGTCCCACGAGCGAAAAGGGAACCAGCACGATGGACACAGCAAGCAGTACGCTCACCACCGGGCCGATGACCGCATTTGCCAACGGAGCAATGAGCGAGAACGTACCGAAGGCGGGAATGGTAATGGGAAGAGTCGCCAGTTGCGAGCACAGCGTGACGGAAAGCATGCTGGCAACGCCCGATGGCACACCCAGCTCACCCAAAGCGTAGGTCGCATAGGGGCAAAAGCACAGAATGGCAAAGACGCTGACACATGAAAGCTGAAAGCCCATCTCGAACAGCACCGTCGGTCGCAGTAGCACAAAGATGGACATGGTTACGAAGAGTGCCGATGCGCCGTGCCGGCGACGCCCCACGCCGTTTACGACAAGCGTCGCGAACACCATGCAGCACGCGCGCACGGCCGAGGGAGACGCGCCCGTAAAGGCAGCGTAGCCCACAAGCGTTATCGCCAATATCGCCCGCTGAAGACCACGTGAGCACCGAGTCTTTTGCAATACACCCTCGATTACAAACCCCACGATAGCCAAATGGCTGCCCGAGACGGCGATAAGATGCGCCGTTCCCGTTACCGAAAACCAGTCGCCCGCCGGCTGGGCGCGTAGCTCGGCCGAACGACCGCAGACGACACCGGCTATGAGCGCACGCGCCGGGTCGGTCGCAGGCGCGATGGACGCAAGCAGCCCATTTCGCAGCCGAAGCAGCGGCCCCGGAGAACCCTCATCGATCGACACAATCCGAACGGCTTTTATCTTGCGTACCTCGCCTCGGAGCGCGCGCGATCGTCCAAACGCATCGTTCTCAAAACGTGAAACGCGACCGATAACACGCACGTGCGCCCCGACCTTGAGCTCGCGGTCACACGATAGGCGAACCGCTGCCAAGTTCTTACCGTCCGCGCGTGCCTCGCAGGTATAGGAATACACGTCGTCGTTTATGGATGGATCACCCTGCACGACAAACTCGAGGCTGCTTGCCGCTCGACCGTCGAGCGCCTTCGAGGCGCCTAGCGTGCCCACAGCCCACCACGCCGAGACGACCGCTCCCGCCACGAGACCGACGGACGCGGCATACAGCCACCGCTTCAAAGGGGCAAGCCGCGCACAAGATTGAGCCAGCACAACGAAGACCGCCGCCGCAATGGGAATGGCCCATAGCGGCCCGACCGCCGGCACCCGCTCCCTCAGCAGCGCATCAGCGGCCACGTTAAGCACCAAAGCGCAGCTCACGCACATGCCGGCACACAGGGCCATCGTCCACGGCATCAAGGGCCGCGGAGGCATCACATGCTCGCGCTCTGTCGCACTCATACGCAGATGCAATCTTTGATTTTGGCAAGCTTCTTCTCGCCGATTCCCGACACACGCATCAGATCGTCAACCGAGGCAAAAGCACCGTTCTTTGTCCGCTCATCGATAATCGACTGGGCCATAGAAGGCCCGATGCCCGAGAGCGTCTGCAGCTCCGCCGCACTTGCCGTATTGATGTTTACTAGGCCTGTAGCGCCACTCACGCCCGACGATGCGGAAGCCCCACCATCAACATCGGCTTCCGCAATGGACGCCTGCTGCTCCCCTACCGTTGGAACGTGAATCTTCTGTCCATCGACGACTTTAGATGCCCGATTGAGCCCCGTAACGTCTGCCTCGGGCGCCAGCCCGCCGGCGGCATCAATCGCCTGAGCCACCCGCGCGCCATCCTTGAGGCGATATACACCGGGCGACACAACGGCGCCATCAACATCGACATAGACCTCTGCCGCGGCAGACGCCTTAGGCGAAGAGCCTTCGGATGTCTTTCCGCTCGAGGCATCGCCGGATCCCGGCTCCACTAACGAGCCCGAACCATCAGTGCGCTCAAACGACACGCCGCCGGCACCGCCGCCAAGGTTCGCCATCGCCAAACCGCTCGCCATCGCAATGACGCCCAGCATCGCCACCACCACTGCCTTATGACCGAGCAGCTTGCCCGCCCAGCGGTCCATCTTTTTGACCCGTTCGTGTTGTTCGCGCTGCGCCATAGCAAAACCTCCCAACAACATCGTGTCAGGAAAAGAGCCCTGCAACAGCCACGCTCCAAAACCGGTTTTCGCGGTCAAACCAAAAGCCGACCAAAATCTTGCACAAATCTGTCCATTTATTCAGGCACACGTCAGCAAATGAACACTTAGTCGCAAAATGCCCAGATAGCAAAAGACCGACGATGCAGACGCATCGTCGGTCTATGCACAAATTTACTCGTGATCTTGGTAAATCTCACGCGGAGCAAGCTCCGAATGTTTGCGTTTTAAGGTCTTAGGGGCCTTATACGTGTTGCTCTCAAAGTCGATGTACTCGGTCTGCTTGAGCAGGCGCTCGATCATCTCCTCGTGATCGAACAACTCCCAGGCCTCATGCACGGCATCGAGTTTAGCGTGCGTCTCGGGACGGCGCGGCATAAACAGCGTGCAGCAGTCGGGAGCGGCCTCAGTCGAGATATCGAACGTACCAATCTCCTCGGCGCGCGCGATGATCTCCTGCTTGTCCGAACCGATGAGAGGGCGGAACACGGGGATCTTCACGGCCTCGTTGACGGCCATGATGTTCTCAAGCGTTTGGGAGGCAACCTGCCCAAGCGATTCGCCGGTCACAATAGCCTTGGCGCCCTCGATATGCGCAATGCGCTCAGCAACCGAATACATAATGCGGCGATACATGATCACCCGCAGGTTGCTGGGGCAGGTCACCGAGATCTCACGCTGACAATCGCCAAACGGCACCACGTACAGGCGGCCGATCTGGACACCCGGCTCAAGCGCACGGATGATGTCCTGCACCAAATATTCGCTCGTATCAGGCGTCTGAGGACGACCGGAGAAATGTACCGGCACGCACACCGCGCCGCGACGCGCGAGCATCCAGGTCGCCACCGGCGAATCGATACCCGAGGAAAGCAGCGTCACAACCTTGCCGGCAGACCCCACCGGAAGACCACCCACGCCGCGCTCAGAGCGCGCATACACATAGACGCTACCCTGGACCACCAGCACGTGCACCATCGCGTCGGGATCGTGCATCTGGACCTTTTTATCGGGAAACGCCTCGCACAGTACCTCGCCAACCTGTCGATTGATATCAATCGAGGTGAGCTCGTAGTCGGTGTTAGAGCGCTTGGCGTGCACCTTAAACGAATCGAAGGAACCAAACTCGCGCAGCGCCTTCACGGCGGCGGCGCAGTACTCCTGCGGGTCGCGGTTGGTGTGGTACGCCAGGGACACACGGGCAACACCGGGGACGGTGCGGATAACGCGCGCCGCATCGTCGGCCTGATGCTCGTTAAAGGTCACGAGGATATAACCGGAAATTCGAGACACGGCATTCACGGAAAAGGCGGCCAAGGCCGCCTTGATGTTATCCATGAGGATATGCTCAAAATGTGCGCGGTTCTTGCCCTTCAGTCCAACCTCGTGATAGTGGACCAGGCAGACGCGAGCTGCCATTTAGGCTTCAGCAACCTTGTGACCGAGCGCCTTCTCGTAACGGGCCTCGTCGTAGGAGATGTCGCCGTCGACAATCTCGTCCATAGCCATCGAGATGGTATCGGCGCCGGAAAGCGCAATGGTGATGTCATCGACATCCTGGACGGCGAGCACGCGGTTGTGCTGACCACGCAGCATGCTGTTAATGTCGCAGGCGCGCTTGGAGGCAAGCGAGGCGAGCAGGAAGCGGTTGTGATCGGTCTTCTCCAGAAGATCGTCAATGCAAGGCTTTACAACGGACACGGACCTCAGATCCTTTCATGCATATCGAGAACGCGAACGAGCTCATCGGTCGCGCGGTCGAGATCGTCATTCACCACGACGTCGTCGTAGCGGTCGGCAAGGGCAAGTTCATCGGCGGCGTTTGCCATACGCAGCTCAATCGTCTCGGGCGTCTCGGTACCGCGACCGACCAGGCGATCGCGAAGCACCTCGAGCGAAGGCGGCTTGATAAAGATCAACACGGCCTCGGGGAAACGCTCCTTGACCTGCAGGGCACCCTGAACATCGATCTCCAAGATCAGAGACGAGCCAGAGGCGAGCTTGGATGTGACCTCGCTCACCAACGTGCCGTAACAGTTGCCGTGGACCTCGGCCCACTCAACAAACTCACCGTTTGCCACGCGGCGGTCGAACTCCTCGCGCGTCAGGAAAAAGTAGTTGACGCCGTCGACCTCACCTTTGCGTGGTGCTCGCGTGGTAGCCGAAACCGTCAGGCCCAGGTTCGAGCGACGCTCGCGCACACGAGTGACGAGCGTGCCCTTGCCTGCACCTGACGGTCCAGAAATCACAAAGAGCTTTGAATCCTGAGCGCTCACTTATTTGGTCAGCTGCTCGAGGAGCTGCTCGCGCTGACGGACACCGAGGCCCTGGACGCGACGGGTAGCGGAGATGCCGAGCTCCTCCATGATCTTGGCGGCCTTGGCCTTGCCATAACCGGGGAGAGACTCGATGAGGGTGGAAACCTTCATGCGGGAAGCGATGGGGTCATCGGAGTTGAGCACGGACTCGAGGGACTTCTCGCCCTTCTTGATCTGCTCGCGAAGCTCAGCGCGGGCGTGACGTGCGGCGGCAGCCTTCTCAAGAGCCTGCTTGCGCTGCTCGTCGGTAAGCTGAGGGAGTGCCATTCGAACCTCCAAATAGTTGGGTTATATCTGATGCAATAATTGGCATTTTAGCACGTCAAACGCACTAAATGCCCAATCGACGGCACCATAGGTTAGACGATACCTGCGAAAAGTGCAATATACGGAGGTTAAAGTTGAGCCCCTGACCTGCGATTCCACACAAAGGATGGGAAAGTTTTCGCAGGCACAGGGGCTAATTTGTGCTAATGAGACCCAAAAGTGGTGACTTGAGGGAATCTTTTAGGCGACGTTTTCGACCAGCTCGGCAACGATAGCGTCAAAGGCGGCAACCGGGTCGTCGGCACCGGTGATGGGTCGGCCCACCACGATATGGCTCGCGCCGCGCTCGATAGCCTGAGAAGGCGTCGCCACACGGGACTGGTCACCAAGGGCGGCACCCACCGGACGAACGCCCGGAGTCACGATCAACGCGTCGGGGCCGAGCAGCTCGCGCATGTCATGGGCCTCCATCGGCGAGCACACGATGCCGTCGATACCGTTGGCCTGGGCAAGCTTTGCCAGGCGGGCGGCCTCCTCGGCCACGGGTGACTCGACGCCGATCTCAGCCAGCGAATCCTGGTTCATGCTCGTGAGCACGGTGATGGCGACGAGCTTGGCGCGGTCCTCGCGCGCCTCCTCGGCACCCTCACGGCACGCAGCGAGCATAGCACCAGAACCCAGGCCGTGGACCGAGAGCAGGTCGGCACCGGCAAGCGAGGCCGAACGGGCGGCACCGCGCACCTGATGCGGAATGTCATGGAACTTGAGGTCGAGGAAGACCTTAAAGCCCAGATCCTTGAACGTCTTGACGATCTCGGGGCCCTCGGCGTAATAGAGCGTCATGCCGACCTTAAGCCAAGCGGCATGACCAGAAAGCTCGTGGGCGAGCTCGAGTGCACGCTCACGGTCGCAGTCGAGGGCGACGATAACGCGGTCGCGGGCATCGTTTTCTAGCATTCGAAAGCACCTACCAGCTCATTGATGTCCTTCACGCCCTGGGACTCCGCCCAGGCCTCGAGCTCGTGCGCGATCTTAATCGATGCGCACGGATCGACAAAGTTGGCCATGCCGACCGACACGCAGGTGGCGCCAGCCAGGATAAACTCCGCCGCATCTTCGCCCGTCATGACGCCGCCGACACCGTTGATGGGGATATCGACGGCCTGAGCGACCTCCCAGACCATGCGAACGGCGATGTGGTGGCACAGCGGGCCCGAAAGGCCGCCCTTGGGCTTGGCCACGCGGGACTTGCGGGTATGAACGTCGATGGCCATGCCCTGGATGGAGTTGATGACCGAAAGGCCGTCGGCTCCCGCGGCCTCGAGAGCCTTGGCAATCTCGGCGACGTTAACCGGCGCCATCTTCACGAACAGCGGCTTATCGGTCACCTTACGGCAGGCAGCCATAACGGCAGAGGCGCCCTCGGGCGAGGAGCCCATGGCGGCACCGCCGGCGGCAATATTGGGGCAGCTGACGTTGATCTCGTAGCCGGCAGCCCAGGGGCACAGCTCGACATACATCTCGAGCGCGCGCACAAACTCGTCAACGGAGTGACCGGCGACCTGGCAGATGACCTGGCAACCGTCCTTGGAGAGCTGCTCGAGCCACGGACCGGACTCACGGGCGAAGGCAGCCACGCCGGGGTTCTGAAGGCCCACGGAGTTGATCATGCCGCCCGGGATCTCGGCCATGCGAGGCGCGGGGTTGCCGGGCCAGGGCTCGGCAGCACAACCCTTGGTGGTGATGGCACCCAGCTGGGAGACATCAAAGAAGTTCTGGAACTGCCATCCGTAGCCAAAGGTACCGGCTGCGGTGTTGATGGGGTTCTGCATCTTGACGCCGCCGAAGTCGACGGCCATGTTCACGGTACCCACTAGAAGACCACCACCTTGGAAGCATCGAACACTGGGCCGCACATGCAGGCGCCCTTCATACCGTCGACCGTCTCGACATTGCAGGTGTTGCAGGCACCAAAGCCACAGCTCATCATGCGCTCGAGCGAAACCTCGCAGTACGCACCGGCCTCGGCGGCAGCGGCGGCGACCTTCTTCATCATGACGGCGGGACCGCAGCTGGCCACGTAGTCGTAGCCGCCCTCGCCGAGCAGCTCGGCGGCAGGATCGGTGCAAAAACCGTGCGTGCCAAGCGAACCGTCATCGGTGCACACGTTGACCGTATCGCACAACGAGCGGAACTCGTCGATGCCCACGGCCTTGGACGCGGTGCCAAAGCCCAGGCACACATCGACGGCCACACCCTGCTCGGCAAGCATGCCGGCAAGGCACAGCACGGGCGGAACACCGATGCCGCCCGCAACGAGCAGCGCCTTCCTGGTGCCCTCGGGCACAAGCCAGCCGCGGCCGCCAGGGCCCAGCAGATTAGAGGTGGAACCGGGGGCCATCTGCGACAGACGACGGGTGTCGTCGCCCACGACGGCGTACCACAGCTCGACGGTGCCGGCCTGGGCGTCGGCGCGATAGAAGCTCAGGGGCACGCGAAGCAGCGAGGACGCATCGCCGGGCACGGCAATGTTCACAAACTGACCGGGCTTGAGCGCACTTGCAAGCTTGGGGGCCGAGATGACGAGCGAGAAGATGCCGTCGGCGATCTCCTGGTTCGAGACGACCTCGAAGTCGTGCATGCGTGCAGTGGAAGGTGTGGGCATAGACGCTCCAATCCCCCATGCGGTTGCATGGTCCAAACGAACAGAAAGCGCGGCACCGCAAGGGCACCGCGCACAAAAGCGATAAGGCTATGCTAGCAGATGCAGCCGTCGGCGAGCGTCTGCTTGCCGCCGACAAACACATCGGTGGCACGACCGGTGAGCGTGCGGCTGGCGAAACCGGAGTTCTCGGCGCGCGACTCGTAACCGTCCTCGCCGACCGTCCAGGTGGCGGACGCGTCGAACACGGTCAGATCGGCAACGGAGCCCGCCTTGACCTGAACCTGGTCGAGGCCCAGGATCTCACGCGGCTTGATGGCCATGAGCTCGACCATGCGGCCCATGCTCATCTTGCCCGTGTTGACCAGCTCGGTAAGTACAAGCGACAGCGAGGTCTCGAGGCCGATCATGCCAAAGGGCGCAAGCTCGAACTCGCGGGCCTTCTCCCACGGGGTGTGGGGAGCGTGGTCGGTGACGATAACGTCGACGGTACCGTCGATGACGCCCTGACGGATAGCCTCGGCATCCTCCTCGGTACGCAGCGGCGGGTTGACCTTGAGCGAGGTGTTGTAGGTCTCGTCCAGGTCGTTCTCGGTCAGGAACATATGGTGCGGGGTGGCCTCACAGGTAACCTGAACGCCAGCGGCCTTACCGGCACGCACGATCTCCAGGCCATGGGCGGTGGAGATGTGCTGGATGTGCAGCTTGGCACCGGTCAGCTTGGCGATCTGGATGTCGCGGGCGATCTGGAGCTCCTCGCCGGCAGCCGGCCAGCCCTCGAGAGCCAGACGGGTCGAGACCTTGCCCTCGTTGATCTGGCCGTGGCCGACCAGGTCCTCGTCCTGGCAGTGGCTCATAAAGACCTTGCCGAACATCTTGCCGTAGTCCATGCAGCGACGGAGCATGCCCGCACCCTGCACGCCGCGACCGTCGTCGGTGAAGGCGACGGCACCGTGGGCGACCATATCGCCCATCTCGGACATAGCCTCGCCCTTAAGGCCGCGGGTCATGGCGCCCGACGGATAGACGCGGCAGTGACCGACCTCGGCAGCGCGGGACTTGACGAACTCCACGACGGTGCCGTTATCGGTGACGGGATCGGTGTTGGGCATGGCGCACACGCCGGTGAAGCCGCCCTTGGCAGCTGCGCGGGTACCGCTCTCGATGTCCTCTTTGACCTCATAGCCGGGCTCGCGAAGGTGAACGTGCATATCCACCAGGCCAGGGACGAGGTACTTGCCGGAAAGGTCGCGGACCTCGGCTCCCTCGACGGCGAGATTCTCGCCGACCTCGGCGATCTTGTCGCCGTCAATCAGGACGTCAACGACACCGTCAAGCTCGACGGACGGGTCGACGACGTGGGCATTCTTAAGAAGCAAGGCCATTATCGGCACCTCCAAGCAGCAGATACAGGATAGCCATACGCACGCAGATACCGGCGTAGACCTGCTCCAGGATGACGGAGCGTTGCGGGTGGTCGGCCATATAGGAGTCGAACTCGACGCCGCGGTTGATGGGGCCCGGGTGGCAGATGATCGCATCGGGCTTCATGAGCTTCTCGCGGTCCTTGGTCAGGCCGAAGAGCTTGTGGTACTCACGAATGGTCGGGAACGGGGCGCCCTCGAGGCGCTCCTGCTGCACGCGCAGCATGTAGACGACGTCCAGCTCGGGCAGGACGGAATCGAGGTCGCTCGTCACGTGGTCGCAGCCCAGGACCTCGGGCGCCGGCGGCAGCAGCGTGCCGGGGGCGACGGCGTAGGTCTCGCAGCCCATGATCTTAAGGGCGGGGATCAGCGAGCCGCACACGCGGGAGTGGGCGATATCGCCGACGACGGCGACCTTCAGACCGTGGAAGTCACCCTTGTGCTCCCAGATGGTGTACAGGTCGAGCAGGGCCTGCGTGGGATGGTTGTGCTTGCCATCACCGGCGCAGATGACGCTTGCGGGCGAATTCTGCGTGACGATGTAGGGAGCACCGGCGTGCTTATCGCGAACGACGATGCAGTCGATCTTATAGGCGTTGAGGGTCTCGACGGTGTCGACGAGGCTCTCACCCTTGACCGTGGAGGTCGAGGAGCCGCCAAAGTTAAGACTGTCGGCCGAAAGACGCTTCTCGGCGAGCTCGAAGGAGCTGCGGGTGCGCGTCGAGGGCTCGTTGAACATGTTGACGATGGTCTTGCCCTTGAGCGTGGGGACCTTCTTGATCGCACGCTCGTTGACCTCGGAGAACGCCTTGGCGGTCTCGAGGATGAGCTTAATGTCTTCTTCGGAGTACTCGGTAATGTCGATCAGGTGCTTATGGTTGAACGCCACGGTACTACTCACCTCCCAGCGGCGCGGAGCCCACGTGGGAACCCGGCGCGACGTCGTTAATCTCGACGGCGGTGTGGCCGTCGACTTCCTTCATATATAGGTGCACGTTCTCCTCATGCGACGAGGGAACGTTCTTGCCGACAAAGTCCGGCGAGATGGGGAGCTCACGGTGGCCGCGGTCAACGAGAACTGCCAGCTCAATACGGCTCGGACGGCCCAGGTCCATGACGGCGTCGAGAGCGGCGCGAATGGTGCGGCCCGTATACAGGATGTCGTCCACCAGCACGACGCGCTTACCGTCGACGCTAAAGGGAATGTTGGTGGCGTGGATCGCGGGAGCGAAATTGGTAGCGTAGTCATCGCGGTAGAAGCTGATGTCGAGGCTGCCGAGCGGAACGTCGACGCCCTCGATCTCCTTGATCTCCTCGGCGAGCTTCTTTGCCAGAAGGTCGCCGCGCGTGACGATGCCGACCAGAGCGAGGTCTTCACAGCCCTCGTTGCGCTCGAGAATCTCGTGCGCGATGCGGGTCATCGCTCGATTGACGGCGGTCTCGTCCATGATGACCGCCTTGGGGGAAGTCGTGCCCATCGATCTCCTTCCTCACATGTCTTGACTGCTGACACAGTCAAAAAAATAGATGCCCGACCGCTCAAAGCGGACCAGACACCCACAGGAAAGGCTGCTCTTTGGCAGCTATGTAATTCCATGTGGGTATCTCGTACCCCTTTAATGGTCAAGGGATAGTTTAGCCAACCTCGAACTTAATTGCGAGCATAAATACAGAGCAATCCGCAAACGGAGCCCAATGCTCAATAAACCTATATATATTTGTGGGACGAGCTTGAAAACGTGCGCACGAGCTGGCATAATCCCCTCTGCTGCACGCAAATCGGATCTACGTCCAGGGCCGTGGCGTGAGCACTATCGCCAAAAGAGAAATATCTCTGTGTAGATTACGCACAGGGAGCTGCTTCTGTGCTATAGTTCAGGCTTGTTTGTTAACGCGACATGTTCGTTTGTCGCCCAAGGAGGGTCAGTTATGTCCAAAGTTTGCGAAGTTTGCGGTAAGCACCCCGTTGCCGGTCGCTCCATCAGCCACTCTCACCGCGTCACCAACCGTAAGTTCCGCCCCAACATCCAGCGCGTCTACGTCGTCGTCGATGGTCACCGTCGCAAGATGAACGTTTGCTCCACCTGCCTCAAGTCCGGCAAGGTTGCGCGCTCCTAAATAAGGTCTTACCAACAAGTACCTCGGACTCTCCGGGTCAAAGACCTCGCGTTCACATAGAACTTACCAAAGGCGCTCTCCCCTACGGAGGGCGCCTTTTTGCACTCATTGGGGACAGGCTTACATGAGCGAAAACACCCGTGTAAGCCTGTCCCCAATGAGTGGGGCGATGCTATAGGAAAGTTTAGTTAAAACGCTTCAGTATATTGAAGCGTTTTAGTGTGCCTTTTACAGGAATCTGACCGCTCGCCGAATAATTTCTTGCTATCATGCAAGACGTAGGGTAAATCTCCGATCGCAAGGAGACACAAATGGTGAAAAAGTCACCGGAAAACACTACTCCCGCAATTGTGGACAACGTAGAGGCGCTTGAGGCTAAGCTCGCTCAGATGCGAGAGGCCCAGGCGCTTTTTGCTACGTACACGCAGGAGCAGGTCGACAAGATCTTCTATGAGGCCGCCATGGCTGCCAACAAGGCTCGTATCCCGTTGGCGAAGATGGCCATCGAGGAGACCGGCCGCGGCGTTCTTGAGGACAAGGTCATCAAGAACCACTACGCCGCAGAGTACATCTACAACGCTTACAAGAACACCAAGACCTGTGGTGTCCTGGAGCGCGACGAGGCTTACGGCATCACCAAGATCGCCGAGCCCATCGGCATCGTGGGCGCCGTCATCCCGACGACCAACCCCACTTCTACCGCGATCTTCAAGACGCTGATCAGCCTGAAGACCCGCAACGCCATCATCATCTCCCCGCACCCGGCTGCCGCCAAGTGCACCATCGCCGCTGCCAAGCTCGTGCTTGACGCCGCCGTCAAGGCCGGTGCCCCCGAGGGCATCATCGGCTGGGTTGATGTCCCCTCCATCGAGCTGACCAACATGGTCATGCGCGACGTCGACATCATCCTCGCCACCGGTGGCCCGGGCATGGTCAAGGCCGCTTACTCCTCGGGCAAGCCCGCGCTGGGCGTTGGTGCCGGTAACACCCCGGTCGTCATCGACGACACCGCCGACGTGCTGCTCGCCGTCAACTCCATCATCCACTCCAAGACCTTCGACAACGGCATGATCTGCGCTTCCGAGCAGTCCGTGACCGTCATCGACACCATCTATGACCAGGTCAAGGCCGAGTTCCAGAAGCGCGGCTGCTACTTCGTCAAGCAGGGTGCCGAGATGGAGGCCCTGCGTGCCGCCATGTTCAAGAACGGCGCTCTCGATCACCGCATCCCCGGCATGGCTGCCGCCAAGATCGCCGAGCTCGCCGGCATCGAGGTTCCCGCCAAGACCAAGATCCTGATCGCCGAGGTCACCTCCACCGACCCCGCCAAGGAGGAGTTCTCCCACGAGAAGCTCTCCCCGGTCCTGGCCATGTACCACGCCAAGGACTTCCAGGAGGCCGTCGACAAGGCCGAGCACCTGGTGCTCGCCGGTGGCCCGGGCCACACCGCCTCTCTGTACGTGCACCCCGCCCAGGCCGAGAAGATCAGCCTGTTCGAGCACGTCATGAAAGCCTGCCGTATCGTCATCAACACCCCGTCCTCGCACGGCGGCATTGGTGACCTGTACAACTTTGGCATGAAGCCGTCTCTGACCCTGGGCTGCGGCTCCTGGGGCGGCAACTCCGTCTCCGAGAACGTTGGGGTGAAGCACTTGATCAACGTTAAGACTGTGGCCGAGCGCCGTGAGAACATGCTGTGGTTCCGCGCTCCCGAGAAGGTCTACTTCAAGAAGGGTTCCACGCCCGTCGCCCTCGACGAGCTGGGCAACGTCATGGGCAAGAAGCGCGCCTTCATCGTCACCGACCAGTTCCTCTTCAAGAATGGCAACACCCGCGCCATCGAGGCCAAGCTCGACGAGATGGGCATCGCCCACGACTGCTTCTACGACGTCGAGCCCGATCCGTCGCTGCAGTGCGCACGTCGCGGCGCCAAGCAGATGGCTCTCTTTGAGCCGGACGTCATCATCGCCGTCGGCGGTGGCTCCGCTATGGACGCCGGCAAGATCATGTGGATGATGTACGAGCACCCCGAGTGCAAGTTTGAGGACATGGCCATGGACTTCATGGACATCCGCAAGCGTATCTTCACCTTCCCCGAGATGGGCAAGAAGGCCTACTTCGTCGCCGTCCCGACCTCCTCGGGTACCGGCTCCGAGTGCACGCCGTTCGCCATCATCACCGACAAGGAGACCGGCATCAAGTGGCCGCTCGCCGACTACGCGCTGCTCCCCAACATGGCTATCGTTGACGCCGACAACTGCATGACCGCCCCGCGCGGCCTGACCGCTGCCTCCGGCATCGACGTCATGACCCACGCCATCGAGTCCTACGTCTCCATCATGGCTTCTGACTACACCAAGGGCCTCTCCGAGCGCGCTGCCAAGCTCGTCTTCGAGAACCTGCCCTCCAGCTTCACGAACGGCGCCAAGGACCCGCATGCCCGCGAGGAGATGCACAACGCCTCCTGCATGGCCGGTATGGCCTTCGCCAACGCCTTCCTGGGCCTCAACCACTCCATGGCCCACAAGCTCGGCGCTTTCCATCACCTGCCCCACGGCCTCGCAAACGCCGTTATCCTGACCCGCGTTATGCGCTACAACGCCGCCGAGGCTCCCGTCAAGATGGGTACCTTCTCCCAGTATCCTTACCCCAACGCGCTGCACAACTACGCCGAGATGGCCAAGTACTGCGGCATCGAGGGCAAGGACGACAAGGAGGTCTTCGAGAACTTCATCACGAAGCTCGAGGAGCTCAAGGACTTCATCGGCGTCAAGAAGACCATCGCCGACTACGGTGTTGACGAGCAGTACTTCCTCGACACCCTCGACGAGATGACCGAGCAGGCATTCAACGACCAGTGCACCGGCGCTAACCCGCGCTACCCGCTCATGAGCGAGATCAAGGAGCTCTACCTGGACGCCTACTACGGCCGCGAGCCCCAGGACTACGCCGTCTGCTAGTTTTTAGCACGGTTATTTGCGGCGGGGGTGCACGGGTGTACGCCCCCGCCGTTGCTTCTATCGCATCGTTGAAAGGATGCAATCATGCTGCTCCCCGATTCCAAGACCGAGCTCGTCCGTCGCGGCAACAAGGTCGTTTACGACCTGGGCGACAAGATCGTCAAGGTCTTTAACGAGACCAAGCCCGTCTCCGACGTGTTCAACGAGGCTTTGAATCTTGCCCGCATCAATGAGTGCGGCATCCGCAGCCCCAAGGCTCTCGAGGTTTCTCAGCTCGAGAACGCCAACGGCTGGGCTCTCGTGACCGAGAAGGTTCCGGGCACCACCCTTGCCGAGAAGATGACTGCCGAGCCCCAGCGCTTTGGTGAGTACCTCGAGATGTTCGTCGACCTCCAGATCGAGATCCACGGCTACACCTCCCCGCTGCTCAACCGTCAGCGCGACAAGTTCGCCCGCATGATCGACAGCCTCGATCAGCTCAATGCCACCACGCGCTACAACCTTCAGGAGCGTCTGGACGGCATGACCAAGGAGTTCAAGGTTTGCCACGGCGACTTCAACCCCTCCAACGTCATCGTCGGCGACGATGGCCAGCTCTATGTGTGCGACTGGGCACACGCCACCCAGGGCTCCCCTGCTGCCGACGTTGCCACCACCTACCTGCTCTTTGCCCTCAACAGCAAGGACCAGGCCGAGGCCTACCTGGAGCTCTACTGCGACCGCGCTGACATGCCCATGCAGGTCGTGCGTCAGTGGACGAGCATCGTTGCCGCTTCCGAGCTCGCTCGTAAGCGCAACGTGAACGATGAGTTCCTTAAGGACTGGATCGACGTCGTCGATTATCAGTAATATCTGAGCGATTCATTTCGCATCGGAGGCACAAAGGGAAACCCCGCAGCTCGAATTGAACTGCGCCCCAATTCTTGGACGGGCTAATAAGCGGCCTACGCCGCACATAGG
>DXMC01000030.1:0-8057 GCA_019414365.1 Collinsella sp.
TCGCGACAGGCAATCGTGGTGCCCGCATTCTCGACCGTAAAATCCATGTTGTGCCCCCATCATCAATGCCCATCCAGTTGCACGTCAGTACGGTTGGATGGACCCGCATTGCCTTATGCCTTGTTAACAAATTAACTGTACCCGAGCCGAGGCTTTTCATGGCGCAGCATAATGAGCGACGTGAAAAAACGAAACTTGTAAAGCAAGAGCCCGCACCTTGTTTTAGAGCCGATGCTATGCTTAGGCACAATTGTCTTGAGGAGCATATGCCTATGTCTACGTTTCTAAATGCCAGCCCCATCTTTGGGCCCGTTCGCAGCCGTCGCCTTGGTCTCTCGCTCGGCGTCAACATGATGCCGGCCAGCGGCAAAATCTGCACGTTCGACTGCATTTACTGCGAAAACGGCCTCAACGCCGAGCGCCCCTGTCATGAGCCGTACAACACAGCTGCCGTGGTACTCGACGCGCTCGAGGCAAAGCTGCGCGAGATGGCAGTCGAAGGTGAGCTGCCCGATGTAATCACGTTTGCCGGCAACGGCGAGCCCACCGCCGCACCGGAGTTTCCGCAGGCCATCGCCGGCGCTGTCGCGCTGCGCGACGAGCTTGCCCCAAACTCCAAGATCGCCGTGCTCTCCAACGGCACGCGCGCCGACCGTCCCCAGGTACACGACGCGCTCATGATGGTCGACGACAACATCCTCAAGCTCGATACGGTCGACCCGGCATTTATCCAGCTGCTCGATCAACCCGTTGGCCCCTACGATGTGGAGCACCAGATCGAGACGTTCGCGAGCTTTAACGGCCACGTCATTATCCAGACGATGTTTTTGACCGGCGAACACCAGGGCAATCCTCTCGACAATACCGGCGAGGAGTACGTTGGCCCCTGGCTCGCGGCACTCGAGCGCATTCGTCCGCAGGAGGCGACCATCTACACGGTGGCGCGCGAGACACCGGTCACCGGCCTTGCCAAAGCAGCACCCGACGTCCTCGACGCCATTGCCGCGCGCGTGCGCGCCCTCGGCATTCCCTGCCAGGTGAGCTACTAGCAAAACCACGCAGCAGCTAGTGCCCGCCATCCCGCCCCATCAGTTGCGGTGATATAGTTCCTATTTGTGCTGTTAAACCGCCTAAATCGGAACTATATCACCGCAACTTTTATGGACGCATGGGTGGGCTATACTAGCTGCGGATGAAAGGAAGTTAGCCATGTATGACAAAGGACCCGTACCCGGCCGCAACGACGCCTGCTGGTGCGGCAGCGGCAAAAAATATAAGAAATGTCACAGCGCCTTCGACGAGCGCCTCGAGCGCCTGTGGGAGGAGGGCTGGGAGGTTCTGCCCCGCACGCTCTACAAGACGCCCGCCGATATCGAGGGCATTAAGCGCTCCGCCGCCATCAACGTGGGCGTGCTCGACTACGTAGGCGAGCACATCGCCACGGGCATGACCACCAACCAGATTGACCAGATGATCTACGACTACACCGTCGAGCACGGTGGCACGCCGGCCGACCTCAACTACGAAGGCTACCCCAAGAGCGTATGCACCTCGATCAACGATGTGGTCTGTCACGGTATCCCCTGCGATACAGACGTGCTGCACGAGGGCGACATCATCAACGTGGACTGCTCCACGATTTTGGACGGCTACTTTAGCGACTCGAGCCGCATGTTCTGCATCGGCGAGGTCTCTGCCGAGCGCCAGCGCCTGGTCGACGTCACCCGCGCCAGCGTGGAGGCGGGTCTGGCGGCCGTCAAGCCATGGCTACCGCTGTCCGTGATGGCCGAGGCCGTGCAAAAGACGGTCGAGGACGCCGGCTTTAGCGTGGTGCGCGAGTACGGCGGACACGGTATCGGTAAGGAGTTCCACGAGGACCCGTTTGTGGGCTTTACCACCGAGGCGCCCGATGTGGACACCATCATGGCTCCGGGCATGGTCTTTACCATCGAGCCCATGGTCAACGCCGGAGCGCCCGACATCAAGATCAGCAAGGGTGACGGCTGGTGCGTGCGCACCAAGGACGGCAGCGATTCGGCCCAGTGCGAGGTACAGCTCGTGGTGACCGAGGATGGTTACGAGCTGCTGAGCTGGTAGCTGTGGATGCGCCGGGCTACGCGATGGATATGTTACCCATCGCGTAGCCCGGCGTTTTTATAACGTTTTGCCTGATACAACCTGCCAAAATAAACCTGTCCCTTTTTGGCAGGTCGAGCGGAAAGGACTGCTTGTGAACATCCTGGTTTTGCTGCCCGTCAACGACCGCCATCGCGCAATTCTTGAGTCGAGCGCTCCGGGCGAGGACTTTATCTACACGAGCTCCGACGCCATCACGCGTGAACAGGTCGCCAATGCCGACGTGATCCTGGGCAACATAGACCCTTCCCTGCTGACCGCATGCGAGCGCCTCCAGCTGCTGCAACTGCAGACCGCCGGCTATGACGACTATCTCGCCGCCGGCACCGTGCCGGCTGAAGCCAAGCTGTCTTGCTCAATCGGCGCCTACGGCCAGGCCGTGAGCGAGCACATGTTTGCCATGGTGCTGTCTATGATGAAGCGCCTGCCCGGCTACCAGGACCTGCAGCGCGAGCATCGCTGGGAGGATTTGGGGCCGGTCACCTCGCTCAAAAACGCCAATGTGCTGGTGCTGGGCGCGGGCGATATCGGTGGCCACTTCGCCACGCTCTGCCGCAACATGGGTGCGCACGTCCGCGGCATCAAGCGCCATCCGCTCGTCTACCCCATTGTGTTTGAGGACATGGACAGCATAGACGCCCTGCCCGAGCGTCTGGCCGAGGCTGACATCGTCGCATCCTTTATGCCCAGCACGCCCGAGACCCGCGGCTTGGCGAACGCCGAGTTCTTCGCCGCGATGAAACCGGGCGCCTTCTTTGCCAACGGCGGCCGCGGCGACCTTGTGGTCGCCGACGACTTGGTTGCCGCCCTGGAGTCGGGTCATCTCGCCGGCGCCGCGGTCGACGTCACCGACCCCGAGCCGCTGCCTGAGACAAGCCCACTGTGGGATGCGCCTAACATGCTCATTACGCCGCATATCTCGGGCTGGTTCCATCTGGCCGCCACGCTCAACAATGTGGTCGACATTGCCGCAGAGAATCTGCGTCACCTGCAAGCCGGCGAGACCCTGCGTTGCTGGATTGAGCATTAGGTTGTTCCGGCGTTTTACCAAACGCCGGAACCCCTCGACGCTGCGCGCCGCCCAGAGCGACAATTTGTCATTCAAAAGGCGAGGCATGACCAGAAGGTCAATACCTCGCCTTTTTCATGCCAACTTGTTCGCTCTGGACGTCGCTCGCTGACGTTTGCCCAACCCGCGGTGTCTTAACAATTCCGTCCAGCTGGTGGTATTGCGGCATTTGCCCAGATAAAACCTGCCAAAATGAACCTGTCCCTTTTTGGTAGGTTTGGTGCAATGGGGTCAGGTTGGCTTGCGCCATACCGGTAGTTCTGCCTGCGACACTCTCACCAAAGTGATATCAAACATACATCTAGCGTTTTCGACACTTCGCTTATTAGAGCCAGTCCGTCTCCTCGTCATAGCGGTCCGAATAGGCGTTACGTTTGAGTTCTTCAGCACTCGTTGGTCGCGCCTTGGAAACGTCGACCCCTGACTCATGGCAAGCGGCGACGAACAGCTGTAAACCCCGATCAATAAGCTGAGCCCCACGCTCGGACTTCATTTCTTCGGCTCGCATTTAGAGCTCCACGCTTTCGGCGCCGTTGATGGTTAGGTTTCGCTCGTAGAAGGCGGTGAGGGCGCGGATGGCGTACATAACGTCGCGCACGCCGCCGGTCTCGTAGCTCGAGTGCATGGCAAGCTGCGGCAGGCCCACGTCTACGGCGTGCATGCTCGCCTGCATGTTAGACAGGTTGCCCAGGGTGGAGCCGCCGGCCATATCACTCTTGTTGGCGAAGGCCTGCGTGGGCACGTCGGCGTCATCGCAAATAGCCTGGAACACCGCGCGGCTAAAGGCATCGGTGCAGTAGTGCTGGTTGGCGGCTTCCTTGATAACGATGCCGCCGTTGAGCACCACCTGGTTGCGGACATCGCACTTCTCGGCGTGGTTGGGATGCACGGCATGCGCATTATCGCAGCTCACGAGCATCGAGGCGGCAAGTGCGCGATGGTACGACTCGTCATCGAAGCCCAGCGATCCGTTAATGCGGCGCAGCGCATCGGCCAAGAACGTCGACATGGCTCCCTGCTTGGTCTCGGAGCCAACCTCCTCGTTATCAAAGCAGCAGAAGACCGAGATATCGCGCGCGTTCTCAGCACCCAAAAATGCCTGCAGCGAGGTATAGGCGCAGGCCAGGTCGTCGAGCTTGGGCGTCGAGATAAACTCGTCGGCCCAGCCCCAAATGCGCGCATCCTGACGATTGACCAGGAACAGATCGCGACCCAGAATCTGCTCGGGCTCAACGTCCAACTCGTCGGCGATCAGAGCATCAAAGTCGCCCTGCTTAAGATCACCGGCGCTGATGAGCGGGCACAGGTCGACGGCGCGGTTGGGCGCAAAGCCCTCGTTAACGCCACGATTCATATGGATGGCAAGGCTCGGAATGATAGCGACCTCGCGCTCGGTGGCAAGCAGACGGCTCTCAATACGGTCGCCTTCGCGCACCAGCACGCGGCCCGCGAGCGCCAGCGGACGGTCGAACCAGGTGTAGTCGATCATGCCGCCGTAGGCCTCGGTGTTCAGGCGCAGCGTCTCGCCTGCGCCGTCGAGCTCGGGCACGGCCTTGACCTTAAACGTCGGCGAATCGCTGTGCGACGCCGTGAGCTGAAAATGATAGTCACCGGCAACGCCGTCCTCGCCCCACGTCGCGGCCAGGTCCTCGCCCACCTTAAAGGCAACAACGCTCGAGGTGTTGCGCTGCGTGTAATAACGCCCGCCCGGTTCGATGTCCCACGCCGCATTCTCGGGCAGGTAGGTAAAGCCCGCCTCGTCGAGCTCGGCCATAATGGTCGCCGCCGTATGGAACATGCTGGGGCATGCCTCGATAAAGTCGATAAGGTCGTTGGCGGCCTCGATATCATCGGCCGTCACATGCGCGCGCTCGGGCGTTTCCTGATCCGTCATGCTCTCCCCTTTCGCTGGGTTGATGGTCCCTTCCAGCATACCCCGCCGCGCCAGCGCTGCACTCTTCATTCCGTGTTTAATCCCGCACCGCTCACCAAGTTGAGCTATCATGCCCGCGCACCTTTTGCGACAATTACGCTAACAGGACGAGAGGAGCCGCCATGAAGCCACGCAACATTGCCATCGCCTGCGGTGTCGCGGGAGTCGCCGTCGGCCTTGCCGCTGCCACCGGTATCGTTTATCACAAGCAAATCAAGTCCGCCGCGTCGCTCAAACGCTTGACCGGCTACGCGGATGGCTATGACCTGTACGCAATCGACATCGCCTACGACTACGATCTTGATCGCATCATCGCCGCTGGCGTGCGCGACGACCAGACCTACATCGATGTCGTGGTGGCGCAGGTGCTGCCCGGTGTGCCGGTACATGTCCAGGCGCCCCAGTTTGCCTGCAGCGCTTTTGTCGCCGTAGATGCCGAAGGCCGCGTGCGCACCGGTCGCAATTACGACTTTAAAGACGACACCTCGGCGCTGCTGGTGCACAATCACCCACGCGGCGGCTATGCCTCCATCGGGTTTGCCGCCCTTAACAACCTGGGCGCCAACACTCCACTTGACTCCGTCGCCGGACGCGCCGCCGCACTCATGGGCCCGTTTGCCCAGCTCGACGGTGTTAACGAATGCGGCGTGTCCATTGCCGTACTCACCCTGGATTCCAAGCCCTGTGACCAGGACACGCAACGCCCCGTCATCAACACTTCGCTCGCCATCCGTCTGGTGCTCGACCGCGCGGCTACCACGCAAGAGGCCGTCGACCTACTTTCCGCCCACGACATGCACGCCATGGCCGGACGCGATTACCACTTCTTTATCAACGACGCCGCCGGTGACGCACGGGTGGTGGAGTGGGATCCGCGCGATCCCGACCGCGCATGCAAGGCGACGCCCGTGCGCCAGGTTACGAACTTCTACGCCTGCTATGGCGACGAAGTGCTGCCCAACCAAAAGAATGGCGAGCTGGGCCATGGTAAAGAGCGCGCCGTTGCAATCGCCGATGTCCTTGATACCCATGTCGGTGCCCAGGACGAAACGATTGTCTGGGAAGCCCTGCGTGCCGCAGCGCAAGAGCCCAATCCAGAAGATATCACCAGCAATACGCAATGGTCGGTCGTCTTTGACAATACCGAACCCGCCGCCGCCATTACGCTGCGCCGCCACTGGGGCGACGTCGACGCCTTCGCACTGTAAGGACCCAGGCCCGTCGACCTTACGCTCGCCTGACGTTGTTTACATTTCTATACGCTTGAGCTAACACGTTTTACCCCTGTATCAACAGTGTGCGGGGGTAAACTTATGCGCATGTTATAACTTGCCCGGAAGGATTCATCATGCTTAGGATCGGTCTTCTTACCAGTGGCGGCGACTGCCAAGCGCTCAACGCCACCATGCGCGGCATCGTCAAAACGCTTATGACCAATAGCGAAGAACCTATCGAGATCTATGGTTTTGAGGACGGCTACCAGGGCCTTATCTACAGCAGGTTCCGCGTCATGACGCCCGCCGATTTTAGCGGCATCCTCACCCGCGGCGGCACCATCCTGGGCACGAGCCGCACACCGTTCAAGCGTCTGGACATTCCCGAGGCTGACGGCGTCGAGAAGGTGCCGGCGATGGTCCACACCTATCACAAGCTGCAGCTCGACTGCCTGTTTATGCTGGGCGGCAACGGCTCCACCAAGACTGCCAACCGCCTGCGCGAAGAGGGTCTCAACGTTATCGCCCTGCCCAAGACCATCGATAACGACACCTGGGGCACTGAGCTGACGTTTGGCTTTACGAGCGCCATCGACGTCGCCACCAAGTGCATCGACGACATCCACACTACCGCCTCGAGCCACGGCCGCGTGTTTGTCATCGAGATCATGGGCCACAAGGTTGGCTGGATCCCGCTGTACGCCGGCGTCGCGGGCGGCGCGGATGTCATCTTGATTCCCGAGATTCCCTACGACATGGATAACGTCATCAAGACCATCGAGCATCGCATGGAGACCGGCAGCCGCTTTACCATCGTGGCCGTCGCCGAGGGCGCCATCTCCAAGGAGGACGCAGCGCTATCCAAGAAGGAGTACAAGAAGAAGCTCGCCGAGCGCACGAGCCCGTCAATCGTGTACGACATCGCCAAGGAGATTGAGGCCAAGACCGGTCGCGAGACCCGCGTCGCCATCCCCGGTCACACGCAGCGCGGCGGCCAGCCCGACGCCCAGGACCGCATCTTTGCGACCCAGTGCGGCGTCGAGGCGGCACTGGGCTGTCTACGCGGCGAGTTTGGCTACATGATCGCCCTGCGTGACGGCAAGATGTGTCACATGCCGCTCGAGGATGTCGCCGGCAAGCTCAAGTATGTCGATCCCCAGAGCGATCTGGTGCGCGAGGCCAAGGCGTTGGGCATCAGCTTCGGCGACGAATAGCCTCGGCCGAAACTGCTCTCATCGGAGACCCCAGGGCTTACCTCCCAAATCGTCCTCGGACATGTCAGGATCCCGCCGTGCGCTTCGCGCGGCGGGATCTTTCCGTCCTGCGGAAAGATTTGGGAGGTAAGCCCTAGGGCCTCCTGCGGTGACTGGGGAGGCCGAGACTATTCGTCTTCTTGCTGCGGGTGCCTGGGGTAGGATGCGGCGTGCATTTTTGGGAGTATTCAGCAGCCGAGGGTGCCTGCATACTGGATTTTGGGCGAAAGGCAGGCACCATGGGCCGCATCCTGTAAAAAAACGAGCGGCTCTAGAGGCGTTGGGACTCAGAATCGGGGCTTTCAGCGCAGTTTTGCACCCCCGCCCCCGCGCCCGCGGACCCCGGGACGCTGAATACTCCGGAATTTGCACGGCGCCCCCTGGGGTACCTGTGGGCAAAAAGCAACCGCCCCGTCAAAGTATGCATTTGGCGGGGCGGTTTATGCAAAAAT
>DXMC01000030.1:8067-32451 GCA_019414365.1 Collinsella sp.
CGGCAGCTCGCTAGAACTTGAATCCCAGGGCAGGTTACTCGGCGCTTTTGAGGGCGCCGACCATGTCGATCTTGTTGAGGGTACGATTGGTGGCGAGGTTGACGATAAACGTAAAGCCAAAGGAAAGCACCACGGCGAGCACGTAGCTTAGCGGCTCGACCTCAACATCAAAGTACAGCGACGGCATCTGCAAAATGTACGTAAAACTCTCGGCCAGCAAGCCGCCCAGTGGCACGCCCAGCGCGGCGCCAATTGCCGTGAGGATCAACGTCTCCTTGTTGACGTAATGGTGCACCTCGCCACGGCGGAAACCAAGCACCTTGATGGTCGCCAGCTCGCGCTCGCGCTCGGAGATATTCGTGTTGGACAGCGTAAACACCACCACAAACGACAGGCACGCCGCCATAAAGGTCACGAGCACCACGACGGAATTGATAATAGTGAAGTTCGCCTCAAAGTTCTCCCAATGCTCGGCCGTGCTCGAAATCGAAAGCCAGCCGTCACTCTTAAGCTTCTTGCTAAACGCAATCTGGTCGGCCGACGAACCCTTGAGCAGCGCAAAGATGCCATTGAGGCGAACGCTGCGCCCAAACGCGCGCTCATAGGTGCTCTGCGTCATGTAAAGCGTGTTGCCCAGATAGTTAAGCGAAATGTCGCTGACCTTGACCTTGGCGACGTTGAGTGACGAATCCTGGACGTGCGCCGTATCGCCCGGTTGAATCCCCAGCACCAGCTGTGAACTCTTACTCAGATACACGTCTCCGTCACGCAAAGACAGTGGCTCTTTGGACTCATCCTCAAGGCGAACATAGTCGTCCAGATCGTTCGTGCGGTCATCGGGCACCACGATCAGCTGCACGGTCTCGCTCTTTCCGCCGAATGTAAAGGTGACGTTGTCGGTCATGATCGGCAGCGTCGAAGTTACGGTCACACCGGAATCCTTGACCGCGCTTCGCTCGTCGAGCGCCGCGCACGTCTGCGTAAAGTCATCGGGGTTGGCGACCGCCAGCAAGTCATAACGCGTGATATGCCCGTACTGTTTGGGCGAAAGCGCCACCGACGTATCGCGGATGCCCATACCGCAGATCACGAGCGCCGTGCAGCCGGCGATGCCGAAGATGGTCATAAAGGCGCGCTTTTTATAGCGGAATAGGTTGCGTGCAGCGACCTTGTTCAAAAAGCCCATGCGGCGCCAGATAAAGCCGATGCGCTCGAGCAAGATGCGCGAGCCAGCGCGCGGGGCCTTGGGACGCATAAGCGAGGCCGGGGTCTCGGCCATCTCGTGGCGGCAGGCGATAATCGTGGCGCCCACCACGCCCACGGCAAACAGCGCCACCGAAACGATCGAGGACACGATGTCGTACGAAAGCAGCATCTGGGGCAGTGAGTACATGTCGTCGAACACCGTAAACAGGAACAGCGGCAGGCCCACAAATCCGATGATGTTGCCGAGCACGCCGCCGATCAGACAAGCCCACAGCGCATAGTCCACGTATTTGGACAGGATGCGTCCGCGCGAATAACCGAGTGCCTTATACAGGCCGATGAGCGTGCGCTCCTCCTCGACCATACGCGTGGCGGTGGTAAGGCTGATGAGCACGGCGACGATAAAGAAGATGAACGGGAACACCGTGGCGATGGCCTCAATTGACGAGCTGTCGCTCTCCACGCTCGAGTAGCTTGCGATGTTGCCGCGGTCCTGGATGTACCAGGTGCATTCGCCCAGATCGGAAAGCTCGGCGCGGGCATCGGCAAATTGCTGGTCGGCGGCGGCGCGACGCTGATCCAGGTCGGCTTGCGCCTGCGCACGCTCGTCGCTGCCCTCGGCCATGCGATTGATGTTGTCCTGCTCAATCCCAAAGAGCATATTCGCCTGACGCTCAGCCGCATCCAAGCTCGCCGGCGTGTCGACCGTCAGCTCCTGGGCGCGCGCCTTCTCACGCTCCTCGCGGATCTTCTCGATATTGCCCTTGACCTCATTGATCTTTGCCGCGTAGGAATCCGAATAGGAGTTGAGGCTCTTGGCTCCCTCGACGATCACGTGGACCGCGGAGTAGGAAGAAGATGTCGCGGCGTCCTCGCTCACATAGAACTTATAGTCCGCCGCCGAAGCAGCGCGAAAGGCGTTGACTGTCGAGTCAGAACTTACATCAGTGGGGTCGAGGACCTCAGCCGTAATGGTGTAATCGCCCGCGGCAAACTGGTCCTTGGCGCTTTGATTGGACGAGCTCGCGTCATTGGCGGCAAAACTCACCGTATCGCCGATTTTCTTGCCCGATGCCTTCAGGAACTTCGAAGTCACCGCGACTTCATCGGCGCTCTCGGGCAAATCGCCGTTCACGAGCACCGGCTGATCGATGTTCTCCTTGGAGAGACTCTGCACGACCACGCGCTCGCGCGTTGTGCCCACGGCGGTGTAGGCGGTCTCGGTGTAGATGCCCTCGGCCGTTTCGACGCCATCGACCTCTTGTATGGCGTCAAGATCATCGTCAGTCAGGCCATAGGTCGACTGCACGTTAATGTCATAGACATTTTGCTGGTCGAAGTAGGCATCAACCGAATCACACAGGTCCTCGCAACCCGCCTTAAGGCCGCACATCACGCTCACGCCAAGCGCGGTGATGACCACGATTGACAAAAAGCGCTTAAGACTGCCTCGGATTGTGCGGTAGATGCCACGGCGAAAAACCGTCGGCACCATATCGTTTGAGCTTTGAGCAGTGCGGTAGGTCGTAAAATCCTGCTCGCGCTCCGTGTTCTGCGCGTCGCGGCGTAGGCTGTTTTGGCGGTCTTGGTCCATGGGCGCTACCACTCGATCGTCTCGATAGGCACGGGATTTTGCTGGACCGTCTCGCTCTCCACGCGACCGTTCTTAAAGCGGATCAGGCGATCGGCCATGGGCGCCAGCGCGGAGTTGTGGGTGATGATGATGACCGTAATGCCCTGCTTGCGGCAAGTGTCCTGCAGCAGCTGCAAGATCTGCTTGCCGGTTTTATAGTCAAGTGCGCCCGTGGGCTCGTCGCACAAAAGCAGCTTGGGGTTCTTTGCCAGTGCGCGGGCAATGGACACGCGCTGCTGCTCGCCGCCCGAAAGCTGCGCGGGGAAGTTGGCGAGACGCTCACCCAAGCCAACCTGGCAAAGCGTTTGCTCGGCATCGAGCGAATCAGGGCAGATTTGCGCCGCAAGCTCAACATTTTCGAGCGCCGTCAGGTTGGGGACCAGATTGTAGAACTGGAAGACAAAGCCGACGTCGGCGCGGCGGTATTCCACGAGCTGCGCCTCGTTAGCGGAGCTCACATCGCGCCCGTCCACCGTCACGGTGCCGGAAGTCGCCGTATCCATGCCGCCCAGAATGTTGAGCGCCGTGGTCTTGCCGGCACCCGAAGCACCCAAAATGATGGCGAGCTCGCCGCGCTCGACCGTAAAGCTCGCGCCGTCGAGTGCGTGAATGCGGGCGTCGCCCTCGCCGTATGCCTTGATGACGTCTTTGAATTCGATATAAGCCATCGATCGGTTCCCATCTGGTCGGATAACTCTTTAGTATTACCCATTTCGCACCGACTAAAAAGGGACGGGTTTATTTTGGCAGGTTCTATATGGGGAAACGGCAGCTATAGATGAGGCGCCGGGGAGGCAGAGAAATCATCGATGGGGTCAGGCCGACCGCCAAACACAACGCACGCATCTCAATCTGTCAGCCAAATCATTCGAACAGCTGTTCGTTTCTATGATATGATTCAACTATCTAAGCAGGCCAATACGCAGAAAGGCGGCCAACATGGCGTTCGACTTTAAGAAGGAATGCAAGGAGCTCTACAAACCTGCAAGCAAGCCGAGCATCGTAACAGTCCCGCCTATGAGCTACGTTGCCGTTCGCGGAAAGGGCGACCCAAATACCGAAGGTGGCGAGTATCAAAACGCCCTGCCGCTACTTTACGGCATCGCCTATACCGTCAAGATGTCAAAGAAAGGCTCAAGGAGTATCGAGGGCTATTTCGACTTTGTGGTACCGCCGCTCGAGGGTTTCTGGTGGCAAGAATCCCCGAGCGGCGACATCGATTATGCACGCAAGGACAATTTCAACTTTATCTCGTGCATCCGCCTGCCTGATTTCGTCACCCGAGATGACTTTGACTGGGCAGTCGCGGAAGCCACGACCAAAAAGAAACTGGATTTTTCCGCCGTCGAACTGCTTAAAGTTGACGAGGGTCTCTGCGTTCAATGCATGCACACCGGGCCCTACGACAACGAACCGGCGACCGTAGACGCTATGCATGAATACACGACCGAGCTGGGCTATGTTCCCGACTTCTCAGACACCCGTTTACATCACGAAATCTATCTCTCCGATCCACGCAAATGCGCACCGGAGAAACTTAAGACCGTGGTTCGTCATCCTATCAAGCGCGCTGAATAGCGTGGGGCGTCATTTCACGCGCTAGGTTTTAAGCCAGCCAACCAGCCGCCTCCTAGGCCGTCCGGTAATTATCTTGACGCGGCCCGTCGCATCTTATAAGTTTGTTTTGCTAAAGCTGGAAAGCCTCTCAACGATGCGCAACTCCAGCTCTTTTTCTATCAAGAGGCTTAATGAAATACCAGAAGTCGCGGATATCCATCAACGAACAAATAGCACTATTGACAGAAAACAAGGGTCTTAAGTGCTCTGATCAAAGCGAACTCGAGCGAGCTTTGGTCGAAGCCAACCACTACAGACTGTCGGCCTACTGATTTCCCTACAAAACCAAATGCAAGTCCGGGATTACCATCTTTCGCGAAGGCACAACATTCGAAACCATCATCTACACGTATGAATTTGACCGAGCCCTCCGGCAGTTAATGTTTGATGCGGTCGGCAGTGCGGTCGGCAGAATTGAGATCTACCTCAGAAGCAGAATTGCCTATCTTGCCTCTGAGGAACGCGGGCCTTTCTGTTACCCAGATGTCGCCATAACGAGGCTCAACTCGGCATGCCCGTCGAGCTCTGCGCCGCACTGGGCTACGCAGCTGTCTTTGGCAGCGCCACCAATACGCTGCTCGCACCCATCCTTATTGGCTGCGAAGTCTTCGGCTTTGGTAACTTGCCGATGTTCTTTATTGTCTGCGTCGTGGCTTACCTGTTCAACATGGATAAATCGATCTACGCCCTGCAGGAGCGGGCGTAGATCGATGTCCAGGCAGGCGGTCTCAACCGGAAACGGCGCCCCACTCTGAGGCTGTATTCCGGGACACGGTTTCCGCTTGGGACGCCATTCGGAAAGCGCATCCCGCTTTAAAACGGAATTCCGGGACGTAGTTTCCGTCTGAGCCTCCATTCGGAAAGCATGTCCCGTTCTTTCACGGCATCTTGGCTATGCAAAGCGCTCGAGTGTTACTCCTCGTACGCGCCCTCAAGCCGAAGCAGCCACTCCTTGCGATCAAGCCCGCCGGCATATCCGTTAAGCGAGCCGTCGGCCGCCACCACGCGATGGCACGGCACGATAATCGAAATGGGATTACGCGCAACCGCAGCCCCCACCGCACGAGGAGACACAACGGGATCCTCGTTCCCCGGCACCCGATGGCGGGCGGCAACACGCTGGGCGATCTCACCATACGTGGCGACCTCGCCACGCGGAATAGAAAGCAGTTCGTACCAGACTTCACGCTGAAACGCCGTACCAATCATATGCAACGGCGGCGTAAACCGAGGTTCCTGCCCTGCAAAATAAGCATTCAGCCAAGCCCAGGAACGCTCAAGCACCGAAGAGGCCGCGCCATTTGTCGGACTCACCGACGACATGCCACCAATACCTGAAACCGCATCGGCACCTTCGATATGCTCGACATCTTCTTTGAGAAGCGTGGAGCCAAAATGCTCCTGCCCCTCAAACCAAAGCCCAGTCAAACCGCGGCCATCAGCGGCAAGCAAGATTTCGCCCAAAGGCGAAGGAAACGTCGTCGTGACCACCAGCGGCTCCTTTCAAAACTCCGCAACATAATACCGCGAATTGTGCAGACAACCCCAATCGACCCCAGGGTCACCCAAGGCAGCAGGCGCGCAGCGCCGCAGCTGCCGCACGACCCCAAAGTCCCCGCAGGCAGCAGGCGCAACGCGCCGCAGCTGCCGGCCGCGCCCCACAGTCCCAAAAGGCGGCAGGCGCAAAGCGCCGAGGCCGCCACCGGGACCAGGGCCCGCAACAGCCACGCGCCCCCACATCAGCCCAGCGGCCCCAACCAACAACGGCCCCATCGCAGGTCGCTTGCAGCAGCGTCACCGCAGGCGGGGGCCGGGCTTGGTTTTCAGAACACTCCGCAGACCAGTGTGGCGCCTTGTCCACGGCTCCGAAGGAGCAGGACAAGGCGCCACACATGGTCGAGGACGTTCTGAAAACCAAGCCCGGCCCCCGCCGGACAGGTCACACTACTCGCAGAGCAGCTTAGCGATCTGGACGGCGTTGGTTGCCGCGCCCTTACGGATTTGGTCGCCGCAGCACCAGAAGGTGATGCCACGCGCGGCCTCGGGGTTCGAGATGTCGCGGCGTACGCGACCGACCCAAATCAGGTCCTGGTCGGAGGTGTCCATCGGCATGGGGAAGCGGTCGTGCGCATCCTCGGCGCTCATGTCGTCAACTAGCTTGACACCCGGAGCGGCAGCCAGCGCGGCACGGGCCTCTTCCACCGTGATGTCGCGCTCGAACTCAAGCGTGATGCTCTCGGAGTGCGAGCGCAGCACGGGCACGCGCACACAGGTGCAGTTCACGCGCAGCTCGGGCAGATGCATGATCTTGCGGCCCTCGTTTTGCAACTTCATCTCCTCGGAGGTAAAGCCCTCCTCCTTGACGCCGCCAATCTGCGGAATCAGGTTGCTCGCGAGCTGGGCGGCAAACGCGCGCGGCTCGGGAATCTCCTCGCCACGGCCCAGGGCGGCCAGCTGAGCCTCGAGCTCGGCCATACCGGGGGCGCCGGCACCCGAAGCCGCCTGGTACGTCGAGACGATCATGCGCTTCACGCCAGCGAGCTGATGCAGCGGCCACGTGGGAACCAGGCCGATAATGGTCGCGCAGTTGGGGTTGGCGATAAGGCCGTGATGCCACTTGATGTCGTCGGCATTGATCTCGGGCACGACCAGCGGCACCTCGGGATCCATGCGGAAGGCATGGCTGTTGTCGACCACGACGGCGCCGCGCTTTACGGCCTCGGGCAGCAATTCCTTGGCGATATCGTCGCCGGCAGCGCCAAGCACAATGTCACAGCCCTCAAAGGCCTCGGGGCAAGCCTCTTCGATCACGATTTGCTCGCCGCGGAACTCGACGGTCTTGCCCGCGGAGCGTGCGCTTGCCAACAGCTTGAGCTTGCCGACCGGGAACTCCTGCTCGTTGAGGCACTCGAGCATCTGGGTGCCCACGGCTCCCGTCGCGCCCAAAATAGCAACCGTGTACTGTTTCATGCTTCCCCCTTTAAAGGTTGTGGCTTTTGCCCGCACGCCGATCAGGCCGATTATTGTTGCCAGTTTATACAAGAACAGGGCGGGCATGAAACCCGCCCCGTCGAAACGAAACCGAAACGAAACGCCCCGCCGTAGATTTTTGAGACATGACCCAAAAATCTACCGAGCAGTCGCTACTTTTTGAGCGCGGCCAGGGTGGGATCGGCCGGCGCGGGAGCCTCCAGATCGGAGACCTTCACAATGCCGTTCTCATCGGAGAAGGCACGGTAAATGGTCCGAATCGCAAGGTCGAAGTCCTTCTCCTCGACACCGATAATGATATTGATCTCGTCACAGCTCTGCGAAATCATGCGCACGCTCACGCCGGCCTGGCCAAGCATGCCAAACAGGTGGCCCGAGATGCCTGCACGACCGCGCAGGTTACGGCCGACGGTCGCGATGAGCGCCAGACCCTCGACAACCTCGATCTCGAGCGGCTCGACCTCCTGCTGAATGTCACCAACGAGCGAGTACAGCGAATCGTGCACATCCTGCTCCTGCACCACGGCGCCAAAGCGGTCGACACCGGTGGGCATGTGCTCGACGGAAACGTCATAGCGCTCGAACACCGAAAGCGCACGGCGCATAAAGCCGACGCGGGGCTTGGTGCGGTCGCGGGCGACGTTGATGGCGACAAAACCGCGCTTGCCGGTCACGCCGGTAATGATGGGCTCCGCCTCGCCTTCATCAGCCGTCTCGCTAATGATGGTGCCGGGGTCCTGCGGCGCATTGGTGTTCTTGATGACCAGCGGAATGCCTGCCTCGCGCACGGGAAACACGGCTTCCTCGTGCAGGACGCTTGCGCCCATGTACGAAAGCTCGCGCAGCTCCTCGTAGGTAACGCGCGCAATGGGCTGAGCCTCCGGAACAATACGCGGATCCGCAGAATAGAAACCCGAGACGTCGGTCCAGTTCTCGTATAGGTCGGCGCCCAGGCACTTAGCCAAAATCGAGCCCGAGATATCGCCGCCGCCACGATCGAGCAGCTTGATCTGGCCCTCACGCGTCGCGCCGTAGAAACCGGGCATAACAAAGCCGCCCTGCTGACCGTACTCCTGCACCAGCTCGGAGGTGCGGTTCATGCTGAGCGTACCGTCGTGATGGAACGCAACGACCGTCGCGGCATCCAGGAACGGCAGGCCCAGGTACTCGGCCATCAGGCGAGCGGTGAAGTACTCACCGCGGCTCACGAGCTCCTCGGTGGAGTAACCGCCCGAGCGGGCGCGCTCGGCAAAGGCCGCGAACTCCTCACGGATGGGATAGGTGAGCTCCAGCTCGTCAGCGATATCAAAATAGCGCTGGCCAATGTCCTCAAGCAGCTCCTCACACGACACGTGGTACTTAACGTGCGCATTGACCAGATAGAGCAGGTCGGTCACCTTGGTGTCACCCTTAAAACGGCGACCGCAGGCGGAAACCACCACAAAACGGCGAGCCGGGTCGGCATCGACGATGGCCTTGATCTTCTTGAAGTGTTCGGCGTCGGCGACCGACGAGCCGCCAAACTTGGCAATCTTAATCATGGGCTGGAGGTTACCTTTCTAAAAAGCCTCTGCGAACCTATTTTGCACGCTCTGATACCATGGTTTCACCGATTGGGACCAAGGCATCCGAGGAGCAGTGTTATATGGGAACTTATCATAGTACACGAGGACGCACTTTATCGTGCTCAAGTAAGGTGGCAATCCGTACCGGCATCGCTCCCGACGGGGGTCTGTTTGTCTCGGACGAGCTCGGCACCCAGCAGGTCGATATCAGCTCGCTTGCAGATAAATCGTACTTTGAAATCGCTCAAGATGTGTTGGGAATGTTACTGAATGATTACACGGCCGAAGAAATTTCGGCGTGTGTCGACGAAGCATACCGCGGCACGTTCGCGAGTGAAGAGGTTACGCCGCTCGTCAAACTCGACGCTGCGCCGGGCGCTGACGCCCCTCAGACCTATGTGATGGAGCTCTTTGGCGGCCCCACGAGCGCCTTTAAGGATGTCGCCCTGCAAATGCTTCCCCGTCTCATGGCCCGCACTTCCGCCAAGGACGGCGGCTCCGAGCGCATCATGATCGTCACCGCCACGTCGGGCGACACCGGCAAGGCCGCACTCGCCGGTTTTGCCGACGCTCCGGGCACAGGCATCACCGTCTTTTATCCCGAGGGCAAGGTTAGCCGCGTCCAGAACCTGCAGATGTCCACGCAGGAGGGCGACAACGTCGCCGTCTGCGGCATCCGCGGCAACTTTGACGACGCCCAGAGCGCCGTCAAGCGCATCTTTGCCGATAAGGAGCTTGCCGAGCGCCTGGAAGCCGCCGGCACGGTGCTTTCGAGCGCCAACTCTATCAATGTCGGCCGTCTGGTACCGCAGGTCGTCTACTACTTTGCCGCCTATGCGCAGCTGCTGCGCGCCGGCGCTATCGAGGCTGGCGACGCCGTAGAGTTCTGTGTGCCCACCGGCAACTTTGGCGATATCTTGGCCGGCTACTACGCCAAGCGCATGGGCCTGCCCGTCGCCAAGCTCATCGTCGCGAGCGACAAGAACAACGTGCTTGCCGACTTCCTGACCACCGGCGTCTACGACCGTAACCGCCCGTTCTTCACGACCATCTCGCCGTCGATGGACATCCTCATCAGCTCTAACCTGGAGCGCATGCTGTACTTCCTGTCCGATGGCGACTGCGAACTCGTTGCCGGCCTTATGGAGCAGTTGGCACAGACCGGTCGCTACGAGGTACCCGCCGAGCTGCTGGCCAAGATTCAGAGCGTCTTTGGCTGCGGCTGGGCCAGCGAGGACGAGGTCCGCGCTGCCATCAAGAGTTGCTGGGACGCCAACGGCTACGTGATCGACCCGCACACCGCTTGCGGCTATCACGTCTTTGAAAAGGTCGCTCCCGCCGAGGGCGCCAAGGCTCGCGTGCTGCTTTCGACCGCCAGCCCCTACAAGTTCCCGCGCGCCTGCTGCGACGCCCTGGGCCTCGACGTTCCCGAGGATGATTTTGAGGCTATGCGCGTACTCGAGCAGGCCACCAACACGGTCGCCCCGACCCAGCTCGCCGAACTCGAATCCAAACCCGTCCGCTTCGAAGACGTCTGCGACGTCGATGAGATGGCCGGCTACGTCGAGTCTGCAGCAAAACGAATGAGCACCGACTAGATCCCTTATTAAGCGCCGGCGAAAGCCGGCGCACCTTCTTTTTATTTAGCTTTCGGGATAATGACGAGCATGCGAGCGGGTCTGGCCGTTTAGTTCGTCGCGAGTTCCGCACGAGCCGGAAAGCACTTAATGTGCTTTCCGAGCGAGCCAGGACTGCCCGAGCAGCGAACTAAACGGCCAGACCCGCCCAGGAGGACCCACATGATCAAAATCACCGTCCCAGCAACCAGCGCCAACTTGGGCATTGGATACGATACCCTCGGCATGGCCGTCAGCCTCTACTCGCACTTTACCTTTGAGCGTGCCGACAAGCTCACCATCACGGGCTGCCCCGAGGAGTTTCAAAACGAGAATAACCTGGTCTATGTGAGCTTTGTCGATGCTCTGGCCGCCTGGGGCGAGCCGGCCTTCCCCGTCGCTATCGACATTCAGACCGACGTGCCCGTCGCCCGCGGCCTGGGTTCCAGCTCCACCTGCGTCGTCGCCGGCATCATGGCTGCCGCCGCGCTGACAGGCCACACCGTCGACCGCGCCGAACTCGTCCGCATCGCCACCGAGGTCGAGGGCCATCCCGATAACGTCGCCCCCGCCATCCTGGGCGGCGCCGTCTGCTCCTTTACGCCGACTGATTCGCTCCCCCAGTGCCTGCGCTATGAGGTGAGCGATCGCTTGCGTTTTATTACCGTGATTCCGCCCTACGAGGTGCATACGAGCGAGGCCCGCAAGGTTGTGCCACAGGAGATTCCACTCTCCACCGCCGTATGGCAAATGGGCCGCATCGCCGGCATGACGCGCGGCCTGGAGACTGGTGACCTCGACCTGATTGCCGCCGCCAACGACGACCGCATCCAGGAGCCCTATCGCCGCCGCCTCATCCCCGACTACAACGCCGTGCGCGACACCTGCCTTAACGGAGGCGCCAAGACCATCTGGATCAGTGGCTCCGGCTCGACCCTCATGGCCGTGACTGACGACACCATCGTGGCGAAGTTCCTGCAGGTCAAGCTGCGCGAGCAGTTCCCCAAGTGTGACACGCACATTCTGACGTGCGACACCGAGGGCGCCCAGATCGAATACCTGTAGTCGCCGTCCCGTATACTCGCCGGGGAGGCCAGGGGCTTTGCCCCCAAATCGTCCTCGGACATGGCAGGACCCCCACTGCGCACTTCGTGCGGCGGGGGTCCTGCCGTCCTGCGGAAAGATTTGGGGGCAAAGCCCCTGGCCTCCCCTATGTTAACTTCGCCGGCGGCGGCTACAGGGACCTACACTCTGGAAAGTCGCCGGGCTGATAATCTGGCTTTTTATTGGTAGGGGCTCTTGCTAGGCTGGAGCACTTCCTAGAGGCGGGCATCGGCTGTGTGCTTGGTTTAGGCTGCACTGGTTTCTTTGTATTCGAAGACTGGCTCTAGGAGATCTTCGATGTTGCAGTGGAGGGCTTTTGCTATGGCTCTTACGCTTGTTACCGAAGCTTCATTAATGTTTCTCTGGCGCTGCTCGTACATTTGGATTGAGCGGAGTGACACACCCGATTCGTATGCTAGGTCTTGTTGGGTTTTCTTAAGCTTCTTTCTTGCTAACGCAAGTTTGGTTTGCCTGGACGCTTTTTTCGCCATATCGCAGACGAGGCGAGCCACGCGTTCCTCCGAGGCTTCGTGCCAGGGATAGTACAGACTGAGCAGTGCGTCAAACGGAACGATATGCAGCAGGTCTTCGAAAGACTCTCCTAGGCGCCACTGAAGGTATGCCAATATCCAGCCTGTCCAATATTCCGGTGTCTTTTCGAATCGGTAGGTTCGATTTGGCATCGGCCTTGATTGGTAGCCCGACCTTTCGACGATAAGCGCGAATAGCTCAACGCCCGATTTTCCCGATACGACCCATGCGTTGCCACGCTCAAACTCACGGGCTACGCCGCTCAGGCAAAAGAGTTCAGCGACCTCGGACCCTTCCGCTCCATAGTCGTTCACGGCATAGTCGAAGCAGTCGCCGAGGTTGTTCATTGCATCCTCGAGGTAGTAGACGGGGTATGTCCTGCTCGGCCCACAATCCGTTAAATCTTGGATCATTTAAATCAACCCTCCCTGCCATCAAATCCCTAATGTCGACTCCCTCGGTGTCAAGATATCGCCCTAGTGACAGTTCAATATTGACTATCACTAGGGCGATATGCTCAAAAGCTTTTGCCAAGAGCCCTTACTAGAGGCAGGCCTCGGCAATGCGGCGCTTAAGCTCATCGATGCCGGTGCCGGTCTGGGAGCTTGTGATGATCACGTTCTCGGCCGGAACGTTGAGCTGCTTTTTGATGGCTGCTGCCTGGCGGGCCTGCTGGGTGCGGCTGAGCTTGTCGGCTTTGGTGAGGCAAACGATAAAGTTGAACTCGTTGCCCTGTAGGTAGTCGATCATGTCGTGGTCGAGCTTGCTGGGGTCGTGACGAATGTCCACCAGCGAGACCACCAAGTTAAAGCTGCGCTCGGAGTCGAAAAAGTCGCCGATAAGCTCGGCCCAGCGGTCGCGCTCGGCCTTGGAGCGACGGGCGAAACCGTAACCCGGCAGGTCCACGAAATGCACGTCATCGGCCTCAAAGAAGTTGATGTTGCTCGTCTTGCCCGGCGTACTGGAAACCTTGACTAGGTTCTTGCGGCCAAATAGCTTGTTCATAATCGACGACTTGCCCACGTTGGAGCGGCCGACAAAGCTCACCTCGGGGCAGGTGGACTCGGGAATCTGCGAAACCTTGCCATAGCTGGCGACGAACTTGGCAAGCTGGTAGTTAATGGAATCGGCCATGGACACTCCTTGGTCGTAGGTTCTTACAAATAGACGCGCTATTGCGCAGCGGCAATGCGGCGGACGATATCGAGCGTAATGTCACTTGCGACACGCGCGTACTCGAACAGATCGAACTCTCGCTCGCAAATTGCATCGTACGCCTCGTCACAATTATCGCTGATAGCGCGCAACACCAGGCAATCGACACCATTTTTGGTTGCGACATGGGCAATTGCCGCGCCCTCCATGCCGACACAATCGGCATGCGTCGCCTCGATAGCGTCGTTGCGCATGGTGGCGCCCGTCACAAAGCGGTTACCCGTGGCAATCGTGCCGACCAGGAACTGCTTGGTGCCCTCGTTCGAAGCGACTGCATTTTTCGAAGCGTCAACAAACCCACGTCCAGCAAGCACGTCGGCGGCAATATCGACCAGCGCGGGCGTCGAGCCAAACTCCTCGAGCCCCGGTGCGGACTCGGCGATAAGCGCGGTATCGGTATCCAGATAGCGTAGGCGTTTGCCAATGACCACGTCGTCGATATGGAGCTTGGGGTTCAAACCGCCCGCAATGCCCGAAAACACAACAGCCTGCGGAGCATACTTGCTAATGAGGTGCTGTGTTGCAGCGGCGGCGTTCACCGTGCCCATGCCCGCCGTTGTGGCGACAACTGTCAGGCCGTCGAGCTCACCGCTCACAACGGTCAAGCCCGCCTCCCGTGCCTCGCAAACGTCGCTCAGCTCTTCCTTAATCTGCATGATCTCTTTTTCGAGCGCACCGATAATCGCGATGGTAGCCATACCATTCCCCAAACCTATACGAAATTCTCAACCAAGGTATGGTACCAGCATTTTGTTTGACCTCGCCAAACGAACACGCTAAGCCAGTGCAGCTCGCGTATCAAACAGAGCCTTTGCAATCGCGGCCGTAACCTCGCTCGAACGGTCACTCCATGGCATCGATGTCATGACGCTCATGACATAGGTACGGCCATCGATGTCGATGAGGCCTGCATCGCATGTCGAATAGTAACCATCCTCGCTAATCCAGCCTGCCTTGTTGCGCACCAAAACCTGCTCGTCCGCAATGCCATCGCGAATAAACGAGCGCGATGTTGATGTCAGAAGGCCCGACAACCACTGTGAAGTCTCGGTATCCATGCTCAGATACTCGCTCATCTCACGCCATAACCTCGCAGAAGTGCGCGGGCAGTAGGTCGGAAAATCACTCATCGGATCCAGTGCCGTATCGTAACCGATGCCAAGACCGACAATCCAATCCTCGTAACCGACACGGTCAAACGCCGCACGTAACGCAATAAACGAATCGTTGTCTGAATAAACGACCGCGGCCTCGATCAAGTCGTGTACCGTCTGCCAACCCATGTTGTAGCCACCATAGGTGCCAAGGAAGTCATCGAGTGAAACCTGGCCCGTCTCGACCAGAGATTCGCAGATGTACAACGCATAGAGTGCCTTGTAGCTACTCGCACCGTACACCTCGACATCAGCGTTATACGTCACGCCCTTACCGCTCGACAGGTCGTAAAACACCACGCCCACATCGCCCAGCTCCTGCGCCTGGTCAAGCGCATTCTGGAGTGCGGCGAGGTTCTCATCCTCCAGGGCGAGGATCTGGTCATCAACCAGTGAGAAGGTCTGCACGGTATCGCCTGAGGGAATATCGTTAAAGTCCGCCTTCGAAAGCCCCGTCTTGAGGTTCGCTGTCGACAGGGTTTGACTTGCGGTGACTTTAGATTCAGAGACCTTTTTGTTTTGCGTCTGTACCGTTGACGCATCTGAATGTGCCATTCGCTCCGATGCGTAGGTTTTGGCGGTAATTCCGAGGATAATAACCGCCGACGTTAGCATCCCAATGGCGGCAATCTTCCTCACGCGGATGCGAGTGTCGGCAAGGCCACACGAAGACGTGTCCTTCGTCTTATATCTGCTGCCATGCTGCGGCACATACTCGTCCCGCGATGCGATGTTTCGCACGTGGTCTCCTGACTGCTACCGTTTATATACGAGCAGCATGATACCGAGCAGGCATTTCTTTCCAAAGATATTCAGCGGCGTTTAAGGTGTCTTTAAAGAAACCACAAGCGTATTTATCCAAATGGCACGATTCTGTTGCGCATCTCACCGCAACCTTGACCAGTCTTTTTGGGACGGGGCTCTTTGGCAATCAACTTGGTGCCCAGGGGCGCTCATTTAAGTCTGTCCCCAATGAGTGCCCTTGGGGAGCGAAAATGGCTCGCTAGCCGATGGCGTTTTTGAGTTCCGCGCGGCGCTTTTTCATGCCCGTCATGACGGCGTTGCGCAGCTCGGGCATGCGCGCGGTATCCATCTGGGGCACGCCCTCGAGCTTATAGGGAATGCCCAGTTGCTCGTACTTGACGACACCCATCGTATGATACGGCAGCATCTCTAAACCCACCACGTTGTGCCATGGAGCGATGAGGCGACCGAGCTTCTCGCACTCCTCCACCGTATCGGTGATACCCGGCACCACCACGTGGCGAATAACAACCTTAATCTTGCGACGTGCCAGCTCATCGCCAAACGCCAGAATGCGTGCGGGATCGCAACCGGTCAGCTTTTTATGCTCGGCCGGATCGGCATGCTTAATATCGAGCAGTACCATGTCGGTCTCGTTGAGCACGGCATCGAACTTCTCGGGGTGGTTGGGGTCAAATGCATAGCCACAGCTATCTAGGCAGGTATGTACACGGCCATCGGGGTTGTTATGCATAGCACGAAACAGATCGGCCAAAAACTCGGGCTGCAGGAGCGGCTCGCCGCCGGACACCGTAATGCCACCGCTGCGATAGAACTCGTGGTTACTCTGGAACTCATCCATCAGGTGTTCGACGGTCACCATGGTGCCGCCGTTGACCGACCAGGTATCGGGATTGTGGCAATACGCGCAGCGCATGGGACAGCCCTGAACAAACACCACAAAGCGGATGCCGGGTCCGTCGACCGTTCCCATCGTCTCGATCGAATGCACGCGGCCAAGGGCAAACGCAGAGTCCTCGGGACGAGCGTCCACACCCTCAAGCGTCATTTCTGCCATTCGCGCTACCTTGCCTCTCATTGGTTTTAGTTACATAAATGCCAGAGCCATTCTAGCCCATACGCATGATGGTGAAACGGTTTAGCGGTCAATTGGGTTGTTCTATTTGGCCCCACACAAAAGCGGCGGGAAGGTTATCACAACCCACCCGCCGCCGAGGCAATAGATATCGATAGACACCAGGCCTTACGCCTTGAGCGTGAGCACCGCGCCGAAGGCGGTCGGGCCGCAATGGCTCGATATGACGCCGCCGACCTGAGTCCAGGTAATGTCCTTAAAGCCCAGGTCGTGCGCATAGACTTCCATGTCGTCGCGCAACTCCTCGGAAAGACCCACCGAATACGCCAGGCCAATATGCGAGTAGTCGATCTCGCCCTTCTCTACCATGTGATCAATAAAGGCACGGGCGCACTTAAGCATAGAACCGCGGAACTTCTTGGTCGCCACGAACTTGCCGCCCGTCACCTCAATGCAGGGCTTAATCTTGAGCAGATGGGCGCCTAGGAACGCGACGTTGGACAAGCGGCCACCTGCCTTAAGGAAGGCAAGGTCGGTAGGAACAAAGCCCAACAGTACGCGGTCCATGACGGAGTTCGTAAATGCAAAGATCTCGTCGACGGTGACATCGGGGTGAGCCTCGATGTATTTGGCGGTCTCGACGACAACGAGCGACTGGCCCACCGAGACAAAGCGTGTGTCCATGGAGAACACGTAGTCGCGCCCCTGGGCCGCAATCTTAGAGGACTGATGCGAACAGGTCGTGGCCTCGGAATATGCAAGATGCAAAATAGTCGCGTCGGGTTGCTCGGCATGGATGCGGTCGTACACATGCGCAAAATCCGCTGGCGAACAGCCACTGGTCTTGGGCATCACGCCAAACTCGTTACAGCGCGAGTAAATCTCGAGCGGATCAATCGAGCCATCCTCGACGGTCTCGTCGCCAATCGTGACATGCATGGGCACGCGCACGATGCCGTAGCGTTCGCAGAGCTCTGGCGTCACATCCGAACCAGATTCAACCACGATTACGTACTTGCCCATTCTTATCACGACCCATCTCGACGTTGGTTTTTTAATATATGACGCACGTCCACCGTCCTGCTGTAGAACGGCCTCCAAGCGCCAAAGAGACGCCGTCCCTTGCACACAACAAAGGACAGCGTCTCCCTGGAAAACTCCGTGCTTATTTGAGATTCTACACGGTTTATTAAGGAGTGTTACTTATTCCGCAAACGGTCGCTATACGCGATAAGCGGTAGCTGGCCGCGGCAACTGCGACACATTCCGCCCAACAAGTCCAATCGTGCTCCATGCACGGTTAATGAGCGAGGCGGTAGAAATCCATCGACGCCGCACCCTCGGCGTGCAGCTCCATCGCCGGAACCGCCGGCGAATAGGTACGGCTCGTAAGTGCCGCCTCGCCACCGTTGGCAAAAATCTCGACCATCGTAGTGTCCGAAAGCACGCGCAGGTCGCGAAGTTCGCCGAGCTCGATCGACCTCTGGTCGCGTCCATAGCCTTCGTCGCCCATATCGAGGGTAAGCATCCCGTCCGTATAACGCACAAAGACACCCTTGCGGATTTCGAGCTCGATCATCTTGGCTCCCTCACAGGAAACCACGACATCAAACAGGCGTCCCGGCTCCTCAACGGTCTCACCGCCTACAGCACGAACGCAATCGCCGCGCATCCTCTCAATCTCGTGCGCCGGCCACTGGCAGAGCTTGCCGCCGCGCATGCTCAGCTCTCTCGGCACCGTCAGCGCGCACTGCCACCCGCGCGCCACCGTCGGGCTTTCTGTCGTCGCATCGGGGCAACCCGACCATCCGATCATCAAACGCCGACCCGCAGCGTCCTCAAAGGACTGCGGGGCATAGAAATCAAAACCGGCATCAACCATCGGAGGCATGCCCTGGCCGACGATCTTAAAGCTCGGCGCCCCCCAATCGGCCTCGATGGAGAACCACACGCACTGATGCGGATTGCGGTAACGCCAGCCATCGGCGGGCACGCCCTGCGGACAGCAAACGAGAATAAGCTCGCCATCGAGCTCAAACAGATCAGGACACTCCCACATAAAGCCAAACTTCTCGCCCAGCTCAATGCGCGTCGCATAGCCCCAGTCCTCTAGATCACGCGAGGTATAGACAAGCACGCACCCGCGATCGTCTTTCGTACGAGCGCCGAGAACCATGTAGTAGATACCGTCGTGTTCAAGGATCTTGGGGTCGCGCACGTGCGTACCGATATCGTCGGGGTAATCGACCGGCCCAACAGCTATGCGCTTCTCGCCCAATTCGTCGGGATTCTCGGCAACCATATGAATTTGGTTTTGCTCACGGCCCGTCAACACGTAGTCGTAATCATCACGGTCAAAATGCTTAACGTTGCCGGTATAGAAGTAGTGAATCTTGCCATCACGTACAAAGGCAGAACCAGAATACGCTCCACTCGAATCCAAATTGGAATCGGGGAACAGCACGGGGCCGTGATTCTCGTACGTCACAAAATCCTTTGTCGTCAGATGGTTCCAAAGCACTGGACCGCCATGCGCAGCATCGAACGGATCGTATTGATGATAGATGTGATACGTATCACCAATCTGAACCAAACCATTGGGGTCGTTGAGCCAGCCAAGCTCAGGCTCCACATGGAACAAAAGTCTATCGGGGTCGGATGCGATGCGAGCCGCCGTCTCATCCTGTCCGGCACGCCACTGCTCATAGTCCGCGCGTGTCACCTTATTTTTTTGATTAAACATCGCCGTTGACTTTCTCGTCTATGGGAAAGGACGCTCGACTCACACGAGCCGAACGCCCTTCCCCAAATGGACTTATCCGCACATTACGCTGAACGGCTCAACTAGAAGCTAACGTCGAAGCCAGCGCCAGCGCCCTCTTCATCGGTGGTCGGCACGCCCTTTGCCTTGTTGTAGGCAAAGATCAAGACGATCGGCACGATGAAGGCGATGAGATTGCCAGCCACATACCACACGAGCGTCTCGGGCGTGACGATGAGCAGGCCAAGCACGCCGGTCAGACCCTGACCGATGGCGCGCACCTCAAAGAGCTTCACGAAGGCACCGCCGCAGCCTGCACCGATGCAAGCGCAGATGAACGGGATGATCGAGTAGCGCATGTTTGCAGCAAAGATTGCGGGCTCGGAGATACCGACCAGCGTCGGGATAAAGGACGACATGCAGATGTTGCGCTCTTTGGAATGCTTCTTGTGAATGAGGTACATGCCGATGGCGCCGCCGCCCTGGGCGATGATGGAAACCGACCAGATGGCCTGGATGTAGTTGAAGCCAGTCGTGGCAACGAGGTTTGCCTCGATACCCTGGATGAACTGATGCGTACCGGTAACGACAAGCGGCTGCAGGAACGCGGCGAAGACAAAGGCACCAAAGACGCCCATCCTGTTGTACAGGATATCGATTACGCCGGCGAGGACGTCGCCGATCAGGTTGCCGAGCGGGCCGAACACGGTGAACAGGGCGACGTTAGCAAGAATCAGGGTAACGGTCGGGACAAAGACGAACGAAACGACCTCGGGGATGTACTTCTGGGCAATCTTTTCGACCTTGGCCATAAACCAGGCAGTCAGGATTGCAGGGAACACGCCACCCTGGAAAGCAACCATGGGAATGGAGAGCGGACCAAAGTTCCAGTACTCAGCACCCGTCGGGTCCATAACGAACGTGTTGCGGTTCATAAGGCTCGGGTGAACCATGACGATACCGACGAGGATGCCCAGAATCGGGTTACCGCCAAAACGCTTCACCGCGCTGCACATAACCAGGACAGGCAGGTAGTCAAACGTGGTGGCGATAATGGCAAAGAAGCTTGCGAGGTTCTTGAGGAACTCGCTGTGATCGGCAAGGCTGCCCTCCATGCCAAAGAGGCCGTTGGCAACGATCAGCGACTTAAGGCCGATGATGATAGCGGCGCCGACGAAGGCGGGAATGATGGGAATAAAGATGTCCGAGAATACCTTGAGGACCGAGAAGAACTTGCCCTTCTTGTCCGCCTCGGCGCCCTTGACCTCGGAAGCGCTGATCTCCTTAACGCCCGTCAGAGCCATAAACTCATCGTAGACCTTGTTGACGGTACCGGTACCGAAGATGATCATGAGCTGGCCGCTGTTGTACAGCACGCCCTTGACGCCATCGATGTTCTCGAGCTCGGCCTTGTTGTACTTGCTCGTATCCTTGAGCACCAGACGCAGACGCGTAACGCAATGCGTGGCGCCCTCGATGTTCTCCAAACCGCCGACGTTATCGACGACTTGCTGAGACACTACTTTGTAGTCCATGTTCCTCTCCATTCCTTTACGAAATCATAAGACGTTTTGATGCCATTACAGAGACGCGATCGTTGCATTTGCGCACTTGAGCGTACCGTCGGTGACCGTCAGCGCCACACCCTGGCCCTGCTTATTGCAGAAGCGCGCGTTAAGCGCAACATCATCGACAAAGATGGTCGCGATATCGTCGTCAACGACCAGGCGCACATGATGAGTGCCCTCGCCCTTAAAGAACAACGGACGCTCGAGGCCCATGTTGTTGACCTGGAACCACGGATACTGGGGGGCCGCCGTAAACTCGAGCTTGCCCTCACGCAGGTTGGCGCGGAACTCATAGGCAAGACCGGACTCGGCGTCCTCGGCAAGCTTCACCGAGAAGCCGGCAGCGTCACCGGCGAGCTCGATGTCGGCATCGAGCATATAGGTGGAACCGGCATCCGCGGCGAGCACCTGCTCGACCTTGCCCGACTCGCAGGAAAGCTCAAAGGCCTCGACTGCCTTAGCCTCGCCAAAGGCGCCAAGCATGCTGTCGGGGAGCTTGGTGCCGAGCGTTCCGTCAGCACGCTGAACGATCTCGAGAGGCATAAAGGTGCCACCCCACAGGTAAGAGCTGGGGTCACCGCCCTCGTCACGCGTAGGAACCCAACCAAAGAGAACGCGGCGCTCGCCATCAAATGCGGTACGCGCGGCATAGTACGCGCGGCCATCGAAGGAATCGTCCGCAGGAGTGATCCAAGGACCGTTGATAGAGCGAGACATGCGGTAACGGGTCTTGTTGCCATCACTGTACTCGGAGAACACCAGATACCACCAGTCGCCCATCTTAAAGAGATCAGGCATCTCGAACATGGTGTACAGGCCCGGATTCCACCAGTCGCCCTGGAACTCCCAGGTATCCAGGTCCTTGGAGGTGAACTTGACCAGACGACCGGTCATCAGACGCTTGTCCTCGCCCACACGCGTGCCGAGGATGAGCATGTACTCTTCGTTCTCCTCATCCCAAAGCACAAAGGGATCGCGCCAGTTGCGGTCATCGTAACCCTCCTGGGGCGGAAGCAGCGTCTCGGCGATGTTCTTCTCCCACTTGACGGCGTCGTCACTCGTTGCGTGAAGAAGAACCTGCTTCATCAAGCGTGCCTTGACCTTATCGCGATTGCAACCAGTGTAGAGCGCATGGTACTTGTCGCCCACCTTAAACACCGTGCCGGCATAAACATACTGGTCGACTTCCTCGTCGCCGCCACGCTCAAGGCTCTCGCCAAAGTCTTTGTAATTGACGAAGTCCTTGGTCGTAGCGAGTGCCCAGCCAAACGGCTCTCCGAAAGGTCCGGGGTTACGTGTGTCACGCTGGTGATAGAGATAGAACGTGCCGTCCTCGCCGTACGGCATGATGTCGCCTACCCAAATTCCCTCAGGCTGGTAATACACCTTGTGCATCCGAGACTTCCTTTCTCACGAGATACTAACTCGGTACAACTGCAAGATATGTCAATCGTTTTCATATGTCAAACGTTTTCACACCAATACGTCTTTTCGCAGTTCCAGTCGTCGGCAAACGGTTGACATATGCCGGCGAACGGTCATCAGAGGCGTTTGAGGAATTCTTTTGGCACGGGATGAACTACGCGGTTTTACCCTCAATGAGTTCAACGGGGAGCTTGATATTCGATTCGGGCTTTTCGCCGTTAACAAGAGCGACGATGGATTGCGCCGCGAGCTCACCGATGCGATCGATATCTTGGCGTACGGTTGTTAAGTCAGGCATAAACGTCATAGTGCGGCGGGCACCATCCGCGCCCACGACCTTAATATCATCCGGAGCGCTCAAGCCGCGCTGCTTCATCACGTTAAGACAGATAGCCGCCATCGTGTCGTCTCCCGCAAAGATGCCGTCAATATCGGGGTTCTCATCGAGGATCTTCGCAACGACCGCGCTCTTTTCGTCGTCGGGCTTAACGAACTCGACCTCACGGACAAGCGCGGGCAAACCGGCCTGTTCAACAACATCGAGGTAGGCATCGGTACGCTTATTGGCAGGCATGCGCATGCGGCTATTGCTGCGCAGGCACAGGATGCGTGAACATCCGTCATCGATCAGGCGACGCGTGGCAAGTTCGCCGATGCTATAGCTGTCGCTCGCAATCTGAACAGAGGCTTCGCCAAGGTCGCAGTCGATACCAACCAGACTCAAGCCCATCTCGGCATACGCCTCGGCACCGATATTAAGCGAGTTGACGATGACGCCATCAACCATATTGCGTCGAAGCATGTCGATATAAGAGCGCTCAAGCTCGGGTCGATTGGCGCTATTGCACAGCAGCATCTTAAAACCGTTTTCGGCCAGGGTATGCTCAATGACTTGAACCACTTGGGCATGAAACGGACTGCTGACATAGGGGACGATCATACCGATAAGATTCAGGCGACCGTTGAGCATGGCACGGGCGATATCGTTGGGCGTATAGTTGATGCGCTTCATCGCGGCATGGACCTTATCGCGGGTCTCTTGGCTAATATAGCCGCGATTATTAAGCACACGAGATACCGTAGTAGGCGAAACCCCCGCCACCGCTGCAACTTCCTTGATGCCAGGCTTAGCCGTATCCTTAGAACGAGCACTCTCGCGAGCCATAGCACCCTCCCCCATCAACATGTCATACGTTTACATACGAACAAAGCATACCCCAACAAGAGCGGGAAGACGGTAACAGTACAAGTAAGTAAACGACTCATCCAAATAATTAGGAGAGTTCCGCCTAAAGGGTGACTCCAAAGGACCCCACATGGCCGGTTTTGGGTTATTTTCCAAAACATCCCGCACTGATATTTTCTGTATTGAAGACGTCGATGATGCACCCGTATACCATTGACGTCGACACCATCAGATGCGGACCGCGCGGTGACCCCACATTCCGCTGGCGCCCACAGGGCTGCCCTCGTTTCCTGACATGTCCCGCGCGGGCCGCGGCGAGCCGAGACCGCCGCATGACCTAATAGGAGCATGGAGCGATACCGCGGACCCGAACAACCGCATTCTATCGCGCCCCGTCAGTGTGCCGTCTGCCCGGTCCAGGCGAGCACGGAAAGAACGGAGCGAGACATGCAAAACGAATCGACACCCGGCGCCCGCGGGCCGGTCTTCTGCGGGGTCGACACCCACGCCGACTCGCACTGGCTGTGCGTCCTGGACTGGAGGGGCCGCAAGGTCCTGTCCCGCCAGTTCCCCGCCGACGCGGCGGGCTACGAGGCGCTCGCCGGGGCGATCGCCGCGGCCGGGGAGCCGGCCTGCATCGCGATGGAGGGGACGTCGTCCTACGGGGCGGGCCTCACCAGGCACCTCGCGTCGCTGGGGATGCCCGTGCGCGAGGCGCTCTCCCCGGCGAGGATGCAGAGGAGGCGCCCGGGGCAGGGAAAGTGCGACGAGGCGGACGCGGAGAGGGCCGCCCGCGCGGCGATGTCCGGCTCAAGGCTCGGGACCCCCAAGAGCCAGGACGGGTGGGTCGACGGGTGTTAGCGTCAATCTATTTTTCACCAGTTTCGCTAAACAGGCGCGCCGTTCGCGCAAAGGCGGTTGGGGGTGCGGACAGAAAGTTGGACCGCGGGGCGGTCCGGACTGGAGGTTCGC
>DXMC01000031.1:0-31266 GCA_019414365.1 Collinsella sp.
TGTGACCTCCCGGTTATCAGCCGGACGCTCTAACCAACTGAGCTACAGGTCCATCGCGCAAGGGATATATTAGACGAGTCGTTACGCGCGCGTCAACAACTTTTTTGAAAATCTTTGGAGGGTGTTCGCCCCGGCCGCACGGCGGCATGTGAAGTCGCCTGCTCGGACAGTCCTGACTCGCGCAGAGAGCACATTAAGTGCTCTCTGGCTCGTGCGGAACTCGCGATCGACTTCGCATGCCGCCGTGTGGCCGGGGCGAACGCGAGTCCCGAGGTTTTCAAAAAAGCGGTCGGCGCGCAGTGCGCCGACCGCCGATATATGGGGTCTGATATTTTCTACCAGCTAGGGCCTCTTACTCGTCTAGGAGATCCTCTGGCATGTCGTTGCCGTCGCCTAGGTCGACTGGGGTATTTTCGGCATCGACCGTTGCCTCGGCCTCGGCGCCTTCGCCTTCGGGCTTTTCCTTAGCTGCCGTCATGCGGGCGACAGCGCACACACGGTCGTTGTCGTCGACGGTCATCATCTTGACGCCCTGGGTGGCTCGGCCGGTCTGGCTAATCTCATCGGTCTTGACGCGAATGACCGTCGCGCCTTCCGTCACGATGAACAGCTCGTGCTGCGGACCCACCGTCTTCATGGCCGCGAGGTTTCCCTTGCGCTCGGTCATCTGGATGGTGTAGACGCCCTGGCCGCCGCGGTTCTGCTCCGGATAGTCCGCGACCGGCGTGCGCTTGCCGTAGCCGCGCTCGGTGATGACAAACAGGTCGCCGTTGCCGTTGGTAACCTCCATACCCAAAACGCTCACGCCGTCCTTCATGCTAATACCGCGAACGCCGCTGGTGTCGCGTCCCGTGGCGCGAACCTGGTCCTCGGGGAACATGATCGCCTTGCCCGCAGTGGTGACCAGGATGATCTTGTCGCCCTCGCGCACACGGCGCACGGCGAGCAGCGCGTCGTCGTCTCTCAGATTGATGGCGATCAGGCCATCACGGCGGCTGCGGTCGTAAGCGCTCATCACGGTCTTCTTGACCATGCCGCTCTTGGTGGCAAACATCAGGTACTCGTCGGCGGGGAACTCGCGGCAGCTGATGACACTCGCGATCTTCTCGCCTTCCTCAAAGGGCAGCAGGTTGACGATCGCGGTGCCGCGCGCCTGGCGCGTACCCACCGGCAGCTCGTGCACCTTCAGGCGGTAGACCTTGCCCTTGCTCGAGAAGAACAGCACGTACTCGTGAGTGGACGCGATAAACATCTCGTCGATGACGTCGTCCTCTTTAAGGTTGACGCCCGACACGCCCTTGCCGCCGCGCTTCTGGGCGCGGTAGGCAGCCACCGGGATGCGCTTCACGTAGCCGGTGTGGGTGATGGTCACGACCATGTCCTCGTCGGCGATGAGGTCCTCGACATCCAGATCCTTTTCGACATGGTTGATCTCGGTGCGGCGTTTGTCGCCGAACTTTTTCGAAATCTCGCGCATCTCCTCCTTGATGACGCCCAGGATCTTCTCCTCATGCGCCAGCAGGTCCTCGTAGTAGGCGATGGCGCGGCGCAGACCGTCCAGCTCTTCCTGGATCTTGTCGCGCTCCAGGCCAGTCAGGCGGCGCAGCTTCATCTCGAGGATGGCCGTGGTCTGCTCGGGCGTAAAGCCAAAGCGCTCGATCAGGCGGCCGCTTGCCTCGGAGTCGGTCTGCGAGGAACGGATAATGCTGATGACCTCGTCGATATGGTCGAGAGCCATCAAGTAGCCCTCGAGGATATGGGCACGTGCCTGGGCCTTCTTAAGGTCAAAGCGAGTGCGGCGGGTGACGACGTCGACCTGGTGGTCGATATAGTGCTGCAGCATCTCGCGCAAGCTCAGGCATTTGGGAACGCCGTTGACGAGTGCCAGGTTGTTGGCGCCAAAGGTCGTCTGCAGCGAGGTGTACTTATACAGGTTGTTGAGCACGACCTGCGGAATGACGCCCTTCTTGAGCTCGATGACCAGACGGATGCCCTTTTGGTTGGACTCGTCGCGCATGTCCGAGATGCCCTCGATGCGCTTGTCGTTTACGAGCTGGGCGATCTTCTCCTGCAAGGTGCCCTTGTTGACCATGTAGGGAATCTCGGTAAAGACCAGGCGGCTGCGACCGGTCTTGGTGGATTCCACGTGGGCCTTGGCACGCACGGTAATGGAGCCGCGACCGGTCTCGTAGCTCTGCCTAATGCCGGCGCTGCCCATGATGATGGCGCCGGTGGGGAAGTCCGGACCGGGCATGATCTGCATAAGCTCGTCGACGGTGGCGTCGGGATTGTCGATCAGGTAGCAGGTGGCCTCGATCGCCTCGGTGAGGTTATGCGGGGCGATATTGGTGGCCATGCCGACGGCGATGCCCTGACTACCGTTGACCAGCAGGTTGGGAAAGCGCGCGGGCAGCGCCACGGGCTCGGCGAGCGACTCGTCGTAGTTGGGCTGCCAGTCGACGGTATCCTTTTGCAGGTCGCGCAGCAGCTCCATGGCAGGCTTTGCCAGGCGGCTCTCGGTATAACGCATGGCCGCCGCGCCGTCGCCATCGATGTTGCCGAAGTTGCCGTGGCCATCGATGAGCGGTGTGCGCATGGAGAACCACTGCGCCAGACGAACCATGGCCTCGTAAACCGCGAAGTCACCGTGCGGATGGTACTTGCCGATAACTTCTCCGACCGTCCAGGCCGACTTCTTATGCGGGCGGTTGGGGTAGATGCCGCTCTCGTTCATGGCGTACAGGATGCGGCGGTGCACCGGCTTTAGTCCGTCGCGCACGTCCGGCAGGGCGCGCGCCGTGATGACCGACATCGAGTACTCGATGAACGACTGCTTCATCTCGCGGCCGAACTCTGAAATCTGGAGCTGACCGCCGTTGATGTCCTCGCCGGCCGAAGCGCCACGATCGACCGCGCCGAAGCTCTCCTCGAGCTCGGCGTCGTCATCCTCATCATCTTCATCCTCGGCGTCGGGGTTATAGGAATCCGGATCGCCGTCCTCGCCCTGCTCGGCGCGGGCGAGTAGGCGCTTCAGATCATCGGGCATGCCGGCGTCGCCGGCCTCGTCCATACCCTCGTTGTTGTTGATATCGTCTGCCACGTTACCTCCTCTTAAGCGTCAAGGAACCGAGCATCATGCGCATGCTTTTCAATGTACTCGCGGCGATAGCCGACCTCGGAACCCATGAGCTCGCGCACGGCGCGGTCCGCCACCACGGCGTCCTCGATCGACACGCGCTGCAGGATACGGGTCTTGGGGTCCATCGTCGTCGAGGCAAGCTGCTTGGGGTCCATCTCGCCCAGGCCCTTGTAGCGCTGAACGGTATAGCCCTTGCGCTTCTTGGTGATCTTGCCGTCCTTGGCCTTGCCGTCCTCGTCGTTGTCGTCGGGGTTCAGGCCCAGGCTCTGAATGGTGTCGCGCAGAATCTCGTCTTCGGGCTGGCGGCCGTTGGGATACACGTAATGGATCTTGTTGCGTACCTTGATGCCAAAGATGGGCGGGCAGGCAACATAGACATAGCCGGCATCGATCAGCGGGCGCATGTACTTGTAGAAGAACGTCAGCAGCAGGATGCGGATATGCGCACCGTCAACGTCTGCATCGGTCATGATGATGATCTTGTGGTAGCGCGCCTTGCTGATATCGAAGTCGCCACCGTCGCCGGCGCTCGTCGTGACGCCGCAGCCGATCGCGGTGATCAGGGATTGGATGGTGTCGCTCGAGAACGCGCGGTGGTCACCCACGCGCTCGACGTTCAAAATCTTGCCGCGCAGGGGCAGAATCGCCTGGATGTCTCGGCGACGGCCGTCCTTGGCCGAACCGCCTGCCGAGTCGCCCTCTACGATAAAGAGCTCGGTCAGCTCGGCATCGCGTACCGAGCAGTCGGCGAGCTTGCCGGGCAGCGACGCCGTCTCGAGCAGGCTCTTGCGGCGGGTCGCCTCACGCGCCTTGCGGGCGGCGTTGCGGGCCTTGCATGCCTGCTGGGCCTTCTTGACGATCTCGCGGGCGGGTTTGGGATGCTCCTCCAGATAATCGGTCAGCCCATCGGTCACGATCTTGAGCGTGAGCGCGCGCATGTAGGAACTGCCGAGCTTGGCCTTGGTTTGGCCCTCAAACTGCGGGTCGGGCAGCTTGACCGAGATGACGGCCGAAAGCCCCTCGCGCACGTCGTCGCCGCTCAGGTTGGCCTCCTTCTCCTTGAGTAGGTTCTGCTTGCGAGCGTAATCGTTGATCACGCGGGTGAGAGCGGTGCGGAAACCCTCGAGATGCATGCCGCCCTCGGGGGTGTAGATGTCGTTGGCAAACGACATGACGTTCTCGCCGTAGCCGGCATTCCACTGCAGGGACACCTCGACCTCGCCCATCTTGGTCACGGGCGCATCCGGATCCGACTTGCCCTCGATATAGATGGGCTCCTTGAAGGCCTCGGGAACGTCTTTGCCGTCGTTGAGGAACTTGACGAAGTCGATGATGCCGCCCTCGTAGCAGAACTCCTCCACGTGGGGAGTCGCCTCGCGCTCGTCGGTCAGCACAATCTTTAGATTCTTATTGAGGAACGCCGTCTCCTGCAGACGGTTGTGCAGCGTATCGAAATCGTAGACACAGGTCTCGAAAATCTCGTCGTCGGGCCAGAAGCTGACGGTGGTACCCGTCGAACCCGAGGTGCCCACGACCTCCATCTTCTTGACGGTCTTGCCGCGCGAGAACTCCATCTCGTAGACGCTGCCATCACGGCGCACCTGCACGACCACGCGCTTGGACAGTGCGTTGACGACGGAGATGCCCACGCCGTGCAGTCCGCCCGAGACCTTGTAGGCCGAGTTATCGAACTTACCGCCGGCGTGCAGGATCGTCATAACGACCTCGAGCGTCGGGATCTTTTTGATGGGATGCTCGTCGACGGGGATGCCTCGCCCGTTGTCGACGACCGTGATGGAGTTGTCGGCGTGGACCGTCACGTGAATCTCGGTGCAGAAACCGGCCATGGCCTCGTCAACGGAGTTGTCAACGATCTCCCACACCAGGTGATGCAGGCCGCTGGCGCTCGTCGAGCCGATATACATGCCCGGGCGCTTACGAACGGCCTCGAGACCTTCGAGAATCTTAATCTCGCCGCCATCGTAATCGTTTTCGTTTGCCACACGTCCTCCTTCAGCTAAGAAAATGTGTACAGCCTTACTAGTTTATCGTAAAAAAATACCCTCGGGAGCGAGGGTATTTGGCTCTACAAGGCCACCAGATGCGATTTAAGGCTCTTTCTCGCTTTGCACGCCCTTGGCCCACTCGGCACTGGCTCTCATGGCATTCTCGAGGGCCTCGCGCAGTTTTTGGTCTTCGATGGGCGCCACTTGGCGCTCGATCTCGCCGCGTTCGGCTTCGCTTAGATCGGCGTGCGGAACCGGCGGTCGCTCGGTCACGGCCGGGCGCAGGCGCTCCTTGGCAGCCGGCGGCGTGTGACCGGGCGCGGTCGTTTTGAACACCAGGCCGTCCACATGCGCGCCGGCCCGCTCCATGCGCGCCCGGATGATCTCGCGCAGCAGCGTCATCTCCTGCGTCCACGAGGGCGAATCGAGATACACCAGCAGCTCATTGGACTCGGGCAGGTAGCGCAGGCCCGTCACGTGGCGTCCCTCGCGCGTGCCCGAGCACACCGCATTCCAGGCACGATAGACCGCGCGCGACTCCTCGGCAGCCTCCATTTGCGCGCGGCGCTCAGGTGTCGCGGCCGCCAGGATGCGCTGACGCTCGGCATCCAAAAAGCCGCCAAAGGCAACCGTTCCGTTCTCGCGCTCGTAATTAGCACGCCTCACCCATGCTCACCACCTTGGCTCGTTCAAGCAGGTCATCAGTAAAGTACCCCAAGTTGGTGGTGGTTATGACCGTCTGGATGTCATCACCGATCAGCTGCAGAAAAGCGCCTCGGCGCCCGGCATCGAGCTCGCTCATCACGTCGTCCAAAAGCAGCAGTGGCGCGGTGCCCAGGATATCGCGCGCCACGGCCACTTCTGCCACCTTCCAGGCAAGCACCAGCGTTCGCTGCTGCCCTTGGCTGGCAAACGAACGGGCAGATCGACCCGCAACGGTAAACTCAATCTCGTCGCGATGCGGACCCACAAGCGTCACGCCGCGGCGCATCTCCTCATCGGCACGCTCATCGAGGGCCGCGAGCATATGCTCGTACGCCCAGCCCTTAAGTTCCTCGCGCCCCTCGGTTTGAGGCAAATCCCCCAGTGTGGACACATAGGACACGCCTGCGTCCTCACCGGACGCCACCTGCCCATACGCGGCGCGCACATGGCCCGCCAGTCGGTCGAGCAGGGCCAAACGATGCACGAGCAGGGCGGACCCGGCGCGAGCGATGGAGTCATTCCATGCGCCGAGCATCTCGCGGCAGCACCAGGACTCCTTGAGCAGGGCGTTGCGCTGCGTCACGCAACGCCCGTAGGTGCTCGCCAGGTCGGCGTAACGGGCGTTCAGTTGCACGCCAAAGTCGTCGAGGGCGGCCCGACGCACGCTGGCACCGCGTTTGACCATATCCAGATGATCGGGGCAAAAAAGCACGCTCGGCAAAACCCCGCGCACGCCGGCGGCCGAACATCTCTTGCCGTTACGGCTAAACGAGCGCTTGCCGTCCTCAACGCCCAGCCCCATATCGAGCACGCGGCCATCGCCCTCGAGTCTCAACTCGAGCCTGCACGAGCCCGTGCCGTCGTGCACGAGCTCGGTAGCGGTGGGATGCCTAAACGAGGCGCCGCTCGTCAAAAGCTGCAGCGCCTCTATAAGGTTGGTCTTTCCCGCCGCGTTGGGTCCCGCAAGCACCGTCACGCCTTCGTCCAGGTCAAGACGGTAGCTATCGAAACTGCGGTAGCGCGCGACGGAAAGGTTGCGGGCAAACATGGTCATGGCGCAGCGCTAGATGCGAACCGGCATGACCAGGTACAGATAGTTGATCTTGTCGTAGGACTTAAAGATACCCGCCTGCGAGTAGCTCTTGAGCTCCAGCGTGATCTCCTTCTCCTTGGATAGGGCATTGAGGCAGCCAAAGATGTAGTGGTAGTTAAAGGCGATGGTGCCCGACTCGCCCTCGGCCTCGACATCGATTGTCTCCTGCGCCAGATCCTGGTCATTGGAGATGGAGGACAGGCCCATCTGGCCGTTCTCGACATCGATCTCGAACTTGACTGCGGGGTTCGCGCTCGCGATGACCGCCACGCGCTTGAGGGCGGCATTAAAAGCCGCCACGTCGATCTTGACGCTCGTCACGCACGAATCGGGGATGAGCTGCTTGTAGTTGGGGTACACGCCCTCGATACGGCGCGACACGTAGGTGGTGTTGCCGGCCTCAAAGACAACCTGGGTGTCCGCGGCGCCGATCATGATGGTCGCCTGGCTGGCCATGATGCTCAGGGCGTCGTTGAAGGCGTCGGCCGGAACGTTGAGCTCAAAGGACCCCTCGAGCGTCGAGGTCTCGACCTGGGTGTCGCATACAGCCAGACGGAAGGAGTCGGTTGCCACCAGGCGCACGGTATTGTTCTCGACCTTCATGTGCACGCCGCCCAGGATGGGGCGGGCCTTATCGGTCGAAGTGACGCGCCACACGCGGCCGACCATCTCGGACAGGATATCGGTCGGGAGCTCCACCGCACTTTCGATGGCATAGGCGGGGAACTCGGGGAAATCGTTGGCGTCGAGCGTGTTGAGGCGGAAGGAGCTCTTCTCGCATCCGATCAGCACCTGACGCTCCAAGAGCTCAAAGGTAACCGGGGCGTCGGGAAGGGTCTTCGTAATGTTCGAGAGCATCTTGCAGGGAATCACCATCTCGCCCTCTTCTTCGACATGCGCGGCAATGCGATGACGAATCGAGATGGTGTAGTTAGAGGTTTGGAATTCCAAGATGCCGTCCTGCGCCTTAACGAGCACGCCCGACAGGATGGGAAGGGTAGATGCCGAAGCGACGCCTTTCATAACGACGCCGATGGCTTGCGTGAGCGAGCTTTGGCTGACGGTGAACTTCATCTTTTAATACCTTTCTATAGATATAAATATCTTAATAATAGTAATAGCACTGACGAAACTGTTGATTACTCCCAAAAGCGCTGGTCAACCCCAAAAAGAGAATCGACAGCGCCCTGTGCGCAACCGACCGTGTTTTCCACGTTCAAAACCTGCGGAAAACTTTTCATCGCCTTGTGGCGAGTTTTAGACATGTTATGCCCGGCGTTTCGACAAGTTTTCAACAGGTGTCTCTATTTCCCTACGAGCGCAGTGTAATTTTATCTCGCAGCGATTTGAGATCCTCGGTTATGGTGCGGTCTTCCTGAATCATCTTCTGAACCTTTTTATAGCTCGTACTGACGGTTGAGTGGTTGCGGTTGCCAAACTCCGCGCCCACCGCCGTAGTCGTCATCTCGCACATCTCGATGGCCAGATATATGGCGATATGGCGGGCTTTGGCTATGTTGGCGTTGCGGCGCGGGCCGATGAGTTCCTCGTGCGTCACGCCGTACTGCTCTTCAATGACAGACTGGACCGTCTGCACGTTGATCTTTTTGGCCGACGTATCGAAGTACTGGCTTGCGATGGCGTCGATGTCGTCGAAACTGAGCTCGCTGCCCTCGCGTTCGCGGTCTCCTGCCTCGCCGGCGCAGCGTTCGCAGAAGCTCTCGAGTTCGCGGATGTTGGTTCCCGAGACTTCTGCCATGTGCTTAAAGTGCTCGTCGGTCAGATGCCCACCATCGCCGCCATAGGCCGCCAGCAGCGAGTCGTCACCCGCCTCGGGTGCGGCGGCTATCGTGTTCTCGTAGTAGCGCTGCAAGATCTTGTATTTCATCTCGTAGCTGGGCTCCGCCACCAAACAGAGCATACCGGCATTAAAACGGCTGGTAAGGCGCTCGTCCATGCTCAGGTCTTTGGGCGCACGGTCGGCTGCGATGACGACTTTTTTGTTGTTGCGGATAAACTCGTCCATGAGCTGGAAGAAGTAGTCCACGCTCGCGCGCTTGCCGATGATGTTTTGAATGTCGTCGATGATGAGCACGTCCACGTCGTGGTATGCCTGCATGATGGGGGCGTTGCTCTTCTTTTGGCGGTCGAACTCCGTCATCAGGTCATCGAGGTACGCCTGTGAGTTGGCGTACTTTACCTTGATCTCGGGCGACTTTTCGGCGAGCTCGTTTTTGATGGCGAGCAGCAGATGGGTCTTGCCCAGCCCCGATTTGCCATAGATGAACAGGGATGTGCATGTGCCGCGTTCGTCCGCGAGCGCGGCAAACTTGAGGGCTGAGCGATAGGCATGGCTGTTTTCTGGGCCGTAGACAAAGTTTTCGAAGGTGAATTTCGAGTTGGCCGCGAGCGGCGCGCCGTCGGTGTTCTGCTCGATCGGTGCCGCAGCTGCGGGGACGCTCATGGGCGATGTGGAGGCTGGTTTTGCACTCTTTGCAGGCGCCTCGCCTTTCATCTGGTTCATCATGCGGCGGAAATCGTCGGCCGAAAGCGTGTTTTTGATTGCGATGCCCGAATCCTCGCCCGGTGTTGCGTCGTGCGCGATAGGCATGTGCGTGGCAGCGGACATGGGGACCGCCGGCGTCGAGACGGTGGGCATGGTTTCACGGGAAACATCGCCGATTTGATGCTCGGGAGCCGACACTGTGGTGGTAGCTGGCGCCGCCGGGGGAACGACGGGTGCCGCGGGTGCGGCGTTATCTGCCGCGGAGCCCTGTGGTGCCACGATGTTGAGCGCAATCGGTGCAAAGGCGATCTCTTCCAGGTACGCCTCGATGGTCGGCTGATGCTTTTTGAGCTGAGCGATGGCAAATCGTGAGGGGGCCTCAATCGTCAAGGTGTCCTCGGTCAGGCTCACAGCACGCGATTGCCCCAGCATGTTGATGAGGCGCGCATCTTGGCCGTCGCGCTGACAAAAGGCGATGGCATCCCCCAGGATGATGCTTGCTTCCTCGTCCACTGTCTCTCCCGTTCCTTAAGCTTGGGCCCGCACGCGAGCGCTTCCGATTTCGGTCAGATGGTATTTCTGCCCATGTTTGACTATCAAGCCCGTCTGCGCCAAATCGTTGAGCGTGCGCGACCAGGTGGGTGCAGAGTTTCCAAACGCCCGCGCCAAGTCCGTCGCGCCGCACTCTTGATGTTGGGCCAGATACCCTAATGCAGCGTTGCCGCGTTCGCTTATAAACACGTCCGACTGCGGTTGTGCGTATTGATTCGCCGCATTAGGATACATCATTTGAGCTGCTGGTTGTTGAGAACTCTGCATGGGCGGCATCTGCTGTTGAAAACTTTGCGGCCACTGTTGGTAAGGCTGCGGCGGCATCTGCTGAGTCCAGGGGTTGAGGTTTCCCTGCGGCATCTGCTGATACGGCTGCTGGTACGGCTGAGGATACTGCTGTGGATACGGCTGGGCATATCCCTGCTGCGGCATATATTGGGGAGGATACCCTTGTGGGTACGGTTGGTAGCCCATTTGCGCGACGTTTGGCATGGCCGCCGTCTGCTGCACGGCGCCTGTGTCCGGATCTGCCGAGCCTATCCCCTCCGGCATGTTTTGCACTGGGTTGCCCAGCGGTGTCTGGGGGTCTTGCATGGGAAAACTTCCAGGCTGCTGCATCTGCTGCGCCACGGGCTGCTGTGCAAACGTGCTGGATAGGGGATACGCCGGCTGCTCCGTCTCGGGGCGCACGGCGGCCCCTCGCCCTCCGGCGCGCTCGATTTCCTGTACGCGCTTGGGATTCAGGCTTACCGTGACCACGGTGCCGTTGCCCATGTTGTCCTCGATGGATACAGCGCCGCCGGCGTTTTCCAGGTACTCCTGCACCATGGGAAACCCGGCTCCGGTTCCGCGGATGTATCGTTTCATGTTGCTGTTTGCGCTGGTAACGCCAAAGTCGAACGCGCGCTCCTTGTCGTCGATCCCCGGTCCCTGGTCTGCGAATCGGATGGTGTCGCCGCCGTCTAGGATCGAGATGATGGGCTCTGCAAAGTGGGCGTGGATAAAGTTTTCGACAATCTCGCGGATAACCATGAGCGAGATGTGCCCGCCCTGTTCTTTCATGCACTGGTAGACGGTGTTGGTTGTCTCTTCCAGATAGGTGCGCACGTCCTTAGGTTCGATGACGATGACGCGCGGCGTCGACAGCATGTCGTCATAGACCGCGATGCGTGCGGCATACATGGCAGCCTGCGTTTTCGCAGCGGCCTGCTCTTCCTCGCCACGCTTTTCGCGCACGCCGGTGATGTGCTCGTTGTCGGGTGCCGGGTCTCCGGAATCGACCATGGTGTAAAAGTCGTCAGACATGCCGCTCGCAATCTTTCAAAAGGTTTCGAACAAATAGTAGCTCACCGTGCAATGTTTCTCATCTTTCGACAACTTTTCAAAACCTGTTGAAAACTTTGGAAAACAGGCGAAAAGTTCTCAACATTGCCAACATGACCTGTCGAAAACTCGATGAAATATCGTGAAAAGTTGTAATGCGGCGCAAATTTCGGTTGAGCTTATGGGGGAACCGTGTGAACTGCGCGACCTTTTACCTTTGATTTCTTGACATTTGAACATTGATTTCCCTACAATCTTCAAGCTCACGTGTCTATATCTGCGTCCGCGCTCCCGCGGACACTCGAAATGCAGCAGGAGGAACTTAAGATGAAGCGTACGTATCAGCCTAATAAGCGTAAGCGTGCCAAGACCCATGGCTTCCGTGCCCGTATGGCCACCAAGGGTGGTCGTGCCGTGCTCGCCCGTCGCCGCGCCAAGGGCCGCAAGCGTCTCACTGTCTAGCAGCGATACACACATCTCGCATGAAGACTATTAAGTCTCGGCAAGATTTCGAGCATGTGTTCAGTCAGGGGCGTCGTTTCAATCACCCTCTGATTCGAATGACCATATGTGAATCGGTTGGCGAAGGCGACTCCGGAAGGGTCGCCTTCGTTGGTGCTAAACGGCTCGGTTGCGCAGTCGTGCGCAACCGTTCTAAGCGTGTGATGCGCGAGGCCGCCCGCAGCTGCGGATTTCCCGTTGCGGGTTATGACATCATCTTGTTCGCTACTCCCAAGACGAGGATCTCTTCGCCTCAGGAGATGGACAAGGCATTGCGTTCGCTTATGAAACGCGCCGGCGTTGCCGGGGAGGAGCGATGAGCAATCACGTTTTGCGACGTGTTGCCATCGCTCCTATTCGCATATATCAACAGGTTATTTCGCCCTTATTGCCTGACGCCTGCATTTATTACCCAACGTGCTCGCAATATGCCGTTCAGGCGATTGAGAAGTACGGTGTTTTGAGAGGCTGCTGGCTTGCCGTGAGGCGCATCGCTCGCTGCAATCCCCTGCACGTCGGCGGTTATGACCCTGTGCCCTAGCGGGCACTCGCTATCGGAGGAAAACTTACATGTGGGATTGGATCGTTAACATCCTTTTCGAGCTGCTCAAGCTCATCCAGACCTTTGCGGTCGACTGGGGCCTGTCCATCATCATCCTGGTGGTCATCATCCGTCTGCTGCTGACGCCGCTTATGCTCAAGTCGACCAAGTCGACGGCTCGCATGCAGGTGCTGCAGCCCAAGATGCTCGAGATCCAGGAGCGCTATGCCGACGATCCCCAGCGTCAGGCCGAGGAGATGCAGAAGTTCTACAGCGAGAACAAGTTCAACCCCATGGCTGGTTGTCTGCCGCTGTTAATCCAGATGCCTGTCCTGTTCGCCCTGTTTACGCTGCTGCGTAACCTGCCGAACTACTTTAGCGACGGCACGTTCTCGTTCTTCAATATCCTGCCTGACCTTACCACCACGCCGAGCGCTTCCTTTGCCGATGGCTTTATGGTTGCGCTGCCTGCGCTGGTTTGCCTGATTCTGTTCGCTGTCTTGACCCTGATTCCGCAGCTGTATATGTCACGCAATCAGACTGGTCAGCAGGCCCAGAGCATGCGCATGATGGCCGTTGTCATGACCGTCATGATGCTTTGGATGGGTTGGAGCCTGCCCGTCGGCGTTCTGCTGTACTACGACGTGTCTTCCGCCTGGCAGGTTGTCCAGCAGATCTTCGTGACGCAGAAGGTTATCGATAAGGCCAAGGCCGATGAGGAAGAGCGTCTTAAGAACGCTCCGCTGCAGGTCGAGGTTACTCGTCGCGAGAAGAAGCCGCGCCCGCACAAGAAGAAGTAGTGGGATAGTATTCTTATTTAGGTACCTAACTTTTGGAGTTCGTTATGTCTGAAGAGATCGTCGAGGATATGCTTGAGGAGGTTGCCCCGCGGGTCGCGGGCGATTATCCCGAGATTGCACAGCGTTACAAGGCTGGTGAAGAGCTGACCGATGAGGAGCTCGACACCATTGCCGATGTGGCTATTTCCATTCTGCGTTCCATCCTTTCGCACTTCGATGCGGCGAACTCACCCATCGATGAGTATGAGGGTGACGAGGGCGAGTTGATCCTGGACGTAACTGCTCCTGATCTTGCTGTTCTCATTGGCCGCCATGGACGTACCCTCGATGCTCTTCAAGTTATGTTCTCCCTGTTGGTGAGTCGCAAGCTTGGCTTTAGGTATCCGGTCGTCGTCGACGTCGAAGGTTATAAGAGCCGTCGACAGGACAAGGTTGCTTCTATGGCCCAGTCCGCTGCCGAGCGCGCTATTCGCACTCATAAAAGTGTTTCCTTGCCGCCTATGAATGCCTACGAACGTCGACTGGTTCATATTGCCCTTCGTGGTAACGATGCTGTCGACACGCATTCTGAGGGCTCTGACCCCGATCGCCATGTTGTGATTGTTGCTCGATAATCTTCTCGAGTCTATGCTAAGGGGACGTGGTTTCCACGTCCCCTTTTTTTGTCAAAAGTTCTCGATACACTGATTTTTGTCAGAAAGGAGCTTTCGTTGTTAGTACTTACTGATCAGCAAGCTGACGAGATGTTGACTCGTCTAACTTCCTATTGCAAAGAGTATTCCTTGAGCGTATCTGATGTTGAGATGAGGAATTGTATTCAGCATTTGGATTTGGTTCTGGAAACAAATAAGACAACTAATCTCACCCGTATTCTTAACGTTGAAGATGCTGCGGTACTTCATATCCTCGACTCACTTGTTTTGCTCCCCTATATCAATAAGGCTCCTGAGGGAGCTTTGCTCGATATGGGGACAGGTGCGGGCTTCCCTGGTATTCCGTTAACCATAACCACGCATCGTAAAGCTACTTATATTGACTCTGTTGGTAAGAAGGTTGATGCCGTCAATTCTTTTGTTCATGCTCTTGGGTTGAAACATGCTCATGCGGTCCATGATCGTCTTGAAGAATATGCTCGAAGCCATAAGAAGCAGTTCTCTGTCGTAACTGCCCGCGCACTGGCTCCTCTACCGATTCTTGTTGAGTATGCAGCTCCGTTCCTCAAGGATGGAGGGCTATTTGTTATCACCAAGGGCAATCCTTCGGATGAGGAGCTTGCTTCTGGCATGTCAGCAGCTAAGATTTGTGGCTTCACTTTGCTTCTGAATGACGCAATCGATTTGCCTGAGGGCTTGGGCCACAGGGAGTTCATTGTTCTTAAGAAGAGTCATCCAGCATCTGTTTCATTGCCTCGTGCAAATGGCATGGCAAAGAAGAATCCGCTTGCCTAGATGTTTCACGTGAAACATAATGGATACTAACAACTTGCAGTGTTTCACGTGAAACATGGCAGTTGATATCGAATCGGAATGTTTCACGTGAAACATCCTCCGTTTGACAGCTTTAATACACACCAGGAGGGACCGTGGGATTTCGCGACGTTAAGCGTTCTAAGAACGCAAAAGACACGCGTATCATTGCAATCATCAATCAAAAAGGCGGCGTCGGTAAGTCAACAACGGCTGTAAACCTTGCAGCAGCACTGGGTGAGCAGGGTCGTAAGACACTGATTGTCGATTTTGATCCGCAGGGAAACAGTACCAGTGGATTTGGAATTGAAAAAGAAGACCTTGATCACTGCATCTATGATGCATTGTTGAATGATGTGCCGGCAGAATCGCTTGTTCTTGATACAAATTGCAAAAAGGTATTCGTAATTCCAGCTACGATTCAGCTTGCAGGTGCTGAAATTGAGCTCGTAAGCGCAATTGCTCGTGAAACCCGCCTCAAAGACTTGCTTGAGCCGATTCAGGACGAGTTCGATTTTATTTTCATTGACTGTCCTCCTTCGCTCGGCCTGCTTACAATCAATGCCTTGACCGCAGCAGATAGCGTTTTGATTCCAATCCAGTGTGAGTATTACGCACTCGAGGGCGTTACGAAGCTGCTTGAGTCAATGAAGATGGTCAAATCACGTCTGAACAAGGGCTTAGACACCTATGGCGTGCTTATGACCATGTATGACTCACGTACTTCTTTGTCGAATCAGGTTGTTGAGGAAGTTCAATCGTACTTTGGTGATAAGGCGTTTAAGACGCTAATCCCCCGTACGGTTAAAATCTCTGAAGCTCCGTCTTTTGGAGAACCGGTAATTACCTATGCACCTCAAAATAAGGGTGCAAAAGCGTATATGAACCTTGCAAAAGAGGTGATCAAGCGTGCCTAGTGCAAAGAAACGCGGTGGATTGGGACGCGGACTCAATGCTTTGGTCTCAGAGGCTGAGTATGAGACCGGTGGTTCTGCTGCATCTGCTTCAAATACAGCATCTGAAACAAAACTACCGGTTGAGGATATCGTTCCCAACCCTAATCAACCGCGAATTCACTTTAATGAAACTGAACTTCGCGAGTTGAGCGAGTCAATCCAAGAACATGGCGTTTTGCAGCCGCTTTTGGTTCGCAAGCATGGAAACGGCTATGAGATCATCGCTGGTGAGCGTCGTTACCAGGCGTCAAAGCTTGCTGGTCTTGAGGAGCTGCCTGTCATCATTAAAGATGTTAATGATGAAGAGATGCTGGCTCTTGCTCTTATCGAAAACCTTCAGCGTTCTGATCTGAATCCCGTCGAAGAGGCTAAGGGCTATCGCCAGCTCATTGATGCCAGCGGTATGACCCAGGAGGCATTGTCGAAGGCAGTAAGCAAATCACGCTCTGCAATTACAAATTCGCTGCGCCTTCTCGATCTCCCTGAAGTAGTTCAGCAGATGATTTTTGAGGGTAAACTTACTGCTGGTCACGCACGTGCGATTCTTGCAGTTCCCTATGAGGATGCTCGAATTCGACTTGCAGAGAAGGTTGTTGCGGAGGGCCTTTCTGTAAGAGCGACAGAAAATCTTGCTCCATTGTTTTCTGCCGGAGAGACACCTAAGACGCCGCGGCCTGCAACGCCTCAGTCTTTTAAAAAGGCTGCGCGTGTACTTCGTCAGGTATTTAATACCAACGTGCGCGTGAAAAGCTCGCGTGGAAAGAATAAGATTGAGATTGAGTTTAAAGACGAGGAAGAGCTCTCTCGTATTCTTGGTGAAATGATTCAGTTTGATCAAGGAGGCCAAGATGAGGAATAAGATTTTAACTGCGATTGCATTGGTGACGACTGTCGCGGCCGGTGCCTTTGCTGGCTATAAGATCGCGACAGACGATGAACTTCGAGGTCGTTTGCTTCGTGGTGCGCAAGATATTGTCGATACTTCCAAGAAGAAAATGGATGTTATGACAGAAGATGTTGCCATGCGCACTGCTCAGGTAACAAAAAATCCTAAGATTAATCAAGGTTGGGTTAGCAACCAATGGGAAAATGTAGGCTATTAGGTACCTAACAATTACCCTGCATATTTTGAGCGGCCCTTGTCTGATTCATGAGACAAGGGCTGCTTATTTTGTCCGTAAACAATGGGGAAGCTAGCAGCGGTCCAAAATTGAGGTCAATAAATGAAACGGCCCCTGTTGCATATCCTGCAACAGGGGCCGTCCGATGTTTCACATGAAACGTTTTGGAGTGCGACTCCCCTATGCGCTCTTCTGAACTTTGAAGCGCTGTTTCAGCTGTCCGCAAGCGGCGTCAATATCGTTACCACGGGAGTTACGAATCGTGGTCTCGATGCCACGGGACTCAAGACGACGCTGAAGATCCTCAACCTTATGAATCGGCGACGGCTTGAGCGGGCTGCCCTCGATGTCGTTAAGTTGAATCAGGTTAACGTGGCACAGCGTTCCCTCGCAGAAGTCGCAGAGTGCCTGCATCTCGGGATTCGTATCGTTGACGCCTTCGATCATGGCATACTCATAGGTCGGGCGGCGGCCAGTCTTCTCGGTGTAGAGCTGAAGCGCTTCGTGAAGGCGAAGCAGCGTGTATTTCTTAACACCGGGCATGAGCTTATTGCGCGTCGACTGGATGGCGGAATGCAGGGAAACGGCAAGAGTGAACTGCTCGGGGATATCGGCAAATTTGCGAATACCGGGAATAACGCCGCTGGTAGAGACGGTGAGGTGACGAGCGCCGATACCGATACCATCGGGGTCGTTGAGGATACGCAATGCCTTGAGAACCTCGTCGTAGTTGGCAAACGGCTCGCCCTGGCCCATGAAGACAACGCTTGTGGCACGCTCGCCAAAGTCGTTGGATACATGAAGCACCTGGTCGACGATCTCTTGAGCGGTCAGAGAGCGCTTGAGGCCGTTGAGACCGGTAGCGCAAAAGGCGCAGCCCATGCCGCAGCCTGCCTGGGTGGAAACGCAGACGGAAAGTTTGTTACGACGGGGCATGCCGACAGTCTCGACGGAAATGCCATCGTGGTACTCGAGCAGATACTTGCGCGAGCCATCTTTGGAAACCTGCTTGGTGAGTTCAGTCGGCGTATCAAAGGCAAAAGCCTCTTTAAGCTGCTCACGGAAAGCCTTGGGAAGGTTGGTCATATCGTCAAACGAACAAACGTTCTTCTCAAAGACCCATTCGATGAGCTGCTTCGCGCGGAAGGCGGGCTGGCCAAGTTCGGCCACGAGCTCGCGAATATCGTTTTGGCTCAAGTCGCGAATGTCCTGAGATTTAGTCCTGGGATTCATGGAAGCCTTTCGATTTTGGGGAAACGTAGAGGGTATCGCTACAATATGGTATCAGCTGCAGAAATTATAGAGGAGGAGTCTGCCCATGCCGGGTAAAAGCCTAGAGAACATGCACGTAGCGGTCTTGGCGGGCGGTCATTCCGCCGAGCGCGAGATCTCGCTCGATTCGGGAAAGAACGTTGTGGTGGCACTGAAGGAAGCCGGCTACACCTCGGTGGAGCTGCTTGACACGGCCGCTGATGACTTTATGGTAACCATGGCGACCGGCGGATTCGATGTGGCATTTATCGCCATGCACGGCGCCGGCGGTGAGGATGGCGCCATGCAGGGTGCCATGGAGACCCTGGGTATCCCCTACACGGCCTCGGGCGTACTTGCCAGCGCCTGCGGTGCCGACAAGGAGGTCTCTAAGCTCCTATACGCCAAGGCGGGCATTCCCATTGCCCCCGGCCTTGCGCTCGAGGTGGGCGATGAAGTCGATATCGATCATATCGTCGAGGTTTGTGGCGAGCGCTGCTTTGTGAAGCCGGCCGTCAACGGTTCCAGCTATGGCATTTCCCTGGTCCATGAGCCCTCCGAGCTGCCCGCGGCAATCGCCAAGGCGTTTGAGTACGGCGACAAAGTGCTGGTCGAGAAGTGCATCGATGGTACCGAGATCACCGTCGGCGTATACGGCGAAGATGACGTACGCGCCCTGCCGATTGTCGAGATTCGTAAGCCCGAGGACTGCGAGTTCTACGATCTGGACGTGAAGTATGTCGACCCTACGGATATCCATCGCATTCCGGCGCAGATTTCACCCGAGAATTACGCTCGCGCTCAGGAACTTGCCTGTGCCGCTCACAAGGCCCTCGGTTGCCTGGGTATCTCGCGCAGCGACTTTATTGTGAGCGAGGACGGCCCCGTTATCCTCGAGACCAATACCATTCCCGGCATGACCGATACGTCGCTGTATCCGGATGAGATCCGCCACACCGACGACATGACGTTCCCGCAGGTCTGTGACAGCCTGATCCGTATGGGCCTTCGTCGAGCGGGCATTGCATGCTAATCGAGGACGCGGTTTCGTCAGGAACGCCGCAGTTTGTCATCGACTCCTATGCCACGCTTGCCGACCGCGCCAAAACGCAGTCCTTCGGCCTTATCGAGGAAGATGTGATTGTCCTCGATACCGAGACCACGGGTCTTTCGGTGCAGGACAACGAGCTGATCGAGATCTCGGCGGCCCGTCTTTCGGGCCGCGAGGTCATCGACCGCTTCGATACCTTCGTGCATCCCAAACAGCTGATTCCCGCCGAGATTACCGAGCTCACGAGCATTACAAATGCCGATGTGGCAGATGCCCCGTCGGCGGTTGAGGCCGTCGCCGCTCTCGCCGATTTTGTCGGTGGCTGCCCGGTGATCGCACACAACGCCACGTTCGACCGCTCGTTTATCGAGTCGATCAAAGGCGGCGTCAACGTGAGCGATATTTGGATCGATTCGCTGGCGCTGTCGCGCATCGCGCTTCCGCGCCTGGCCTCGCACAAGCTGTCTTTTATGGCCGATCTGTTTGGCTGCGACTCGGTATCACACCGTGCCAATGCCGACGTCGACGCCCTGTGTGGCGTATGGCGCGTGTTGCTCGTGGCGCTCACCGACTTGCCCCAGGGCCTCATGGCGCGCCTAGCCGACATGCATCCGGACGTGCCTTGGTCCTATCGTCCTATCTTCTCATTCTTGGCAGGGCAGAACCCTGGTTCTATCTTCTCTCTCAGCGCCGCTCGTGCTGACGTTCTCAAGGCCGATCGCGCCGACGATCGGGTGGACGCCGATGAGCTGCCGGTTCTCAAGATGCCGAGTCGTGAGGAGATCGAGGCAGACTATGCGCCAGGTGGCCTGGTCAATCGCATGTATCCCACCTACGAGCCGCGTGATGAGCAGATCGCGATGGCGCTCGAGGTCCGCGATGCGCTGGTCACGGGCACTCATCGAGTAATTGAGGCAGGCACAGGCGTCGGCAAATCGATGGCCTATCTGGTGCCTTTTGCCGAGGCAGCACGCCGTAACAACATCACGGTTGGTATTGCGACCAAATCGAACAATCTTGCCGACCAGCTCATGTACCATGAGCTGCCAAAACTTGCCGAGCAACTGGACGGTGGTCTGTCATTTTGCGCTCTCAAGGGGTATGACCACTATCCGTGCCTGCGCAAGCTCGAGCGCATGAGCCGCGGCCAGGTCGAGATTACCACCAAGCGCGATCCGGCGGACACGCTCACGGCGGTCGCGGTCATTATGGCGTACGTCTGCCAATCAGCCGATGGCGACCTCGACTCGCTCGGCATTCGGTGGCGCAGCGTCAACCGTCCCGACTTTACGACGGCCTCGCGCGAGTGTGCTCGTCGCCTCTGCCCGTTTTTCCCTGATAAATGTTTGGTCCACGGCGCTCGCCGTCGTGCGGCGCATGCCGATGTGGTGGTCACCAACCATTCCCTGCTGTTCCGCAACGTCGCGGCCGAGGGCAGGATTTTGCCGCCGATTCGTCATTGGGTAATCGACGAGGCCCATTCCATCGAGCGCGAGGCGCGCCGTCAGTGGGCGCGTGTGGTGTCGGCGGACGAATCACGCGTTCTGTTTGAGCGTCTGGGTGGCTCGAGCACCGGCGCGCTAAGCCAGGTTTCCCGTGATTTGGCAACCTCCGAGGGCTCTACGCTCTATCTGGGCCTTACCGCCAAGGCGACGTCGACGGTTGCGCGCGCGAGCATGGCGATCGCCGGCGTGTTCGATGGCGTTCGCGAGCTCGGTCGCCGTGCCCGTGGGGGCTATGACAATGCCAATCTATGGATTGGCCCCGAGCTGCGCGAATCTGACGACTGGCATGATTTCTTACAGTCGGCCTACACTGGCATCGACGCATTGGAACAAGCTGACAAGAGCGTCGACGCGCTGGTGCAAGCCGTCGCCGCCGACAAGCCAGAGGTTGTTGTCGACCTGGGTGATATCTCGCGCCGCCTGCACGAGCTGGCCGAGAACCTAAAACTCATCATTGATGGTACCGATGAACACTACGTGTATTCGCTGCAGGTCAATCGCAGGCTGCGTGCCGGCGGAGAGTCAATGACCGCAGAGCGCATCGACATTGGCGAGGCCTTGGCAACCGAGTGGCTGCCCGAGGTTCACACGGCTATCTTTGCCTCGGCGACCATGACGGTGTCCAAAAGCTTTGAGCACTTTAACCATGCGGTCGGCCTTGATCGCATCGGTGCTTCAACGTCGTCATCGCTGCACTTGGATTCGAGCTACGACTTCGATTCGAACATGGCTGTAGTCGTTGCGGGCGATATCCCCGATCCGCGCGATCGTGAGAGCTATCTTACGGCGCTCGAGCGCGTACTGGTCGACGCCCATCTTGCCATGGGCGGATCGGTGCTCACGTTGTTCACCAATCGGCGCGACATGGAGGACCTATACGCCCGCGTTGAGCCCAAGATGGCCCGTGCGGGTCTGGAGCTCAACTGCCAGCAGCGCAACTCATCTCCTCGTCGCCTGCGCGACCGGTTTATCAACGAACCGACCTCGTCGCTTTTTGCGCTCAAGGCCTTCTGGGAGGGGTTTGATGCCAGCGGCGAGACGCTGCGCTGCGTCATCATTCCCAAGTTGCCGTTCTCGAGCCCCACGGACCCGCTCTCGTGCGAGCGCAACCTGCGCGAAGACCGCGCATGGGCGCGCTATTCGCTGCCCGAGGCGGTGCTCGAGGTTAAGCAGGCCGCGGGGCGTTTGATTCGCTCGTCGACCGATAGCGGTGTGCTGATCTTGGCGGATCCTCGCCTGGTGACGAAGGGCTATGGCAAGAAGTTCTTAACGTCGCTGCCCACGAGCTCCTACCAGCGCATCGAATCGGCGCAGATCGGGCACTATCTACAGCTGTGGCGTGCACGCCACGAGCGGCGGCGCTAAAGCGGACAGACGAGGGTTTTTGCCATATCGCACAGACGCTTTGACAGGGCGGGGTCATCCAAGATGCGGATGGCTCCGCCCGCTGCGATTATCTGGCTCAGCAGCCAACGCTCGGAGCCGTAATGTACGGTTACCGTTGCCATGTCTGCTCCGCTGCGTTCGATTAGGGTGATGCCGGCCCAGTCCAGATGCTCCGCCATATCGAATGGCATCAAGAGCTTTGCGCTACGCTGCGTCCGGGCAAGGGAATCGTGGAGGGATGCAACGTCCGGTGCGTGAGGCACGACGGAGTCTTCCGTCAAGGCGAGTCCCTCGATTTTATCCATGCGATAGGTGCGCTGCTCATCGACCGCGATGTCCCAGGCAATCAGATATGTTTGGTCGCCGTTTGCTGTAATGCGCAAGGGGTCGACCAGACGCTCGCGTGGCCGCGCATCGTCCATCGAGCGATACGAGATACGACAGCGAACGCCGTCCTGAATGGCGCAGCTCAGCTGCTGCCAGTGCGACCCGTGGTTGACGGTGTCAAAGACGCGCTGGTTATAGCCGAGCTCTTCGGGTAGAAGAGCATGTCGAATTCGAGCCGCCGCCTGGGGCTCGATCCCCAACGATTCAAGTTCGTGGTTGAGCACAGCGCCCTCGGCGGCACTCAGGCGCAGCGGTAGTACACGCCCGGCGTCACCGGTGAGGACCACGCGCTCGCCGTGGCATTCGCAGATGATACGCGCACCCGATTCTCGGTCCGCGAGCGTCGAGACGATCTCGAGAATCTCGTCGAGCGACGCCCCCGTGATGTCAAAGCGACTGCAAATCTCGGTTCGTGTCATGCCGCTCTCGCCGGCGGCGTAGAGGGCCTCCATGATGTCGATGGCGCGCGAGAGCCTCTGCTCGCTGGTGAGTTTACGCACGGGCATGCTCGTGCACCGTCCTTTCAATGAGGTGGTTCCACGCCTGCTTGAGCGATTTGGGGGCCATGGGCCTCATGCCGTCCATGGCGTGGGCCATGCAAAATGAGGCGGCGGCTTCAAGATCGCGCACGTCAACGGTCCAAGTCCATTCCGAATCGGTGTGTGCGAGCTCACCTCGCCCGCGCGTGAGGCCGTTGATCATATCGATCTGCGTCTGCGGGGCGAACGAGAACGTAGCCGCAACGGGCGGGCGGTCGGCAAAATCGAATTCAAAGAACAGGTAGTCGTTGAGATTGAAGTCTGCAGGGATGGCGTAGGCCTTCGAAGGACGCCAAGCGCGAACGATACGGTCGCAGCGGAATGTCCTGATGTCGTCGGTGGCATTGTCGAGGCCGCAGAAGTACGCAACGCCCTCGCGCTCGAACATGCCGTAGACGCAGACGGTACGCTCTTTCTGCTCACCGCGTCCGTTCTGATATAAAAATCGCAGCGCGCATCGCTCGGCAAAGGCGCTCCATACCGCATCGACGGTGGGAGAGCGGCGGATCGGTGCTTCGTCCGCCGTCGTCCTGCCGGTGAGGTAGGCAATCTTGGAACGAATATCGGCAAGCGGCGCGGCAAAAGTGGATGAGCCGGCCGCTATTGTCTGGTCGATAGCGTTGAGCAGGATATCGGCGTCGTCTGCGGTGATGAGGCCGCCTGCCGCAAACGTGTGCTCGCGGTCGATTGTCCATGAGCTTTCCTCGGTCTCCTGCGCGCCGGCGGGGCGAACCTCCTTGATTAAGATGCCGCGTTCGAGCAGTTTGTCACGATCGCGCCGAAACTTGCGCTTATCCGAGTCGATATTGCCCGAGCCATATCCCAGGTCAGAATCCAAGACGATCTGCTCGGTCGTCAGCGGTTCGGGGGAGCTGTTGAGCACAAAGAAAAGATTGAGGATGCGCTGAGCCGTTTTATCGAAACTGGGCTCCGAATTCCCCTTTTTAATTGTCGCGGTCGCGTCGCTTGCCGTCATAGAGTCCTCGCATGAGAAGGTGGTTTGCTGCCATGATTTTAGTCCGATATGGAGATTAGGCTATATCCTTGTCCGCTCGGGGCGTTAAGATGGCCCGAATTCGGTCGTTTGCGCTCGCTCGGGGTATACTTTCGACTATATACGGTTCTAATGTGCATGCATTGGGCCTATTTGTCGGATTATGGATGTGGAGCGCACATGGCGAACACCCAGAACTATATTAACCACCTGCTGCAGAACACCGGCATCACGCCGGCATGCAGCGAAGAAGAGCGCTTGGCTGCCGAGGATATCGCTCAGATCTTCCGCAACCACGGCTTTGATCCCGAGGTTCAGGAGTTCAATGCCCCGGCGCCCAGCAGGTTGGCATTTGCCGTTACCGGTATTCTTGCGTTTGCCGGCGCCCTGCTGATGGGCATCGGTGGCGGCATCGGCTTGGTCGGCACCTTGCTGGCCATTGTCGGCGCCGTTCTTTACGTGCTCGAGCGCACGGGCCACCCCGTGGTTTCGCGCCTGGGCAAGACGGGCGTGAGCCAAAATGTCATCGCCTACCACAAGGCCTCGGGCCCGCTCGCGTCTCCGCGCAACCGCCCGGTGGTCGTTGTCGCACACTACGACTCTCCCCGTGCTGAGCTGCTCGCCCGCGAGCCCTATGCTTCGTATCGTGCGCTCATCGCCAAGCTGTTGCCCGTTGCCACGGTTGCCCCTGCTGCCGTTGCCATCTTGCGTATCCTGCCGCTCCCCGGCGCGCTCAAGGTTCTGCTGTGGATTGTCGCGATCCTCGCTTCCCTCGTTGCGCTCGCCAACGCGGCAAACATCATTTCTAACCGTTTTGTGCTTCCCTATACGTCCGGCGCAGTGTGCAACAAGTCTTCTGTCGCCGCTATGCTCGGCGTTATGGACAACGTTGCTCCCTTCCAGGGCGAAAACGAGTTTCCCGACGATGTTCCGTTCGATACCTATTTTGGGGAGCAGAAGCGTCGTGCCGAGGAGATGGCGCGCGCAGCAGCGGAGTATGCCGCGGCCCAACAGCAAAACGACTACGGCAACACCATCGAGTATGAAGAGCCTACCTACGCCGAGGACGAGTTCGGTCAGCCGATTGCTCCCGACGCTCAGACCGAGCCCGAACAGGGCGAGGCTTTCGACGAGCAGATCGAGGGCTTTGAGGGTGCGTCTGCCGACGAGACGCTGATTGGCGCCATCGTGCCCGAGGATCAGAATCAGGCTGTCCAGGCCGAAGAGTTCAATGACGAGGTTCCCACTGCCGAGCCGGCGGAGGAGCCTGTCGCGGCCGAGCCCGAGCCCAGGCTCTATCGCAATGCCGCCGGCAACATCCGCTTTGGTTCGGATGCCATCCGTGCGCTCGGAATGCTTCCCGAGTCCTGCACGCTCGATTACGAGGAAGGCGAGGAGCCGACGTTTGAGCCCGAGCCTGCCCCCGTCGTGACTGCATCTGCGCCCGTTGTCGCCGTGGATGATGAGTCTGCCGCGGTTGCCGCTGCCGTTGCCGAGCCCGAGGCGGTGTCCGCGATCGATCCCGCGGCAGGACTGGACATTTTGGCTCCCGCCGCGCCGGCGCAAGACGTTAGGGACGAGCCTGACGACGATTACGCTGAACAGCCGAGGCGCGTGTCTTACGAGAGCGATACTGATTTCTCGGCCGAGATTCCCGCGGCAACGCCCCATGCCGATATTGCATCCGCGTTCTCTTCGATTGGCGCCAGCGCTTCCAACTTCTTTAAGGGTGCGCTTGCAAAGGGCAGGAAATTTGTCGACGATTTCGAGGGGAAGCGCGTTGCCGCACGCGAGGCTGCCGAGCAGGAGGCTATCGCTCAGCAGCAGGCAGCCGAGGCGGCACGTGAGCGCGCGGCGCAAGAGTTCGAGCAGAACGAGGCTATGCAGTCCGTGCCTGTCGACGCCGCCGAAGCTACAACGTCCTTTGAGGCTCAGCAGCACGTCGATAGCACCATGTCGTTTGATGCCGCGCAGTTCGATTCCACGATAACGTTTGAAAAGCAAGGCACCGCGATTGCCGAGCCCCTTCCTGTTTCCGATGAGCAGGGCGACGCGGCAGACGATGACGAGCCTATTGATGCTGCCGAAATCCAAGATGCCGCCGGGCACGAGCCCGTCGAGGTCAACTGTGACGAAGAGCAATACGCGGCAGCCGATCAAGGTGATTCGACCGAGGTCGAGCAGGAGGAAGTGCCTGCGGTTTCCGAGGCTCCCGAGACAGATGAGTCGAGGCCTTACTCCACGCAGATTTTCACCATGCCGACCCCGAGTGGTTCCGGTGCCACGGTTGCCGATGTTGCTCCCACCCAGGACGAAACGGTCGATTCCCTTATGGCCCAGATTTCCTCCCAGGCATCACCGCGTCCGCAGGTGAATGTTCCCGATCCGGCGTCGGCTCCGTCGCCTGCACCTTCCTCGTCTCCGCTGGCTTCGGTCCCCGATCCGTCGCTGCCGTCGATGAAGCAGGCAAACGTTGCGTCTCGCACGTCGCTGTTCGACCTTCCCGACCCCTCCGCACAGGTCAACGACCCCTTTGCTACCGCTCAGGGTCCCGAACCAACATCGGCACCCGTTGCGCCTCCTAGGCCCGTTGCGTCGGGCGCTCAGCCGATCGAGACCATTTCGGCTCCCGCCCCGGCGGCGCCCAAGTCTCGCAAGCGCGGCCTGGGCGGCCTGTTCGGTCGTAAAAAGAAAAACGAACAGGACAGCATGAGTGATTGGCTGGGCGTCGAAGACGATTACGATGCCAAGAAGTCCGGTCGCGGCATCGGTTCGTGGGATAATTTCGAGGACGATAACGATGGCTGGAAGGGCGGCGCTACGTCTTCCGACGGCGCTTCTTCCGAAGATATGCTCTCGGCTGTCGCCTCTATGGGCGACGATGAGCTGCTCGGTCACGATATCTGGTTTGTGGCAACGGGCGCCTCGGATTGTGATGGCGCCGGTATGAAGGCCTTCTTGGCTTCGCATCGCGATAAGCTCCGCGGCGTCTTCTTCATCAATCTTGAATCCGTCGGCGCCGGTAGGCTTTCGGTGGTGACGGTTGAGGGCGAACAGCAGCTGCTCAAGGGCGATCGCCGCATCATGAACCTGGTCAGCAAGGTGTGCAAGTCGTTCCATGTCGATTGTGGCGCGCTCGAGATGCCCTATGCCAAGACCGATGCCTACGCCGCCCTCGAGGCGAGCCGCCGAGCCCTCACCATCGCCGGCGTGGACGGCACGCGTCTGGCTTGCGCTCGTACCGAGGACGACCTGCCCCACAATGTCAACCCGACGAACATTGCCACGGTATCCGAGGTCGTGACCGAGGTTATCCGCCGTTCGTAGACGGAGCTCTAAGGAGTCAACGTGTTTTCGTATATTAAGCGCCATTGGCCTGTCTACGTGATTTTGACCTTGATTGCCATTGCGTTAGGGTTTGGAGCTGCCTACATCGTGGGCGCGAAGGGCTCGACCCCCGCCTCCGCAATCAGCGAAGAGGTGGAGCAAGAACAGAGCACGGGTGCCGATGGGATTCCTGAGTCCGAGCAAGCAATCGTTGATGGTGGATCTTCGTCTGCAGAGTAGATGCGGCGATTTAAATGATTGAAAGCGGGCGAGCCGGGGGACTGGCTCGCCCGCTTTTTCATCGCTCTAGCGCTTCTTTGGGATTGACCTAAGGCGAGCGAACCATAGGGCTGCGGCACCCGAGGTCAGGAGCGCGGTGATGCAAGCGGCGATGGGAGCTGATCCTGTTGCCGGTAGGTCCTGCGGTAGGGTACAGCGTTGAATGACACTGTCCTCGTCATGTGACTCAAGTTTATCGCCGCCGCCGTTGCGGCAAAGATCGACGCGTGCGCTGTTGGTGAGTGCAGTTTGGGGTGTGTAAGCCGACGTTGCCTGCATGTGCACGACTGCGCCCCGAGCATCTGTGCCAAGGATTGCTTTGGCATCGTCAAGGTCGTCGTGCTCATCTTTGAGATCATCACGGGTCCAAGAATCCGTATCGCTTCGAGTCGTAAAGTCGGCGGCTACCGCACCGTATTCAATGCGAATGCCCGTCACGACGGTATTGGATGCAAGGTCGAGTTCTTTCGCCTCGAGTGTGGCGGATTCCGTGGTCGAGACATCCGCCTTCCAGAGGTGCCAGCCGTCGTAATCGACGAGGCGGCAATCTTCACCCAGACTCTCTTTTACTTCGTCGGACTCAAGCCAAGGATTTTCGTGCCCATCGTCAAGTGTCGCGTTTGCCGGCTCATCGACGTCTGTCGAGTCCAACGGCGTCGTGCGATACCACACGTTGCACAGACCGTTGAGGTCGCCGATGGCGACGGGGGTTTCGATTGAGACGAATCTCGCCGTGCCGTCTTTGGCGCACTCAAGATCATCGGTAATCGTAAACTCATCAACCCAAGTAGCGGAATCGTTTCGAGCATCGATGGTATAGGAGAAAAGCCCATCCGTATTGGTTTGCATCGCGGCGCGGTTTTTTCCATCGCCGTTAGCCAACAGACCCTTCCCGATAGGTTGGACAAGTTCCTGACGCTTGTCGACCTGTCCTTTGATCTCGATGGGCGCATCCTTCATCGCGACGGATTGGACTTCTCCCGTATCCTTTATTTCAAACGTTATCTCCTCGGCAAGGTCGTAGGTCCGCGGAGACATCGTTTCGCGCAACGAGTAGGTGCCGGGTGCAAGATGTTCGATGCGGTGCGGCTTGTCGGATGAGGTCCAGGAGTCTATTTCGGTTTTATCGGGACCATATAAGGTGAGCTGTGCGCCTTTCACTTCCTGCTCTCCGCTTGCATCGACCTTGGAGATATCAACCTTGGTGTAATCGTCGGATACGTTAAGCCGTGCTTCCACAACGGGTGTTTTCTGGTCGGCATAGGTAAGGTCGACGATATGGTGCGTCCGGTCGAGTAAGAAGCCGGTCGGCGCTTGAGTCTCGACAACCTCGTAGCGTGCGGTGCCAGATCCCAACGGGAGGTCGTCCGCGCGTGCTTCTCCAGTTTCATCCGTCGTGACGGTAGCGACAGTCTCACCGTCGAGCGCGGCAATGCTACCGTCGGGGCGCACGATATCACCTGAGGCACGGATCTCAAAGGTGGCGCCCGCGAGGCTGCTGCCGTCTACGGCATCGGTTTTAACGATCCTGATGTTTCCGGTCGCGGCGTGGTTATAATACGAGACGATTGCAACGGGCGTTAGGTTTATATCGGCGGGTATGTTTACCTCGATCTCTCCGCCGACAAGATAGGGCTCTTTGGCCGAGGTTTCGCGTACATAATAGGTGCCCGGCACGAGCGATTCGGGCAGTGTGACGGTGCCGGTCGCGTCAGTCGTAAAGGTGTCCATTACGTTATATGCTGGATACCAGCATGTTTGTGAGACAGGTTTGTGATTGCTGTCGAGGAGTTGGAAGGTGAATCCGGCTAGGGGAACAGAGGCGCCTGTTTGGGCATCGCGTTTTACAATCTGGAGATGCGTCGACAGGGCGTGGTTGTCCACGATATATTGAAGCTCGGCGCCGTCGGAAATCTGATTGGCCTCGACGGTCCATTCCCCCGCACGTTTAAAACCCTCGGGGACGGTTTCCGGAACCTCACGAACCGTGTAGCCGGCGCGGTCGTATGGGACGGCTCCGTGGACACCGGCGGGTCGCTTGCCTGTGCCGAACCATGCTTCGGGCTGGTCTTTGGTGGAGGCAAAGCCATAGATGTTTGTAGTCAGTGTGCCAACAACCTGCTGAGAGCTGTTACTGACAACCTCAAAGACAACACCACCCGCCGGCTGCTCCAGGCCGGATTGATCGCTATTGCCGTAGTCCTTGAATTTGGAAATCTCAAGGTCAAACGCAATGGGGATATTGGAAACGCGAGATTCGATCTCGACCACGCCTGAATCGCCGAGTTGGTCGGCTCCAACGGTGTAAGACCAACTGTCACCGGAGGGCAAATAGCCCTCGGGCGCCTTCGATTCATAGATGGTAAAGGTTCCCAGGGGGACATCGGTGAGGGTAGCTCGACCGCTTTCATCGGTCCTGAGAGTTTGTGTCCATCCAGGGGTTGATTGCGATACGCACACGAATTCTGCTCCTGCGAGCGAAGCTCCAACTTGGGGGCCTGCATTCGTTGCGGCGTCGAGCTTTACAACGCGCAAGGTAATGGTGCCGGGTTGTTCATCAATGGTGACGTATCCGCCGTTATTCGTCGTGGTAAAGGCAATGCGATCGTGCAGGGAGATATAACCAGCTGGCGCTGTTGTCTCAACTAGGTAGTATGCCGTGTTGGGTAGGAGTGTTGCCTGCGCTCGACCGTTGCTGTCCATCTGGACGGTGCCGACACGCGCGCCGCTGGCGCTCTCAAAAACATCGAATGTTGCCCCGTCAAACTGATAAGTATTGTTTCCGCTGGTAATGGCAGCGTTTGCAGACTGCTTTTGGAAGGAAACAGAGACCGCCGGCAGTACATAGAGCATGTCTTGACGTTTGCTGCCGCCCGATACGGTTCCTATATAGCGCCGCGCGCGGTGCGGAGCGGCTTTGATGCTTCCTGATTTTGCGCTGTCGTGGAGCCACCGCGCAGCCGCCACGACTTCATTGTCGGCGGTAAAGTGCCCGCTCTTGGTTTTGCCCTGAGCGGTCGTGTAGGAGTAGGTGCCGTCGACATGGGTAGTGCCGTTGAGCATCCATACGGCAAGCTGGGTGGCAGCGCGGGCGCGATCGGGTGAAAGATGGTAACCGCCAAACGACGTGGCGGTAGGATATCCGTGACAAACGATTGCCGCGAACTCGTCGTCGAGCCACACCCAGCCTTGATCAAAGTTGAGCCATGGGCCGCCCGGCTTGGTGGGGCCGGGGCGCTCCTGGTTCATGCAGTAGGCAATCGAGGCGTCTTGAGCTTCATACTTGCCGATGAAGAAGGGCCCACAATCATCGCTAATAGTGCGGAAGCCGAGCTGGTCGTAGCCATCGACGGCAAATGCGGCTCCCGGTGCCAGACAGCCGAAAAGCAGGAAGAGGAGCAGGAGCAGCGGACCTGTTGCGATTGCGCTGTGGACAGAGTGCGTAGGTGCGTTGGACATGGCTGCTCCTTATCCCTCGTGCGCCGCATGGGGAGGTTGCGACGCGTAGGATGAGGCTACCCCCGAGGTTCATGCGGGTAAGTACCGGAGCCTGACCAAAAGCTTGCCCAATTCCTGACAAATTGAGCTCAAATACAACAATCAGGCAAAAGCGCAGGTAGAAGATAAGGAGAACAGGAGGCCAAAGGTCCTCGTCTCCACAATTGATGCGATTTTCAAACGAATCTCCACAGCTAAAACAAGCATCGCCACCCTTGTATCGAACAAGACAACCGCGTTATACTAGCCAACACACAAGCGGGCATCGCCAAGTGGTAAGGCATCAGCTTCCCAAGCTGGTATCACGGTGAAGCATTGCGAAACACGTGAAATGTGCTTT
>DXMC01000032.1:0-10468 GCA_019414365.1 Collinsella sp.
CGACAACTCCCAGCCGGGCGACTACGAGCTCATTTCGCTCGCGGGCTTTACCTTTGGCGAGCAGGCGTTTGAGGCCAACGCTTCGCTGGATGCCGAGGGCAGGCTTGTTCGTGGCGATGCCGATACGGATGCTGCCGACGATTCGGCCAGTACAATCGTCCCCGGTCCTGCCGACCCCAAGCCCGATTCGTTTGAGCTTGTGTATCCCCAGGCAGTGGGCGTGCGCATGGGCATCTGTCCGTATCCGATGCGTGACTCGTATAGCTACTCGTCAATCGCCGCGGCACTCCATGCCGAGACGGAAGACCGTGCCGCCGAGGCTCGTGTTCCCATGGACGAGTCCGGCGATGATGCAGAGTCGGATGGCTCGGAGATGACGGATGCAGACGTGGCCGCTGTCGAGCCCGCCGGCAATCCCATGGCGCTGGGCTCGGCCTTCCACGCCGCCTGCCAGTGGCTCATCGAGATGGGTGCCGATGCGCTGCCCGCTGAGCGTGCTGACGCCCTGGCTCGCCTGTGGTGTCTGACGCCGGAGCAGCGCGAACGCTTCGATGTTGCCCTGGACCGCTGGCTCAAGTCGGCTGTTCGTGCCGACCTGCTCGCGTGGCCGTGCGTTCGCGCCGAGGTGCCGTTCTTTTCGTTGGGCTGCGAGGACGAGGACATCGCTCGCTACGGCGCCTATGCCGAAGGCGCCATCGATGCACTGGCGACCGACCCGGCCGATCCGTCACGCGCACTGGTCATCGACTACAAGACGGGCGGCACACCGGACGAGACGCCGGACCAACTGCTCGAGAAGCACGCCCTGCAGGCGCGCGTTTACGCCGACGTGTTGCACAAGGCGGGCTTTGAGACGGTGACGGTCAAGTTCGTTCGCGTGGAGCAGGCGAATCCAGCCATCTTCGTCGAACCCGCCGAACCTCAAGTAGTCACCTACAATCTCTAGCCCTCAGATAACTTGCGGTGGAATAGTTCTGTATTGCGGCCCAGGTGGCCCAGGCGGGAACTATTCCACCGCAACTGCAAGAGGAGCCGTGTGGGTTTGGCTAGGTTCGGGTGCTGTCCGTGCCGTGGGGTAAAATCGTTCAGTCAGAACACGAACCCGCATCGGAGCTCATCACATGGCATTCGTCCATCTGCACAATCACACTGTTTTCTCCATGCTCGACGGCGCAACCCGTATCCAGGATATGGTCAATCGTGCCGTTGAGCTTGGCATGCCCGCCGTGGCCATTACCGACCACGGCTACATGTACGGCGTGCCCGACCTGGCGCTGGCCTGCGACGCCGTCAATCACAACACGCCCGAGTACAAGACATGGAGCCACGACAAGGCCTTCTTGGAAAAGGATCGCCGCGACGAGCTGGTGGAGCCCGATCCCGAGGCAAACCCGCGCGAGCATGCCCAGTATGTGAAGGACATGGCCATGTGGGACGAGAAGGGCAACATCGACGAGCTCAAGCCGCCCCTGGTCATCAAACCCATCTTTGGCTGCGAGGTCTACTTTACGCCGGACGAGACGCTCGCCCGCGACCACAAGCCCGAGCTCTACCACATGATCCTTCTGGCTAAGGACCAGGAGGGCTACGTCAACCTGATGCAGACGGTCTCCGAGGCCGCTGTGCAGGGCTTTTACTACAAGCCGCGCGTGACGCTCGACAACCTGCGCCGCCACGCCAAGGGCATGATCTGCACGAGTGCCTGTATCGCCGGCATCATCCCCAAATACATCGACCGCGGTGACATGGAAGGCGCTATCAAGTGGGCCGAGACCTTCCGCGACACCTTCGACCCCGGCGACTTCTACATCGAGATCCAGGAACACGGCATCACCACCGACAACGGTCTGACCGACGAGCAGATGGACCGCACGCTCATCGACATCGCCAAGCAGGTGGGCGTCAAGGTTATCGCCACCAACGACTTCCACTACCTGCGCCGCGAGGACGCGCCCGTGCAGGACGTCATCATGTGCATTGGCATGAACGCCAAGGTCGATGACCCCAACCGCATGCGCATGACCGGCTCGGAGTTTTACATGAAGACCGAGGAGGAGATGCGGGCGATGTTCCCGTATTGCCCCGAGGCCTGCGACAACACGCTCGAGATCGCCGACAAGTGCTACGTCGAGCTCGACTGGGACTCCATCATCCTGCCGCGCTTCCCGTTGCTCGACCCCGGCGAGACGCACGAGAGCCAGTTCCGCCGCGAGTGCGAGAAGGGCCTGCGCCAGCACTATGGTGACGACTGGGCCACGCGCGAGATCGGCGGCGTCAACATCAAAGAGCGCTTTGAGTACGAATACAAGGTCATCTGCGACAAGGGTTTTGCCGCCTACTTTTTGATCGTTGCCGAGTACGTGCAATGGGCCAAGGACAACGGCATCGGCGTCGGTCCCGGCCGTGGCTCGGCCGCCGGCGCTATCGTCGCCTACGCCATGAACATCACCGCGTTCGACCCGCTCGAGAACGGTCTAATGTTCGAGAGGTTCCTGTCCCCGCAGCGTACCGAGATGCCCGATATCGATATGGACTTCGACGATGAGCGGCGCCTCGAGGTCGTGGAGCACGTTCGCCAGCTCTACGGCCCCGAGAAGGTCACCCACGTCATCACCTACTCGACCATTAAGGCCAAGCAGGCCATCAACGACGCCGCGCGCGTGCTGGACTATCCGGTCTACATGGGCCAGCGCCTGTCCAAGATGGTCTCGAGCGACCCCAAGGTCAAGCTCAAGCAGGTGCTCGAAAAGCAACCCGGCAAAGAGGATCTGTTTAACCCCGATTTTGCCGAGGCCTATAAAAAGGACGACGACGCCCGCCGCATCATCGACACGGCGCTCTCAATCGAGGGCCTCACCCGTGGCGAGGGCGTGCACGCGTGCGCCGTTCTGATCTGCCGCGACCCCGTCAACGAGCACGTGCCCACCAAGCTCGACACCAAGGGCGGCGTCGAGATTACCCAGTACGAGGGCCATACCGTTGCCGACATGGGCCTGCTCAAGATGGACTTCTTGGGCCTGCGTACGCTGACGGTTATCTCTAAGGCCAAGGCCAACATCAAAAAGAACTTCGGCATCGACATCAAAGAGGAAGAGATCCCCTTTGACGACCCCGAGATCTTTAAGCTCATGGGCTCCGGTCACACCGCCGGCGTCTTCCAGGTCGAGTCCGCCGGCATGACGGCGACGATCAAGAACATGAAGCCCACCGAGTACAAGCACGTCGTGGCATTGATCGCCCTGTACCGCCCGGGCCCGCTGGGCGCCGGCATGGTTTCGTCCTACATCAACCGTATGAACGGCAAGGAGCCGGCCGTCTCCTATGACGACCGTCTGGACGACATCCTGGGCGAAACCTACGGCACCATGGTCTACCAGGAGCAGGTTATGCTCATCTCCGTCGAGATGTGCGGCTTCTCCAAGGGCGAATCGGACTCGCGTATCCGTAAGCCCGTGGCTAAGAAAAAGATCAAGCTGCTCACGTCGACGGTGCTCCACTGGGAGGATGGCTCGGACGAGACCACCTACGACCACTGGATGAACGGCGCCATCAAGAACAACTACACGCGCGAGGTCGCCCAGAAGATTTGGGACGATGTTCTCGAGTTCGCATCTTACGCCTTTAACAAGTCGCACTCCGCCGGCTACGCCATCCTGGTTATGCAGACGGCGTGGCTCAAGGCGCACTATCCGCACGAGTACATGGCAGCCGTTCTGACGTCCTACACGGGCAAGACCGACAAGATCGTGCACTACGTCTCGGCATGCCGTCACGACGGCATCCCCGTGCTGTCGCCAGATGTCAACGAGTCCGGCACCGAGTTCACGGCTACCAAGGAAGGCGTGCGCTTTGGTCTGGCCGGCATCCGCGGCGTGGGTACCGGCGTGGCGCAGGCGATTATCGCCGAGCGCGAGGCGGGCGGCCCGTTTAAGACGCTGCACGACTTTGTCGAGCGCGTGGACTCGAGCCAGGCCAACCGCCGCGTGATCGAATCGCTGATCAAGGCAGGTGCCTTCGACTCCACGGGCTATCCGCGCCGCCAGATGATGCACTTTGTGGACAAGAACAACCCCGAGAACATCATCGACGCCGCGATAAAGCGCCAGAAGGACCGCGCGAGTGGCCAGACCTCGTTCTTCGACATGTTTGGTGATGTTGAGGGCTCGGGCTTTGAGGTCAGCGTGCCCGATCCGGACGGCCAGGAATGGGACCGCCACCTCAAGCTGAGCCAGGAGAAGGAGGTCCTGGGCATCTATGTCTCGGACCACCCGCTGCGCCCGTTTGAGTACGCGCTCAGCAAAGCGCGCGACTTCTCGTTCTCGCAGATCGATACCGGCTACGAAGTTCAGAATCCTACGGGCGGCACCATCAACCAGGAGATTCCCGAGGGTAAGGCGCTGTGGTGGGCCGGCATGGTCTCGAGCGTGTCCAAGCGCGTGACCAAAAACGGCGACCCCATGGGTATCGTGCAGCTCGAGGACATGGAAGGCGAGGCCACGGTCGTGGTGTTCCCCAAGACCTACAAGGAGGCCGAGGGGTACCTGTACGGCGAGGTCGATCCCGAGACCGGCGCGCAGCTGTCCGACGCCTTTGTGCGCATTAAGGGCAAGCTCGAGCGCTCGGATCGCGGCGACCAGATCATCGCGCAGGAGATCGTGCCGCTTGAGCTCAACGAGGAGAACAACAAGCCTAAGGTGTTTGAGGTCATGGTGCCCAACAGCCGTTTTAGCCAGGGCAACATGGCGCGCCTGGCCACGGTGCTCACCACCAACCCGGGCGGCGACCGCGTGGAGATCTTTATCGAGCAGGTGGACGGGCGTGTGCTGCGTGCCGAGGTGCCGGCCAAGGTCAACGCACGCTCGATTCCGCTGTTGGCAGAGGCAAAGGCCATCGTCGGCAACCAAGGCCGCGTGACGGTGATCTAGGGACGGCGTTGCTGGTCCGCGCGAGATTGGAGGAAGTGATGGAGCAGGGGACGTTTGCGCAGGCGCTTCGTAAGGAGGCGGCGCTCAGCAGTACCTTTATGAAGGGGCGCTCGCTCATGCTCAACGGCGCCGTGCTGTCGTTTGAGGACTCCGGCTCGCGCTTCTCCAAAAATGTGACTATTGAGGGCACGGTGCGCGGCTCGCGCGGCGACCTGTACAAGACGCACGTGGCGCTCGACATGGACGAGCACGAGGTTGTCGACTACGACTGCGATTGCCCCGCCGCCTTCCGCTATTCCGGCATGTGCAAGCACGCTATCGCCACGGCGCTGGCGTATCTGGATGCCAGTGGCGCCGAGCCCGTCGAGGGCTTGCGTACGCCGGTCCGCACGTTTACGGCACCGCCCGCACAGTCAAAGCAGCCCACACACCCCGCGCCCACCGCATCTGCGGTCAACCCCAACTTTCCCTTCCCGGCACCCGTCCCCACGAGCCCGAGCCTTGTGGCGGCGCTTTCCGATCTTTCGGACGCGCGCATGGACGAGCTCGTGGCCATGCGTCGCAAGCTCGCCGGCACCATCGACCCCGATGCGCCCAAAGCGGTGCTGGAGCCCTCGCTGGTGCCGTACTACAATCCGCTGTTTGCCGATCGCTTTAACTGGGCACTCGAGTTTCGCATTCGCTGCGGTTCGGTGTCCTACGTGGTTAAGGATATCGACGGCATGGCCGATGCCTATGTGCGCGGCGGTACGTTCTCCTATGGCAAGAAGCTCACGTTTGTCCATTCACCTGAGGCCTTTGACGAAACATCGGCAAAGCTGCTCAACCTTGTTGCGACGACAGTTGCCTATCTCGATGACATCACAAGCTCGCGTTCGGCGTCGTACGACTTTGCCCGCAGTGGTTTTGTTGCCGAGCGTCAGTTGCCGCTGTCCGAGCATAGCATCGTATATGTGCTGGACCTGCTGCGCGGCCAGACCATCTCCTTTGAGCCCGCCTGGTCGCGGGGGATGACGACGCATCGCACCTACGACGTGGCGGTTGAGCTGTCTCCGCAAGGGGAGGACGAGGCATCCGCTAAGCGCCCACCGCTGCTTGCCGCCAAAATCGCGCCGGCGGCTGGTGGTAGCTATGACCTGCGCCTGCCCGCCGATATGTATTGCTTTGCGTCGGGCGATGCCGCCTACTTGGTTGACACGCGCCGCGCGCGCCGTACCGACGCTGCATTTGCTCAGCATGCCGCACCTTTTTTGTCGCGCTTGCTGCCGTGCCGCACGCCCGCCCATATTGCCGCCGAGCAGGTGGGTGAGTTCTGCCGTATGGCGCTGCCCATTTTGCGCGACTACACCGACCTCACCGCGCCCGCCGCGCTCGATACCGTGGCACCCGAGCCGAGCTTTGCTATGGCGATCGGTGTCGACGATGGGCTCGTGACCTGCAAAATTACGGTTACCTACGGCGATTGGTCGGCGGATCTCTTTAGCCTGGGCGCTCCGGGCAGCCCCTTCGAAGAGCAGCGCCCCGGTGTGCCGCCCCGCGACGAGGTGGCGGAGTTTCGCGTTATGGATACGGCGGCCCTGTACTTCGATTTCTACGAGCGCGGTCTGGCGTTTGAGGAGCGCGATGACGCCCGCTTGTTCTGCCTGCTGACCGAGGGCCTGTCTGCCCTGTCCGAACTGGGTGAGATCATGCTCAGCGACCGTCTGCGCCAGATCTCGGTCCGCCCCGCGCCCAAGCTCTCGGTTCGTGCGACCGTTAAGAGCAATCTGCTCGATGTCGAGCTGGGCGCGAGCGGGCTTTCGGCCGCGGACCTTGCCGTCTATCTCGATTCGTACAAGCGCCATCAAACGTTTGCGCGCCTTACGTCCGGCGACATCATTCGCCTGGACGAGGGGGCGCGCGCCGCGTTTGGCCTTGCCGAGGACCTGGGTGTCGATGCCGTCGACCTGCTCGACGGCGTGTCGCTTCCCGCGTCGAGCACCCTGTTCGTCGACAGCATGCTCGCACGCACGCCGGCGCTCGAGGCCGATCGCGACGCTGCGTTCCGCCGTACCGTCGAGCGCCTGGACACGCTCGGCAAGATGGACTTTACGGTGCCGGCATCGCTCAAGGCAACGATGCGCGGCTACCAGGTCGACGGATACCAGTGGCTCGGCTCGCTCGAACACCTGGGCCTTGGCGGCATCTTGGCCGACGACATGGGCCTGGGCAAAACGCTCCAGATGATTGCGCATATTCTGGCGCGCGTGGAGGCGGGGGACACCAAGCCCACGCTCGTGGTATGCCCGGCCTCACTCGTGTACAACTGGACTGCCGAGCTGGAGCGCTTTGCCCCGTCGCTCGATGCGTGCGCCATTGTGGGCGCCAAGGCTCAACGCCGCGTGCAGATCGCCGGCGTGGCCGAGCATAGCGTGGTCGTGACGTCGTATGACCTTATGCGGCGCGATATCGACGAGTACGTCGAGCGGGATTTTGCCCGCGTGGTGCTCGATGAGGCACAGTACATTAAAAATCCGCTCACGCAGGTGGCGCGCGCCGCCAAGCGCCTGCCTGCCGGCGTGCGCTTTGCCCTGACGGGCACGCCCATCGAAAACCGCCTGTCCGAGCTCTGGAGCATCTTCGACTTTTTGATGCCGGGCCTTTTGGGGACGCGCGAGTCGTTTGCCAAGCGCTTTGAGAGCCCCGTCGAGCATGCCGAGGGCGATAGCGCCGCTCGCCTGCAGGCGCTCGTGTCGCCGTTTGTGCTGCGCCGTGTTAAGGAAGACGTGGTGGCCGACCTGCCCGAGAAGATCGAAGACACCGTCATGGCGCAGCTTACCGGCGAGCAGCGCAAGCTCTACCTGGCCAACCAGGACCGCATCGCCCAGCAGGTGCAGCACCGCGAGGCTGGGGAGTTTAAGAAGGACAAACTCAAGGTGCTCGCCGAGCTCACCAAGCTGCGCCAGATCTGCTGCGACCCGCGTCTACACTACGAGGATTACAAGGCGGGGAGCGCCAAGCTCGATACGTGTATGGAGCTCGTGCACGGCGCACTCGACGGCGGGCATCGCATCCTGTTGTTCAGCCAGTTTACGGGTATGCTCGATATCATCGGTAAGCGCTTGGCCAAGGAGGACATCGCCTTCCTTAAGCTCACGGGCGCTTCGTCTAAGGAGAGCCGCGCCAAGATGGTCGCGCAGTTCCAAGCGGGCGAGGTTCCGGTCTTTTTGATTTCGCTCAAGGCGGGCGGCGTGGGCCTTAACCTGACGGCGGCCGACGTGGTCATCCACTACGACCCGTGGTGGAACGTGGCAGCGCAGGACCAGGCGACCGACCGCGCGCACCGTATTGGCCAGCAACATACCGTGACCGTGTACAAGCTCATCGTCAAGGACACGATCGAGGAGCGCATTATGCAGATGCAGGAGTCCAAGCGCGACCTGGTCAACAGCGTGCTCGGCGGCGACGGCATCTCGTCGGCGCTGTTTACCCGCGAAGATGTTCTGGCGCTGCTGGGCGGCGACGGGCGCTAACCCGCTCGGGTGGGGCCGCCAGGGCGGATAGCGCACGCTGCCCCATCGTCCCCGCCCGTTATGTGTTCATTTGCAATGCCGTGGATGGTTTGTCTGCCTTTGGGCATAAGAACCATCAAGAACATTGGCACGTCAGCAAAGGAGAACATCATGGCGAAATTCTTTAAGGACCCCGACGGTAAGCTCATTGCCGCCCTTGGCAACGACGTTGCAACCCCTGCCGGTTGCACGGAACTGACCGCAAACACTGAGGACGCGGCGCACGAGAAGCACGTGCCTGTTGTCGAGACCGAGCGCGACGGTCACGTGATTCGCGCACGCGTTGGCTCGGTCGAGCACCCCAGCCTGCCCGAGCACTATATTGAGTGGATCGCCCTTGAGGCCGAGGGCCGCTTAGAGGTCCATTACCTTGAGCCCGGCATGAAGCCCGCGACGTTTTTTGCCGGCGGTTCCAAGACCGGTACCGTCTATGCCTACTGCAACCTGCACGGGCTGTGGTCCGCGACGTTCTAGGAGCGCGCCCCCGCTCGGGGTATCATAGCTAGCATATGCACATGCGAGCGCCGACTGCATCATGCGGCCGGCGCTTTTACTACGATTTCGATGGTTTACGACGGAAAGGGCTGAGCCATGAAGCTCGCGCTTGCACAGATCGATATGCGCCTGGGTGATATTGAGGGCATTTGCGGCCGCATCGAGGACCAGGCTCGTCTGGCCCACGAGCGCGGGGCGCGCGTGCTGTGCGTTCCGGCTCCGCTCTTTATGGGCGCCATGCCCGGTGGCCTGGTGGGCGCTGCCGACTTTGAGCACGACATGCTTGCCGGCTTGACTGGTGTCGCCGAGCGCATCCAGGAGCTTGACATGATCTGCATCGTGCCCGCGGCGGTTTCGTTTGAGGGTCAGCCGCTGCTCGACTACATGATGCTCAAGGACGGTCATGTGGTGCCGGCGCGTTCGAGCATTGCCCTGCAGCGTGGCGAGAACAACGACACGCGTTGGGCGCCGCCGGTGTTCGACGTGGACGGCGTGCGCATCGCCGTGATTTTTGACTTGGACCGCGAACTCGAGATGTTGCCGACCGGTGTTGACCTCATTGCGTATTTCCAATTCAATGCGTTTGACATGACCGACCGCGAGACTGCCGCCATTGCCGCCGTTCGCAGCGGCGCCTACCGCAAGATCGCATCCAAGCGCAGCGTGTGGTTTGCCTGTATGGCGCCGGTCGGTGCCTATGACGAGTCGGTGTATACCGGCGGTTCGTTTGTGCTCGACGACTGCGGTCGCGTGGTGGCCCAAGCGCCGTGTTTTGAGGAGAGCCTGCTGGTTCAGGAGATTCAGCGCGGCGTGATGCTCGATGCCCTGGAAGATCACGAACTGCCCGAGTTCCGTTCCGAGGAGTGGCTGTGGCAGGCGCTGGTGCTCGCCGTGCGCGACAACGCCCGGGCCCACGGTGCGTCGCGCGCCGTGGTGGCACTCGAGGGCGACTTGCCGTCGTCCCTGCTGGCGGCGCTGGCCGTCGACGCTCTGGGCCCACGTAATGTGATTGGCCTGGTGCTGGGGCGCAACCGCATCTTTACGCCGGCGCAGGAGGAGGCCGAGGCTGCTCGCTGTGCCGCCGTTCGCGCCATTGCTGAGCGCCTGCATATTCGCACGGTTGAGCGCGATGCGCCGGATGCCGCGCGCGTGCTCGACCGCGATGTGTCGGCGGGCGACGCCGAGCGCCTGCGCTCTCGCACGCTGGGCCTCATGCTGGAGGACACGGCGCTCGAGCTGGGTGCGATGGCGTTGAGTCCGCTGTCCAAAACCGAGTACGCGCTGGCGGCGCCGGCGCTTTGCGGCGGCTACCAGGGCGATTACGCGCCCTTTGGCGATGTGTACCTGTCGACGCTTGAGTTTGTGGCGCGCGTGCGCAACCGCACGTCTGCCGTGGTGCCCCAAGAGCTCGTGACGCTCAACGCGGTGGAAGATTGTATGGAGCGAGTGCTGGCGCAGGCGCTCTCGACGCTCGACGGTCCGGTCGATATGCTCGAC
>DXMC01000032.1:10478-30717 GCA_019414365.1 Collinsella sp.
GCTGCTCGGCGGGCTCGAGCCGGGTGAGGTCGATGGTGCGCTCGAGTCGCACGTGGACCGCAATCGATCTTTCGACGACATCCCGATGGCCGCTGGCAAGCCTGAGGCCTGCTCGCTGCTGCTGATGCTCGTGCGTCAGGGCGAGGCCGCCCGCCGCATGCTGCCGACGGTGCCGATCGTCTCTGCCCGTTCGTTTGCCGAGCGCGCCTGGCCGTACATGCTTGCGTGGTCCGATCTGGGGCTCAACGGCAAGGAGCGCATGACGGTTGATTCGCTGGCGCGCGCCGAGGTGCGTCGCTTTGCCGACGACGATACGAGTGATCGTATGCGCGGTGAGATGATGGGCATTTTGGGTGAGCTGCTGGGTATTTCGCCCGAGCAGATGGAGGAGCTGCGCTCTGAGGACGGTCAGCGTCGTTTGCACGAGGGCATGAAAAAGTTCGAGGGCGAGGTTCAGGACGCCATCGATAAGATGATGGGCGGCCGGGGTGGCCCGCAGGGTGGACCCCAGGGCACGCCGATGCCGCATCCGCCGGTGGATCCGAGGCAGTTCCCGTTCTTTAGCCAGAACTAGGGCAGACGGAAACATTGCGGGAGAGATTCTCTTACACACATTGCTTCTGCCGAATCTATCTTGCTTTAAGCACTTTGCCCCCGTTGTGTTATTCTAGAACAGACGTTCGTGAATGATGCGCGGGGCCTTGTCTTGCGCTGCGCTTGTGGCGAGGGGAGGTTGGCTTGGTTATCTTGGGCATTGACCCCGGTTTGGCTCATACGGGTTGGGGGATTATCGAGGAGCGGCGTGGCGAGGTTCGCTGCCGTGCCTATGGCTGCATCGAGACCAGCGCGGGTAGTCCGCTCGCGGTGCGCCTGTCGCATATCGCCCGCGACCTCAAGGGCGTCGTGGAGCGTTATCGACCCGATACCGCTGCCATCGAGAGCATTTACTTTGGCGCCAACGTTCGCTCGGCCATCCCTACGGCGCATGCCCGCGGTGCCGCGCTCGTGGCGCTTTCGGAATGCGCGCTCGAGATTGGCGAGTACACGCCTATGCAGATTAAGCAGGCTGTTGTGGGCACCGGAGCCGCGGACAAACGGCAGGTCGCGTATATGGTTCGTACGCTCACGCAGCTCGACCACGACCCGCATCCCGACCATGCCGCCGATGCCCTGGCTTGCGCCATCTGCCACGTAAACCTCAGCCGCACCCGTGCCCTTACCGGTGGCGAGTTCTATCAACAGAGAGGAACCGGATACTGATGATTTCCCAGCTCCATGGAACGCTTGTCGAGGCCACGATGAGCTCGGCCGTCGTCGACGTGTCGGGCGTTGGCTTTGAACTCGGCATCTCGGGCGGCACTGCGGCCACGTTGCCGACGCCCGGCGGCGAGGTCCGCCTCTACACGCGCATGCAGGTGCGCGAGGACGCCATGACACTTTTCGGTTTTTCCTCTAAGGATGAGCGTACGATGTTCGACCGGCTCGTGTCCGTCTCGGGCGTCGGTCCGCGCCTGGCGCTTGCCGTGCTCTCCACCTATACCTTGGGCCAGTTGTATTCGCTGGTGATGGCCGAGGACGACAAGGGCATGGCCAAGGTGCCCGGTGTGGGCAAAAAGACCGCGCAGCGTCTGATCCTGGAGCTCAAGAGCACCTTTGCCAAGGATAAGGGCTTTGTGCCGGTCGACGTGATTCCCGGACAGGTTGCGATGCCCGTGCCCGCTGCCGCTCCCTCGGCCATTGATGATGCTCGTGCGGCACTCCTTTCCATGGGCTTTAGCCCGCAGGAGACCGATGTCGCTCTGAGCGGGTATGATGGGCAGGATATGCGTGTCGAGGATTTGCTCGGCGCGGCGCTTAAGCGACTCGGAATGGATGCGTGATGTGGGAAGCCGATGACTCTCAGGACCTGTGGGCGACGCCCGGCAACTCGCCGGCGGCATCCATGGCGCACGGCGAGCGCATGGTGGGCTCGGAGCTGACGGCCGAGGACCTCGATGTCGATCGCACTTTGCGCCCCCAGCGCCTGGACGATTACTGCGGCCAGGAGCATATCAAGCAGAGCCTGCGCGTGTTGATCGAAGCGGCGCAGAGCCGTGGCGAGACGCTCGACCACGTGATCTTCTCGGGCCCTCCGGGTCTGGGCAAGACCACGCTGGCTACGGTTATCGCCAACGAGCTGGGCGCTCAGATCAAGACGACGAGCGGCCCCGCTATTGCGCGCACCGGCGACCTGGCAGCCATCCTTACTAACTTGCAGCCGGGTGATGTGCTGTTTATCGACGAGATCCACCGCCTCAACCGTTCGGTCGAGGAAGTCCTGTACCCCGCGATGGAGGACTTTGCCCTCGATATCGTGATTGGCAAGGGTCCGGCGGCGCGCTCGATTCGCCTGGATATCCCCAAGTTTACGCTGGTAGCAGCAACGACCCGCTCAGGCATGTTGACCGGCCCGTTGCGCGACCGCTTTGGCATTTCATATCGCCTGGATTACTACACGGTCGAGGAACTCGCGCAGATTGTGACGCGCTCGGCGACTATCCTGAGCGTGACGATCGACCATCCCAGTGCACTCGAGATCGGCTCGCGTTCGCGCGGCACGCCACGTCTTGCCAACCGCCTGCTCAAGCGCGTGCGCGATTACGCACAGGTGCGCGGCAACGGCCCCATCGAGCTCGATATCTGTCGCCAGGCGCTCGAGTTCTTCGAGATCGACGAGCTCGGTCTGGACTGGATGGATATTCGCATTTTGGAGACGCTTGCCAAGACGTTCTCCGGTCGTGCCGTGGGACTTACGACCCTTGCCAGCGCGGTGGGCGAGGACCCGGGCACGCTCGAGGATGTCTATGAGCCCTATTTGCTGCAGTGCGGGTTGATGATTCGTACGCCGCAGGGCCGTCAGGCAACCCTTCGCACCTTTGAGCACCTGGGGATTGAACCTACCGTTTAGGGCGCTTTGTTTTGGCGGGCTGTTGGGCTATCGCCGGGCATCGGGTAAACATATCGCCGTTCATCGGTTATGGGCGTTTTACTATTGCGCGCCCGTGCTATGCTGAATTGGTCTTTTTCTCATTCGGTAACGAAAGGACCGCCCATGCCTACTGACATCGAAATCGCACGTTCTGTCACGCCGCTGCCCATTACCGAGGTGGCCAAGAACGCCGGCGTCGACGTTAAGCACCTTATTCCGTACGGCTTCGACAAGGCTAAGGTCGACTATTCACTGCTCAACGAGCCGACCGATCACCAGGCCAAGCTCGTCCTCGTGACCGCTATCAACCCAACGCCTGCGGGCGAGGGCAAGACCACCACGACCATCGGTCTGGCCGATGGCCTGCGCCGTCGCGGCGTCAAGAGTGCCGTGGCCCTGCGCGAGCCTTCGCTCGGCCCCGTCTTTGGTGTTAAGGGCGGTGCTGCCGGCGGCGGCTGGGCTCAGGTGATCCCCATGGAGGATATCAACCTGCACTTTACCGGCGACTTCCATGCCATCGGTGCTGCCAACAACCTGCTGGCCGCCATGCTTGATAACCACATCCAGCAGGGCAACCAGCTTGGCATCGACGTTAAACGCATCACTTGGAAGCGCGTCGTCGATATGAACGACCGTCAGCTGCGTCACGTCATCGACGGTATTGGCGGTAAGGCCCAGGGCGTGCCGCGCGAGGACGGCTTCGATATCACCGTCGCCTCCGAGGTCATGGCAATCCTGTGCCTGTCTACGAGTATCAGCGACCTCAAGGAGCGCCTGGGCGAGATCGTCGTCGGCTACAGCTTTGCCGGCGAGCCCGTCCGTGCCCGCGACCTTAAGGCCCAGGGTGCCATGGCCGCGTTGCTTAAGGACGCGCTCAAGCCCAACCTGGTGCAAACGCTCGAGGGCACGCCCGCGTTTGTCCACGGCGGCCCCTTCGCCAACATCGCCCACGGCTGCAACTCTATCATGGCCACGCGTATGGCGATGCGCTTTGGCGATGTTGCCATTACCGAGGCCGGCTTCGGTGCCGATCTGGGTGCCGAGAAGTTCCTCGACATCAAGTGCCGTATGACGGGCGTTCGTCCCAGCGCCGTCGTGGTCGTCGCGACCGCTCGTGCGCTGAAGTACAACGGTGGCGTCGCCAAGGCCGACCTCAACGAGGAGAACCTCGAGGCACTCAAGGCCGGCATGCCCAACCTGCTGCGTCACGTCGACAACATCCAGAACGTTTATGGTCTGCCCTGCGTGGTCGCCATCAACCGCTTCCCGACGGACACCGAGGCCGAGCTTGCGCTCATCGAGTCCGAGTGCCAGAAGCTCGGCGTCAACGTTAAGCTTTCCGAGGTCTGGGCCAAGGGCGGCGAGGGCGCGCTCGAGCTTGCCGATGAGGTCATGCGTCTGATTGAGCAGCCGAGCGAGCTCAAGTTTGCCTATGAGGACGGCGCCGATGTGGCCGACGCTCTTGAGGCCATTGCCACCAAGGTCTACCGCGCCGACGGCGTTGACTTTACGCCGGCCGCCAAGCGCCAGCTTGCCGAGCTGCGTGAGAACGGCTTTGGCAACCTGCCGGTGTGCGTCGCCAAGACGCAGTACAGCTTTAGCGACAACGCCAAGGCCCTGGGCGCTCCCGAGAACTTCCGTATCACGGTGCGCGAGCTCAAGGTTTCCGCCGGTGCCCACTTTGTGGTCGCACTGACTGGCAGTGTTCTGACCATGCCGGGCCTGCCCAAGGTCCCTGCGGCCGAGAACATCGACGTCGACAACGACGGCAACATCACCGGCCTGTTCTAAGCCTGCTGCCCATAGCTGCTTGTCCGCCCCGCCGTGCCCACAAGGCCCGGCGGGGCTTTTTTATCCTTAGGCCCGCGCATGTCTTGTAGATACCGACGGGCTCTGCCCATCATAGGCTTTTGCGCGGGTAGAATGCATGGATAACTTGATGCTCACGCGCGACGGAAAGGAATCGTTGCATGGATCAGGACAAGACAACCGTGATGGGCGGCTACGGCTCCGCGCAGGCTGGCGATAGCGCCGATGCGACCCGCGTTGTTCCCAACCCCGGTTATACCGACCCCGCCGCGACGCAGCCTTCTGCCGAGCCAACCCGGGTTATGGGCTATGGCGACACAGCGCGGGATTCTTACGCTGCATCTTCGCAAGGCCCCTATGGCAACGCAGCTCCGGACCCGTTTGATTACGCGCCGCAGGATTCTTATGCCACCTCGACGCCGAATCCCTATGATGACCTGCCGCAGAATCCCATTCCGCAGCCTCAGCAGACGACGTATATGCCTCGCACGGCGCAGCCTCGCTACGAGTCGCGCGAGCCGTATCGTGAGTACCCCAAGTCGATTCCGCAATATGGCGAGGACGAGGAGAAGAAGCCGTCGCGTTCGTCGAGCATGATCAAGAAGATCCTCATCGTGCTGGCGATTTTCTTTGCGCTGTCGGTTGTGTTTGCCATCGTGTCGGGCATGCTCAACAAACGAGGGAGTTCAACGGCCGATACCGCTGCCGAGCAAACCGAGTCCGCCTCGTCTAGCACCGTCGATCTGAGCGATATCCCGGGGCAGTACTGGTCCAACGCCAAGAAGCTCCTCAAGTCGCGCGGCGCCGATCTTTCGAATGCCGTGGTCCTGACCGATGATGGCTCAACGCCCGTCGTCGATGCCAACTGGGTCGTTACTTCTGCCTACTATAACGACAACGGCAACCTCGAAATTCAACTCACGCACAAGAACAGCTCGGGCAACTCGTCCGGCGGCCAAAGCGGTACCGACAGCTCGAGCTCCAATACGCTGGAGGACTTGAGCAACAAGGCACAGGAGTTGGGAGACAAGGCGCAAGAGCTGGGCGATACAGCTCAGAACCTGGGCGATACCGCGCAGAACTTGGGTGACATGGCGACGGATGCCTGGAACGCCCTACAAAACGGCATCTCGGGCGCGCAGGGAAACTAGCTGTTAAGCGGGCTACAGCTGTTCAGCCGGACGGTCGGGCGAACTAAAGCCCGAATCAAACGTGACGACGCACGAGACGTCGGGTCGGCGCTCGTGCACGATGCGCGTGACGAGCTCCAGCAGCTCCTCGTCGGATATGTCAAAGCCGTCGGGACGCACCAGGTCAAACGAAACGAACCCGTCGTGCTCGTGTAGGTCGTGGATGGAGAGCGCGGGGTCGATCTGCATGACGCCGCGCTTGACCCAGCCGCGCAGATCATCGCCGGTTGTCGCGATGGGGTCGCAGTGCAGCGTGATGCCAATGCCCATCTGGCGCTTGATGTCGTGCTCGATGGTGTCCAGGATCTCGTGGTGCTCAAATGCGTCGCCCTCGCCGGGCATCTCCACGTGGGCGCTGGCAAACTGACGACCGGGGCCGTAGTCGTGCACCATCAGGTCGTGTGTGCCCAAGACCTGCGGATAGGACATGATCTTGTCGCGGATTGCCTGGACGAGCTTGGGGTCGGGCGCTTGCCCCAGCAACGGGCTGATGGCGTCGCGCACCAGGCCCATGCCGCTGATGCAGATGAAGATGCCCACGCCCAGGCCTGCCCAGCCATCGAGGTCAAAGCCGGTCGTCTGCGAAATAAGCGCCGCCGCTAAGACCGAGCCCGAGGTGATGACGTCGTTTTTGGAGTCCTGTGCTGTGGCGATGAGCGTCTCCGAGTCGATGCGGTCGCCCAACGTGCGGTTGAACGCGGCCATCCAGAGCTTAACGAGCATGGACAAGACGAGGGCGGCTAAGGAGAGCACCGAATATGCAGTGGGGGAAGGCTTGATGATCTTAGTGACCGACTCGAGGATCAGGTTGATGCCGACGGCGCAAACGAGAACGGCGACAAACAGGCCGGCGAGGTACTCGTAGCGACCGTGGCCATAGGGGTGGCCTTCGTCTGCCGGGCGGCTGGCAAGGCGGAACCCGAGCAGGCTCACGATGTTGCTCGAGGCGTCGGAGAGGTTGTTGAAGGCGTCGGCGATGAGCGAGACAGAGCCGGCGAGCAGGCCCGCGATGCCCTTGGCCAGGCACAGAGTGATGTTGAGGCCAATGCAGATGAGGCTTGCGGCGAAGCCCGCGTTGGTGCGGCAGGAGGTATCGACCGGCTCGCCCTCGCTGCCGGGAACAAGCGTATGTACCAGCCGATTTACAAATAGCATAGCGGTCGTCCTCACAATCATGTTTAAGGGGATAGTGTAGCTCGCGCGGAGGCGCTGTGCACCGATGCTCAGAAAATGCAGTAATGGTCTGCCGGTGCTAACGAGCGAGCCTTCTCGTCTGCCTGGGTGGTCCATTTTGGGCCACATGGGTATGGGCATGTGCCTGTTTGCTCGACATACTTAATGTCGACAGCTTTGTGCAAAGGAGGACGTTTCCATGGACGAGATGTTTGCCATTAAATGTCAAAACTGCGGCGGCCCTATGTACTCGCACCAAGCTAAGCGCAGCTTTGAGTGCGCTTATTGCGGTGCGGTCATTCCGTGGCAGGCGGACGCCGGAGAGCCCAAGAGCGCTTTGGGCATTCGCCATACGCCGTTGACGGTAGTGGATGGACTGCTCAAGCTCACGCATGTGTCGCAACTCGAGCGCCCGGAGGACCCGGACTGGTATTTCTTCAATTCGCACTGGCGCAATCAGTCGGTCCTGGAACATCTGCTGTGGGAGGACCGCGGCACGGCGCAGGAGTTCCAAGAAGCGACGCACGTGAGCATTCCCTGCCCCTTCTGCGGAGCGTCCTTTGAGGGCGAGTCAACGCAGCGTGTGTTTGAGTGCCCGTCCTGCGGCAACAAGATCGGCATTGCCGACCTGCTCAAGCCCGGTACGTTTAGCAAACGTCTGACCATGGGCGTGGGTGCGGAGTATGTGCCGGAGCAGGGTATTCCCTGCGAAATTTCGCCGCAGCAGGCACGTGCCAACGCGCTGCAGCTGGTGCGCCAGTACCCGGATGCCTTTGCCGGGCACGACGTGGAAGACGCGATCCAAAACGACATGATGCTCTTCTATTTCCCCATGGCGCTGGCGGACCTGCGTATGATGGCGAGCTTCCCGGGCAAGGGCCTGAGCAAGGAAACCCTGGTGTACTACGAGGTGCTCGACTGGGCGTATCCGCGGGCAAACTATCTGGATGTTCGCCTTATGGGCATTTTGGAGCCGTGGGACTTTGCCAAGGTTGGGCCGTTTGACCCGGCCATGCAGGAAGGTGACTTTCGCGTTGTCTCCGTCGATGCGTCTACCAAGGACCAGGTGGTCATTGATAAGTTGGCGCTCGACATTGCCGGCAACGATGCCGAGGCGGTGCTGGGGCTCAATAAAAAGAGCATCCGCACTTGGGCGCGCAAGGCCCGCAAGCATAAGGACGGCCTGGTGATGGTGCCGGTGTACTTTGTCGATCGTCCGGCGACGGACAGCCGCGATGGCGAGCAGGTGCGCATTGCCGTAAACGGCCAGACGAGCCGCGCGGCAGCGGTGGTGTTTAGCGACAAGCGCGAGACGCATGTGGTGGCGTCGCTCAATCCGAGTCTGCATCTGTCCGGCGAAAGTACCGTGCATGCCACGCCCATCGAGGTCAAATACGTTAAATCGCCCTTCCTATACCAGATCGTGCGCCGTGGAGGCGGCGAGCAACCGCGCCAGGTTGCAGCCGCCGTCGAGGGTTCCTACCGAGAAGAAAAGCCCAAACGCCGCGGTCTGCTGGGTGCGCTATTTGGGAAGTAGGGAAGCGCAGCCGGTTGGCGCTGCGATGCGATAGTTAGAGGAACGGGGCGGTCCGCAGAAGTGCGGACTGCCCCGTTTTTGTGTTGCGGGGAAGTGCTGGGCACTTCATTAAAGGTCTTCGCGCGGACTCGAATTCCAATGTCGCCTAGCGCCTTCGTGCAGGATTCCCGAAGTGACTAAAATGTGACCATAGAGGCAGTTTTAGCGAACCCCATGGGAGTGACACGCATGGACAACAACACCTTGCTGTTCCAGGACAAAGGTTCGGGCAGGTTTAAAGACGTCAAGATCTACCCTAACCGCATCGAGGTGCTCAAGAAGGGTACTTTCGGCGGCAAGCATATCGAGATTGTCTACCTTAAGGACATCACGGGCGTTAACAGGATCAAGGGTCGCGACGTTTTCCTGCGCAATCGACTGTTAACCGCTTGCGTCTTTAGTCTGAGCAGTCGTGCGAAGGCCCAGGAGTTTGTTAACGCGCTGAACATGGTGATGTAGCCCATGGCGGCGTTCGGGCCAAGGTAAAAATCGGGGGCACAGAACGGTGTCCTGCGCCCCCGATTGAGTCGATGTGTCTAAAAGGCGGGCTTGCCTATTCGCTGTCGTCCCCAGCGTTTTCGCGGTCACTGGCAAGCATTGCCGCGCCGGCGACCGTTGTCGCCACGGCGGCAGCGGCGAGCCCGGCAGCGATACCAGAGCCGTCGCCCGTGTCGGCGAGTTTTCCGGTCGAGCCCTTGCTCTTGTTGCCGCCGCCGTTCTTGTCGGCGCCGTCTGCGTTGGCGCCGGTACCGGTGCCGGCGCCGGTGCCGCCCGCGTTGCCCGAGGCTGCAACGGTAAAGCTTGCGGCTCCGTCGCTGGCGAGCGTGTAGTTCTGCGCCGCGTCGCCCAAGAGACCGTTCACGCGCACCCAGTACGTTCCTGCGGCAAATGTTTCGCCCTCGGCCATTGCCGTGCCCGGAGCGCCGTCCGCGTCGTGCACAAACTCGAGCTGGGCCGTGCAGGCATCGGTTTCGAGCTTGCCCTCGAGTGATGCCGCAATCTTGGCGCGCACGTCTTCGCCGGCCTTAAGGCCTTCGAGTCCCTCAAAATGGGGCGTCAGCGCGCGTGGATCGATATCGATAGGCACAAAGCCCTGCAGTCTTGTAACGGTCTCGTTGCCCAGGGCATCAACATCCACGTATTCAATGGCAAACGCATGGCCCGAAGCCGCCACGTTGAGTACGTTGCTGCTGTCGACAAGGCGGAAATGGCCCTCGCCAACGGTCTTGCCATCCTGGAGCGAGGCATCGCTCAGCGAGTCGCCGTACGTCATGCGCATGCGGGTCGGGAGGTAGTACGAAGCTGTCTGCTTGTGCTGTGTATCGTAATCGTAATTGCGCTGGTAGATGCTCCGGGCCAGCGCCGCATCAACAAAGTCGGATGCGATGATGCCAATGTGCTTGAGGTAATCTGACTTTGTATCCTCGGTGCCGCTGGGGTTGATGTACGGGCTCTTATACAGATGCTCGTTGACTACTCGTGCCGAGGTAAAAGGATTGCCTCCGTGCGACAAGCCCGTGCAGCTGGTGTAGTTGATAGACCAGCAGCGCTCCAGGACTTGCTCCTTGGCCCCGTTATCGTCCTCGACATCTACCTCGTTGCGCGTGCGCCCGGTCGTTTCCTTCAGCGCATTATCGACCCAGCTGAGCTTGTCGGTTCCCGTGAGTTTGTACTTGTCCTGGGCGTATACCTTGGTGCAATAGGGCTCTTTGTCGCCTGTTTCCCCCGCGGCTTCAAAGCCCCGCGCGTCTTGGACGAGACACATAGTGGCGCTGTCGGAGTGAGCCTTGATCTTGTCATCCCATTCGGTAAGGTCGAGGCCCCACGTGTGGCCGCTTACACTGTTGCCGGCGAGCCTAAATCGACGCAGCAGAACGATCTTTCCGCGCACCTCGTGTAGCGTGGGGATTCGGCTCGACGTATAGAACAGTTTGGGGTTGTCGTCCAAAACCTTGGCGAAAGCCGTCGTAACACTTTCGTCGGTAGCCTCGTCGTTGCCTCGTGATACAAGCATGATGAGCGCTTCTGTCGGGTTTTCGTTCAAAAACGTTTTGAAGTAGCCTATGACATCGGAAAGATGCATAAAGTACGCGTCTTTTTTGAGCAGGTAGTAATCCCCGTGGTCGATACCGGGGTCGTCGCCCTTTCCGAGCCGGATATCAAAATAGCGAATGCCTTCGAGCAACTGCGTGGGAATGTAATCCTGCTGGCATTTTACTTGCGAGGATTGGGGCTCAGTGTCGTTGTCCACGCTGCAGGTGCCCGAATCGTGCGTACCCGGGATGCTCAGCTCGTCGAGGAACTTGTTGTCGTCGACGTATTTCATCCAACATGGCCCATCGACGTAGCTGCTGTACGTGATCCAGTCGAGGCTGCTAACCGTGGCATCGTTCTTTTTCATGTCGTAACCGATAAGTTCGAGCTCCCACGGAATGCTCTTACTCTTATGGCAGATCTTATTGTTGTCCTGGTCTTCGCCGTTCGATTCTATTGCCAGGTACTTAATGTCTTTTTTCTCGGTTTCTTTCTCGACCGTGCGGTCTCGGATGATATAGGTTCCGTTTGATTGACGCTCGAACGCAAAAGCGCGGCTGGGCTTGTTGTCATACTCGCCGCCCCATACGTGGATGACCTTTCCATCTTTGTCCGAGTCGTCGTCGACCGACCAAATGCTGTAGCCCGTCTTTTTATGCTCTTCGAAATTGAGCAAGGTGCGGATAGCATACCAGTTTGTATCGTCATTCTTGGTCGTTACGTTCTCAAGGATGAGCTTGCTGGACGTGCCGTCGTTAAACAGGTGGCAGACGTTGCCGCGAACGTTGCCGTCTTGGTTGACGCTCGCGGTGCGAAAATAGCCCGCGGGGCGAAGGCGAATGACGAAATCGTCGAGGCTGACTGACGCTGTGGCAGCGTCTTCTGCAAATGCCGCGCGCACGGGAAGGCCCAATCCCGCGGTTTCGGGCAGGCTTGCAAATGGCGACAATGCTGCGAGTCCTAGGCCCAACGTGAATGCTCGACGGCTGATGGCGTGGTGTTCGGTCATAACTCCTCCGTTCGCAGGGTGCGGTTATGCACTCATTTTGTTCACTATACTGCCCGGATGTCTAAACGTGTTGGCTTAATTGTCTGCGTGGCGCCATAAATCGGCGGGCGGACGCGTTGGGGCGCTTGTCTATTTGTGCTGCTACCGCGCTGGGGGTGGTTTTGCCGCCCGGCACCCTCGCGTTCGCCGGCTATCGGCATAAGAAAAGGAGGGTCGGTTTACCGGCCCTCCCTGGGTACGAAGCGCTGGGGTACCGTCGCTTGTTTGCTCTGCGACCGTGTTTCCCGTTGCGCTCGCCAGTCGCTTAGCGCTTGATCTCGATATCGTCGAGCTTGACGTCCATGGCCTCGGTCTTGGCCTTGGCAATGTCATCGGCAAACTCCAGAGACTTCATCATGGTCTCGACGGCGTCCTTGTGCTCCTCGACATTGTCGATGCTCACGTAAACGCTGCCGCCGCCTGCTTCGGTGAAGTACTCAGTCGTTACGCCGCCCGAGTGTGTATAGGAAGCGTTGCGCCAAGTCTTGCCGTTGTACTTGACGGGATCATTCTCGGTCCACTCAAAGTTGGCCTTCCATTTGGCCTCGTAGTCGAACAGCTCGTCAGCGTTCTTGTCAGAGTCGAAGACAGGGATGAAGCGATCGCTGGCGTGCTCGCTCTCGGTGAACTTAAACTGGGCCCTGTCGGCGGTGTCGCCGGCAACGTCGGTGATCTCGACGCCCTCGGGCACCTCGACCTTAAACCAAATGAAGTCGGTCCTCATATCCACGGCTGGCTTTTCTGCGCCACCGCCACCGCCACTGCCGGTAGCGCCGCCGCTTCCGCCGCAACCCACCAGGGCAACCGCGGCAAGAAGACTGATGCAGAGTGTGAGAATCGCAAAGGCGTTCTTTTTCATGGTCGTGTCCTCCTCGATCTGTAACCGCCCATGGATTACCTGCCTTTACTGTACGCGTGGACGGCTCGCTAGGGTGGGCCATGTGTCCCATTCTGAGGGCCGGATTTGCGCCGACAAGTGGCAATATGCGCGGGTCCAAAAGAGGGGAGGGCCGATGCCTGTCGGCCCTTCCCGGGGTTGGGTGCCCGTTGCTTTAATGGGGCGCATGTGCGCAGGTGCGCGTAGGCGCGTGCGGGTGTCCCGTTACTTGAGCTCGATGCTCGAAATCTCGACTTCGCGCGCCTCGGAAACTGCCTCTGCCATGTCATCGGGGAATTCGATGGAGTTGAGGAGCGCCTCGGCTTCTTTCTTGTGCAGGTCGAAGTTCGAGATAAGGACATAGATGCTTCCCGGCTCAACGTCGGTAAAGAGGAGGGTTGTGATGCCACTGTTGTCCTCGTACGTTCCGACGAGCCACGTCCTGCCGTTATACTCGATGGACCCGCCATCCTTCCACTGGAACGTATCCCCCTTCTTTTCCGCCTGGTCGGCGTGGGATTCCTCGGCAGTCAGCGCTTTTTTCCAAACGGGGATAAAACGATCGGCCGAGGCGTTCTCGTTCTCGGGGAAGGTGAGCTGGACCCTGTCGGCATTCTTGCCGGCGGAGTCGCTTACGCCGACGCCCTCGGGCATCTCGACCTTAAACCAGATAAAGTCGGTCTTCTTGGCGACGGGGGCCTTTTCCTTGCTCTCGCTCTTGGAGGCGCTGCCGCCGCCCGATGCGCTCCCGCCGCAGCCGACAAAGGCAAACGCGGCAAAGAGGGCGATGCAAAGGGAAAGGATTGATAGGGTCTTTTTCTTCATGGTGGCGTCCTCCTTGTCTGCCAGGGACATCGTGTGCCGCGGATCGCTGGGGCGGCGGTTACGCATGCACATGATGCCTTTGTTTACTGTGCGGTTATTCCTCCATTCGTCGTCCGGTGCCGTGATGAGCTTGCCCCAACATAGGGCTCCTTACCTATATGTATGCCCCAGTTGCCGCTGCCCGGGAGTCTCGAAACGTGGGCCATGTGTCCCATGTTTGTGTCGCTGCCGCCTATCGTGTGCCATAGAAATCCGCGATGGCCAGGTGCGCTGACGCCCATGTGCTTATGGGCTAGACTTAGCACCATTATGTGATCGATGCGGTCGGTCGGCGGTTGCCACCCGACCGATGTATATGACTTGAAGGTGCATGTGTATGAGCCAAGAGATGATGGACAAGACCTGCCGCGGGTTTGCCGAGGCGCTGGCCGCGCGCGAGCCGGTTCCCGGCGGTGGCAGCGCGAGCGCCTTTGTGGGCGCGCTGGGCGCCTCGCTGTGCGGAATGGTTGCCCGCTACGGTGCGACCAATCCCGCGCTTGCTGATCGTGCGGATGACCTGACGCGTGCGTTTGCCCAGGCTGATGAGCTGGCCCAGGAGCTTGTCGAGTTGGTTGCCGAGGACGTTCGTGCATATGGGCAGGTGTCCGCGGCGTACGGTATTCCGCGTGGCGATCCGGCTCGAGCGACCGCGATTCAGGATGCGCTGCATGTGGCCGCTATGCCGCCGTATCGCATTATGGATGCCTGCGGGCGTGCACTGGCGCTGCTCGAGGACATGGCCGACAAGGGTTCGCGTCAGCTGCTGTCCGATGTGGCGTGCGGCGCCGTGTTCTGCCGTTCTGCTATGCAGGGCGCGAGCTTGACGCTCTTTGCGAACACCACGTCTATGAAGGATCGCGCTCGTGCTGAGGAGCTCGAGACGGCGTGTGATGAGTTGCTCGACACGTGGTTGCCGCGCGCCGATGCGCTGGCGCGCCGCGCAGCCGACGCTGCAAGGAAGAGAGGATAGCCATGGCTGAACTGCTGAAGGGTGCTCCCGTTGCTCGCGCTTTGACTGAGGAACTCGCTGCTCACTGTGCAGCCCTGCGCGAGCGAGGCATTGTTCCGACGTTGGCTATCGTGCGTGTGGGTGAACGCGAGGACGACCTATCCTACGAGCGCGGTGCGTTCAAGCGCTGCGAAAAAGTGGGGATTGAGGCTCGTCGCGTTTTGCTTCCCGCTGATGTTTCGCAGGACGAGCTGTTGGCGGCTATTAAGGACATCAATGCCGACCCTGCTGTTCATGGCTGTCTGATGTTCCGCCCGCTGCCCGCCGGCCTTGACGAGAACGCCGTCGCCGCGGCACTCGATCCCGCCAAGGATGTTGACTCCATGACGCCGGCTTCGCTGCTCACCACGCTTTCGGGGCGCGGCGAGGGTTTTGCCCCCTGCACAGCCGAAGCCGTGCTTGCTCTGCTGGATCATTACGGCGTTGAGCTGGATGGAGCTAAGGTTGCTGTGGTCGGGCGCTCGCTGGTGATCGGGCGTCCCGTTGCCGCCATGCTTACGGCGCGCAATTCGACCGTGACGACGTGCCATACGCATACGCGCGACCTTGCTGCCGAGTGCCGTGCTGCCGACATTGTGGTTGCCGCCGTTGGACGCGCGCGTACGATTGGCGTGGATGCGGTTCGCGAGGGCCAGACGATCATCGATGTTGGCATTAATTGGGACGAGGCCGCTGGCAAGCTGGTGGGTGACGTCGATTCTGATGCTGCGGAGCCGGTCGTTAACGCCATCACGCCCGTGCCGGGCGGCGTGGGCGCTGTGACGACGGCGATCCTCGCCAAACACGTGATCGAGGCGGCCGAGCGCGCATCGAAATAGGCGTTTTGGGCTGTTTGAGGGGTTAGCTCTATACCCCGTGGACAGAAAATGCCAAATATGAGTACTGTTGCCAAGATAGTCATATATATTTTAGGCCAAATAGGCTCTCTAACGATATTTATTATCGATAGAGAGCCTATTTTATTGGACCTATGAGGAATTACATCATCTAATTTTTGAACAAATGTAGACTTTCGACACCCATACATAGCAAAATTGCTGTTACTAAATTGGTGACAGTACTCATATTTGGCATTTTTTGACCACAGGGGTTGCCAGCGCCGTGGTTTCGCCCTTTCTGCGCCGAAGCGATACACTGTTATCGTTTGATTTCTTCGCTCAAGGAGGATGCGCATGCCGTGCACAACGATTTTGGTTGGTAAGAACGCGAGCTACGACGGGTCGACGTTGGTCGCCCGCAACGAGGATTCGTCCAACGGGGTGTTTGAGCCCAAGCGTATGCGTGTGGTGCATCCCGACGAGCAGCCGCGCGTCTATACGAGCGTCCTGAGTCACCTGACCGTTGAACTGCCCGATAACCCCATGCGCTACACGAGCGTCCCCGATGTTGTCCCGGGCCACGGCATCTGGGCCGAGGCCGGTTTCAACGAGCTCAATGTGGGCATGTCCGCAACCGAGACGCTCACCACCAACGAGCGCGTTCGCGGCGCCGACCCGCTCGTCGACTACGTGCCCGCCAAGGGCAACGAGGACGAGGACGGCTATGTTCCGGCGCAGCCCGGCGGTCTGGGCGAGGAGGACATGGTGACCCTGGTGCTGCCATATGCCAAATCCGCCCGCGACGGCGTACGCATTCTGGGTGACCTGCTCGAGCGTTATGGCACCTACGAGAACAACGGCATCGCCTTTAGCGACGTGGACGAGATCTGGTGGCTCGAGACCATCGGCGGTCACCACTGGATCGCCAAGCGCGTGCCTGACGACGCCTATGTGACCATGCCCAACCAGCTGGGTATCGACAGCTTTGACCTGGATGACGCCGAGGGCGCCCAGGCCGATCACATGTGCTCCGCCGACCTGCGCGCTTGGATGGCCGAGTGGCATCTGGACCTGACGCTGGGCGTCGAGGGCGACGGTCCGGCCGCGGTCTTCAACCCGCGCGAGGCCTTTGGCTCGCACAGCGACAGCGACCACGTCTACAACACGCCGCGCGCCTGGTATATGCAGCGCTGCCTTAACCCCAGCGATGTGTGGGACGGTCCCGAGGCCGACTACACGCCCGAGAGCGACGATATTCCCTGGAGCCGCGTGCCCGAGCGTAAGGTGACCATCGAGGACATCAAGTACGTACTCTCGAGCCACTACCAGGGCACGGAGTACGACTGCTACGGCAGCAAGGGTACGCCCGCCACGCGCGGCGCCTATCGTCCCATCGGCATCAACCGCAACAGCCAGCTCGCCGTGCTGCAGCTGCGCCCCTATGCGCAGCCGGCGTATCGCGCCGTGCAGTGGATGGCCTTTGGCTCCAACTCGTTTAACGCGCTGGTTCCGCTGTACGCCAACGTCGAGACCATGCCCGAGTACTATGCCGACACGCAGGCTCGCGTGACGTCCGAAAACTTCTACTGGGCTAACCGCCTGATTGGTGCGCTGGCCGACGTTCGCTTCCACGAGTGCGGCCGCGCCGTGGAGGACTACCAGGAGAAGGTCGGCGGCATGGGCCACAAGCAGATCCATGACGTCGACGCTGTCGTAGCCGCGCTGCCCGAGGCCGAGGTGCCTGCCGAGCTTGCACGCGCCAACGAGGCCTTTGCCGAGCGTGTTCGTGTAGAGACCGATGCTCTACTGGGCAAGGTGCTCTACACCACGAGCTGCGCCATGAAGAACTCTTTCGCGATGAACGACAACGTGAGGTAGGGATTTCCCGTCGATCGAATAGCGCTTAAACGCTTTGTCGCTTTCACTCAATCTTGGGTACAAGAAGGCCAATGCAGTTGTTCATGATTGGAGCCAACCATGGTTATGAAACTCGATCAGCTTGTTAACGGTGCCATCAACGTGGGCTTCGGCGCCGCCGCCGTTGCCGTCGAGGGCAGCAAGAAAGTTCTCGACGACCTCAGTACTAAGGGCGAGCAGGTCCGCAAGGATGCCGGCACCCCCGATATCGCCCGCAGTGTGTCCGACATGTTCGAGCAGGCCGGTGGCACCATCTCCGACCTGACCGAGCGCCTGGGCATGCAGGGTGAGACTGCGGCACAGCGAGTGCTCGACGAGCTCATCCTGGCCCGCGTCCGCGTTATGACCGCCCCCGAGCGCACGGCCTTCCTGGCCCATGTGCGCGATATCGTCGATTCGGTCGAGGACAACGTGACCTCGGTGCCCGTCGAGTCTGTTGAGCCCGACGACGCAGGGGACGCCGAAGAGGCCGAGTAGTAGCGCAGATGGCAGATTCCACCACCGATTACAACAATCAAGATCCCTTGTGTGACGAGGCGGCGGTTGTCGACGAGGTCGATGCCGCCGTCTCGGGCGCTCGCAAGAAGCCGCGCGCTGTCGATATGGTCCCCGAGGAGCCCGACGCGATGGCGCCGGACGAGGAATACCAGCTCACGCCGGCGGGCCGCCGCGAACGCATCGGTCAGATCGTTCGCCTGATCAAAAAGTATCGCGTGTGGGATAACCTCACGCCGGTTCGTTTGCGCCGCCTGCTCGAGGAACTCGGCCCCATGTTCGTCAAGATGGGGCAGATTCTGGCCAACCGGTCCGAGATTCTGCCGCAGCGGTTTTGCGACGAGCTGCGTCGTCTGCGCTCCGACGTGGAGCCTGTACCGTACGAGGTCGTACTCAGTTGTCTGGAAGAAGAATACGGCCTGCGCCTGGGGGAGATGTTCGATGCGATCGACCCCAATCCGCTTGGTAGCGCATCGCTCGCGCAGGTGCACCGCGCTCGTCTGGTGACGGGCGAGGACGTGGCCGTCAAGGTGCAGCGCCCCGGTGCGCAGCAGGTTATGGCGCAGGACATCGATATCATCCGCTCGGTGGTGCGTATCGTTTCCAAGTTCGTCAACACCGATCAATTCGTTGACCTGCACGGCGTAGTCGAGGAGTTGTGGACCTCGTTTCGCGAGGAGACCAACTTTTTGGCCGAGGCCAAAAACCTCAACGACTTCTACGAGTTCCATAAGAGCGTTCATGGCGTGACGTGCCCTAAATCCTATCTGGACCTGTGCACCGAGCACGTGGTGGTCATGGATTACGTCGACGGCATTTCGATCGCCGATCCTGAACGCTTGGTGGCCGAGGGCTATGACTTGGAAAAGATCGGTGCCGCGATTGTCGAGGACTACTCGACGCAGGTGCTCGACGACGGCTTTTTCCATGCCGACCCGCATGCGGGAAACATCATCCTCAAGGACGGCATTGTCTACTTTATCGACTTGGGCATGGTCGGACGCATGTCGAGCCACGATCGCGGTATCGTAAAGGACATGATTTTCGCCGTGGCCGAGGGTGACGTGCCCAAGCTCAAGGATTCGCTCATGCGCTTCGCCGTGACGCGTGGCGACTCGGCTGAGCTCGATCATTCGGCCTTTTTGTCCGATCTTGACTTTATCGTGGCTGACTTTGCGGGCCTTGACCTTAAGGACCTAGATATCGGCGAGTTTTTGACCTCGCTGCTCAATCTGGCGCGCAAAAATGACGTTGAGCTGCCGAGCGTGGTGACGATGTTCGCCCGCGGCATGGTGACGCTCGAGGGTTTGCTGACCGAGTATATGCCCAACGTCAACATGATCCAGATCATCCAGACGCACATCAAAAACGAGAAGAGCACCTATGCGCGCGTGCGTGATATGGGACGCGATCTGGCCGCGAGCAGCTATCGCGCGGCAAAAGGCTCGCTCGAGGCGGCCGAGTATTTGGGCTTGGCTTCGCGTATGCTCACGCGCGGCCAGCTTAAGGTGAACACGCAGATCATGAGCAGCGATAAGGCGCTGCGACAGCTGGGCGGAATTATCGACCGCATGTCGATGGCTATCGTGATCGCCGGTCTGTTTATCGGTTCGTCGGTGGTGTACTACGCACGCATCGAGCCGGTTGTGTTTGGTATCCCGGTCATTGGCTTTATGGGCTACGTGAGCGCGCTGGTGCTGGCGCTTATGCTGGGCCGCAATATCTGGCTCAACAGCCACGGCGGCAAGCACTAGAGGCTGCGGCCGTCACCGCATTTTCCTATCGCAAACAATAGCTTTTACCTTGGGCTTCGCCTGTGTGCGAGGCCCTTTTGCGTGATACCATTTTGACGGTAATAATCGATGGCCTAGATGGTGGTGCGGAGACGCACGAATGCGCGGTTTTCCTGCGCGTTTGGGAGAATCGGGGTGCAAGTCCCCGGCTGTACCAGTAACCGTAATTCCTCTTGGCTCGGGATGTTCGCGTCGCAGATCGGACGGCGCGCCCGAGTCGTTAAGGTTAAGTCGGATCGCCTCCCATCTTGCGTGCGGCTGCGGCGTATGCCGCCGGTGTGCATAGGGCTCTGGAGGGAAGGGGGACCCCGATGGGGGAACTCGAGCGCAACACGCGCGATGACGTGGGGCAGCCTCAAGGCAACGCTCCAAGTACAGACAATGGGGGACAAATGGATATGTTTGAGGACGAGCGCGAGCGCGCCTCGTTGCATCGCCGTGGCGCGATTGCATGCGGCGTAGCCAAGCGCGGCCTGGTGGCATTCCTGGCCTTCGCGATGGCCTTTGGCACCACGCCGGCTCAGCTGTGGGCCGAGGGCGCCGAGGGCATTGCCGAGGCTGTGGCTCAGGCTGCGACGCCGGGCGAGGGCACGGGTGCCGCGGACGGTGCTGCCGACGGTGTCGTTTCTGAAACCGGCTCTAACGCGAGCGATGCGTCGGTTAACGAT
>DXMC01000033.1:0-29860 GCA_019414365.1 Collinsella sp.
GCGAACCTCCAGTCCGGACCGCCCCGCGGTCCAACTTTCTGTCCGCACCCCCAACAGTCCCTATTTCACCGCAACTTAGAGAGGACGGCCTCGGTCGGTACTGCCGTATCAGCCGAGGCCGCTGCATCGCTAGCGCTGTACGTAGGCGCGGACGAGCTCGAAGGTGTTGCGCACGCCGTCCATGTGGCTACGCTCGTAGTTGTGGCTCGCATACACGCCGGGGCCGATCAGACCATGGCGAATGTCGTAGCCGGCAGAGAGCGTGGCTTCGACGTCCGAACCGTAATGCGGATACACGTCGATAGCGTAATCGAGCTCAAGCTCGCGCGCGATATTGGACAGCGCCGTCACCAGGTCGTAGTTGTACGGACCGCCCGAATCCTTGGCGCAGATCGACACCATGTGCTCGGTGCAGCCTAGGTCGTCGCCCACGCAGCCCATGTCAACGCTGATCATCTCGCGCGTGTCGGCCGGCACGAAGGCGCCGCCGTGGCCCACCTCCTCGTACACGGTAAAGAGCAGCGAAACCTTACGCGAAAGCGTCACCTCGCCAGCGGCGACGGCACGCGCCAAGCCCAACAAAATGGCGGCCGATAGCTTATCATCCAGGAAGCGGCTCTTAATGTAGCCGCTCTCCGTCACCGTCGTGCGAGGATCCATAGCGATGATGTCGCCGGTCTGAATGCCCAGCTCAAGCACATCGTCCTTGCTGTCGACGTTCTCGTCGAGCAAGATCTCCATGTTCTTCTCGATGGTCTTGACCGGCTCGTCGGCCACGTGCGCCGAAGGCTCGGTGTTAAGAACCACGCCCGTGTAGACATTGCCGTCGCGCGTGTAGACGGTGCAGTTCTCGCCATCGGCCGTAGACCACTGATGCCCACCGAGCGTCGTGGGGCGCAGGCGGCCATTGTCCTTAATGGAACGCACCATGGCGCCTAGGGTATCGACATGGCTCGCCAGTACGAGCGGCTCGCCCTCGCCGCCAAGCTCAACGAGCACGTTACCCTTATTAGAACGCTCAGGCCCAAACCCCATATCGCGCAGGGTCTCCATCAGATAATCAGTCGCCGCACGGGTATAGCCGGTAGGGGAGGCAATAGAAGTCAGCGTCTTAAGCTGTCCTGCGATATAGGAGAGCGTCTCCTCTAGAGAAGCATCAATATTAGAAGTCATATGCATCCTTCCAAGTAAAACTAAGACCGAGTCCCGATTTTAACCGTTCTGCACGTGCAATGCCCCAGGAGCCGAGCCGCCTCCAGACGTCCCCGCACCGGTTTTGTGCACGTGCACGGTTTACAATCTCAATCTTGCATAAATCCTATTGGTATTTGCATAGAAATGAGGCATCTTTTTGCTTCGTCTCAGGGTGCCCCACCTTGGACCGTGCAAAAAACGGAGTATTCAGCACCGTGGGCCCCAACGGCCCCATCACGAACGACAAAACGACGCGGTTACAGCAGTGTTGCAGGTCGTCGCAAAGCAGAAACTCAGTAACAACCCCCTCCACTCATCGATAGCCCGCCCACAATGGCTGTCGATGGGCGCCTGCGGATCACTACCGCCCATTCACAACGTTATGCATTTTTAAGAGCTTGTTGAATACTCCCAAAAATGCACGCAGGGAAGTGCACCACCTATCCGCAGCGGGCAGTACGCCTTGGTTTTGTCCGTCTCAGGGCATCGACGCAGCACAAAAAGCCCCGCCGTGCGTAGCACGGCGGGGCCAGCGGCACGTCAAAAGACCATACACCTACGGGCGAAGGACCACCAAACTGGGCTAGGCAGCCGGGCAGATCTTCTTGAAGAGCTCGATGACGTCGTCGAGCGTCGCCTCGCGCGGGTTGCCCGGGAAGCAGGCGTCAGCCATGGCGTCCTTGGCCAGGACCTCGATCTCGTCGGCCTTCATGGCCTCGCAGACATGCGGGATGTTCACGTCGGCGGAGAGCTGCTTGACGGCGGCGATGGCGGCGTCGGCAGCCTCGTCGGTGCTCATGCCCGTGGTGTCAACACCCATGGCAACGGCAACCTTGGCCAGGCGCTCAGCGCAAACCGGCTTGTTGAACTCCATGGCGATCGGCAGCAGCATGGCGCAAGCGACGCCGTGCGGGGTGTCGTAGTGAGCGGACAGGGTGTGAGCCATGGCGTGGTCGATGCCCAGGCCAACGTTGGAGAAGCCCATGCCGGCGACATACTGACCAAGAGCCATGCCCTCACGGCCGGAGCCGGGCTGGCCGGACTTGGCCTCGGCGACGGAGTCGCGCAGGTTCTCGCTGATCAGCTTGATAGCCTCAAAGTGGAACATGTCGGAGAGCTCCCAGGCGCCCTTGGTGGTGTAGCCCTCGATGGCGTGGGTCAGAGCGTCCATGCCGGTAGAGGCGGTCAGGCCGGCGGGCATGGAAGCCATCATATCGGGGTCGACGACGGCGACCTCGGGGGCGTCGTTGGTGTCGACGCACACGAACTTGCGGACCTTCTCGGGGTCGGTGATGACGTAGTTGATGGTCACCTCGGCGGCGGTACCGGCGGTCGTCGGCACAGCGATGGTGAACACGGCGTGGTTCTTAGTGGGAGCAACACCCTCGAGGCTGCGGACATCGGCGAACTCGGGGTTGTTGATGATGATGCCGATAGCCTTGGCGGTATCCATGGAGGAGCCACCACCAATGGTCACGATAGCGTCAGCCTCGGCGGCCTTGAAGGCCTCAACGCCGTCCTTGACGTTCTGGATAGTGGGGTTGGGCTTGATCTCGGAGTAGAGGCTCCAAGCGATGCCGGCGGCGTCGAGCGCGTCGGTCACCTTAGCGGTAACGCCAAACTTGACCAGATCGGGGTCGGAACAGACGAAGATCTTCTTGTAGCCGCGACGCTGGAGCTCGCCGGGGATCTCCTTGATGGCGCCGGAACCATGATAAGAGATGGTATTGAGAACGAAACGATTAGCCATTGATAGCCTCCCATCGTGTGCGGGGCATCCATTACGCCCCACGCCATGAGTCCCATCCTAACGCTTTTGAAACAAAAAACGCGTGAGAACGTCAAAAGTGTTAAAGCGTTTCAACATAATAACGGAGTCCTAGTCCTTCCCTCCCGACAGCAGCGAAGGCTAGATTATAGGAGCAATCGCCCAAAGAATACGACCAACTCAGTCTATAAATTGTTTCTGTTTTAGCAATATATGTTTGACAATACGTTTATAAAAGGATACTTTATATCATACATCTTAGTTCACTAAATAACATTAGTGAAATGAAAGAGGCGGTAGAGATGTTAGTTCTACCTATAAAGACCCTCTTGGGCCACTACATTTATGATGCCAATCGAAACGAGATACTTGCAGTAAGCAAAGATCTCTTCAATTACATCTCAGAAGTCCAAGCAGGCAAAGTTTGCCACGCCTCCTGTAAATCAGACCAAGAATTCCAGTTACTACAATCATGTGGCTACTGCTGCGATTCGCCATTGCAGGATATCGCTTATCCATCAATTGACCTTTTGAAAGTTAAGCTGGAAAGAAATATACGGATGCTAACCCTTCAGCTGACTCAATCTTGTAACTTCCGATGTGATTACTGTATCTATTCCGGAAACTCCTCATACAACAGAGCCCACAGTCATAACTCCATGTCCATTTCGACGGCAAAACATGCAATCGAATTCTTTAAGATGCACTCGATCGACAACTCAAACCCGGTCGTAGCATTTTATGGAGGAGAACCTCTCCTTCGATTTAATGAAATTAAGCTAATTACTCAATATGCAGAGCAGGTATTTGAAGGAAAACACATCTCATTTCGAATTACAACTAATTGCTCTCTTTTATCTGAAGAAATGGTTAAATTCTTCTTCGATTCTGGGCATGAATTCTATTTGTTAATCAGTCTTGACGGGCCGCAGCAAATCCACGATAAGTCTAGGCATTACGCTAATGGCAAGTCCTCATACCAAACAGTTATAGACAATGTTCATATGGTTTTAGACAGCCATCCTGAACGCAACAAATATGTTCATTTTAATGCCGTAGTCGACACGAACAACATCTATAAAACAGTCTCTTCCTTTATAAATGATAAAGATATCGAAGATTGCGATGTTCAATTCAACTACCTGGAACGCAACGGACGTATCGCCCCCTACAATGACGAGTTCTCAAGTCAGCTAAATTACGCCTTATTTAAAGCAAGAATTATGGATGAGCGCAAAATCGAAAAAGGAAACCGCAACGATAGGCTCGCTTCATATACGCTTGCAAACATCAACCAAAACATAAAGCGATTTGCACCTTCGAACATCCCAGCAAAAGCTATACCCGGTGGCCCATGCGAACCAGGGGTTACGCGTCTATTTGTGACAACAGCAGGAGCGCTTCTTCCTTGCGAAAGGGTCAGCGAAACAACGAAGGAAATGTATATCGGCACATTGGATTCAGGATTTGATTTAGGTCAAATTGAAAAGATAATCAATGTTTCAAAGCTGACCAGCGATTCATGTAAAAAATGTTGGGCATTTCAGCTGTGCACCCAATGCATAAAAAGCGCAGATTGCGAAGGAGTAATAAGCCCTGATTACAAGCGAACAGCATGCGACAATTCAAAACGAATTGCCTTTGACCGACTTAATCAGAAAATACTTCGCTTTGAGCTTCATAGACATGAAGTGTCCATTGCAACAGCTCTAAAAAGGAACAAGCGATAAAAATCATGAAGACAATCGGACTTATATCTTTCACAAGAGCTGACTATCCTCTTCTGATTGGATTGCTAGGAAATGGCTACAATATCCGGGTATCAACGCCATGCGGCATTCTACCGGACGGCCTAGATGTCGCCAACCTTGTGAATTGCAAAGAAATTGGCATAAGAAATCGAATTAACTATGTAACGACAATCGATGAATCAGACCTGGTTGTCGTTTTATCGACGAAAGAAAGCGCCGCAGGACTCGTAGAATTTAGTAAACACGCTGAAACCTACGCTCATTCTGTAAATAAGACGGTTGTCAGCCAACTCGCCGCTGAACAAATCGAGTCTAGCAAAAGCGACATGCAGGAATTAGCCCTGATACCAAAAATTGTTGTCGGGAATCTATATACACCCGCCAATTCAACAATAACGTTCAGTAGCATCGTTAGCGAGATGAGAAAGCACCATCCCAATCTATGTGCGTTGAGCTTCAATCCTTTAAATGAAATCTGGGGCTGCAACACCCTTAGTTTTGATGGTGGCCAATCTGCCGTCATCAAAATGAATGAGCAGATCAACCTCATCATTGAGAATGATAAATCCGACCTAGCTCTATTAGAGACGCCCAATGTGCTTATGAAATACAACGACCACATTTTCGGAGATTACGGATTGGGGTCGATTGCTGCATGTCGAGCTTTCTGCCCTGACTTAGCCATTATCAATATCCCATACACGATAGCCGACTACGACATAATGCTAGGGCTCATGCCCGTAATTGAAACGCTTACGCAAGCAGAGAAAGTTCAATTTGAAATTACAAACGAAGTACTTGACGCCACAGAGGGGTTGGAGACGCATGAATTTCAAATAAGCTATTCATCTAGCGATAAAGCTATTCAAGCAGCAAGAGAACTTCGACTAAGAGGAATACCCAGTTTCTCAGCCAGCTTAGATCCAGAAGAATCATTACTATGCTGCAAGACAATCGAGGACGAGTTGTTTGATTTCGATCTTGGGGTACTGAAATGACAGCATATTGTAAAGATGAAACCATCTACGCAGAAATCGAAAAAGCAATAAGCAATATTAGAGATTTGGATTTGACTCAATTTGATCAAGATCTAAGAAATCAACGATTGACCAATTCCCCATTCAGCTTGTCCTCATCGGATCTAGTTCGACTGCTAATTTTTCTTGAAAGCAGGTTTTCTGTTTACGTTGAGTACTCGTCGATTGAAAACATAGGGTTCAACAGTGTTGAGGAGGTGAAGAAGGTAATAGAACAGTCAGAAACAATCGAACAATGGGAGGCAAATCATGAGAAGTATTCGACCATTTAACATGCATGCAGTAAATAGCGTCATTCATTTTATTAGAAATTGCCCATGCGGTTATTGCAGCTGCATGTACTGCAACGTACTGCGTAATTCTCCGCACGAAGCAGAAGTCGGTTCCAATGCGATTGAGGCGATGACGCGTGGTGGCTACTGGTCCTAAATCGAGCAAGACAGCTACAAACGAATATCGAATCTCAATTGAAGGTAACCCTTATCCGCATGCTCTAGCTCTCACCAACCCAGCGGGAGACAACCTCAACATCAAAAGACATGGGTTCACGGGTCCACTAGGACAGCTATTGAGTCTTAAATACACCGTTTATGACGATACAAATGAAAAGCTCTTTACTGTCGTCGACGGTGGCTTTAGTAACATGCCCAGGGTTGCGCTCGTCATCGAACATAAGGAAGTTGCGGTGTTCGATTATGGCCTAAACAGACTTGAGATGAAGTGCATAACAAACATACCGAATTACTCAATAAAAGGTAACTTCCTTTTTGGAGATTACGATATATTCAGCCAACGGGAAGTGAGGGTATCTTCAGTTACCGTTCTTCAATGTGATAAACAATCGTGCTTTAGCATACAGGTTTTGGATAAAGCCGAATTAGCTGCCGCAATTGGCATACCCACAGCCATTGCCCTTCTTAGAGCTCGCATTGAAGAGCATCTCGAATAACTCGCAAATAGCAGTTGGTAGCAACGTTCAGGAGCTAGATAGTTTTTTCTGGCTCCTGAAACTGTATTACATAGTCTGCAAATTGTTCAAAACCATGTCCATGATCCGCAATGATGACGATACGCTCTTTCATCTCCTGTGCAACCACCGCCTTCAAAAAGGATATCGAAGCATTATCTAAATTGTTGCAAGGCTCATCCAAAATAATAATAGAATAGCTGCTCAGAAAGGCCCTACAAAGTAATAGAGAAGCCAGTTCTCCGCCAGACAAATTGTGTCCCCTAGTTCCAATGATGGGATTGGCTTCAAATAATTTATCGAGGCTAAAACCCTTCAAAAGATAGATGAGTTTTTCAGAGTCAATATCTACAAGACCATAGTAAAGAGCCTTCCTGAAAGTTCCCCCCATTATCAAATGTCTTTGCGGCATAGTTGCGCAGGGTAGCTGGATTAAAGTCAAGCCATCGAAAATGACAGTAGACTCATTAACACACAGTCTGCCGGCAACTGGCGACAATAATCCATTCAATACTTCCAGAAATGAAGATTTGCCACATGCATTAGGGCCGCTTACTAAAACCAGACAAGGTGCCTGTATCGTGCAATCTGGAATTGTTATCCTCTCATTAGTTTCGCTCAACGAAAACGAGAGACTGATTCCTTTCCAACTAATTCGATCAGCGTGATCGAAGCATATCAAATTAGGTTTTCCAGCTTCCAAAAGACGACGTAATTCCAAGACACGGCGCAACGACCTAAACGACGGCTGAAGCTGAGCCCAACAATTCAGAACAAGAGGAAAAGGAGAATAGCATAGAAGCACAAGTTGATAACTCTGCACCGCAATCCCGACCGTCAGCCCGCGCTTTAACACAAGGAAAATAAGCAGCAGAACTGAAAGCAAGCCAGTAATGATGTTGCCAGCGTTAACTATTTCAGTTGCCAATCTCGCAAAGACACTCTCCTCAACTCGAGAGTTCCTGCAGGCTTTAAGCATCTTTTTATAGCGAAGTAATTCCAAGTTAATTGAACGAGAAATTCGAATGTAAAGTCGACAATTTATTAGCTGGGCTAAATAAGCAGAACCCCTCGCCTGGGCCTCCAATGCCTTTTCGCTCTTAGTCGATAGCTTACTAAGAGCGAACGGATATAGAAGCGAAATAAACAATGCCGAAACACAAACAGGGATCAAAAGCAACAAAGAGATATTAGATAGCGCCACAAACGATGCCAAACCCGTCACTAGGCACGGAAGAAACGCAGTTGTAAATATTCCAATCATCGGCTGTAGGTTCCCAGCCTCTTCAATGCGCGATAACAGGTAGTCACTGTCTTTTGCTAAAACTAAGGGCCGCTCTAAAGCACGGCGGGCAAGCAATCTATAGAAGCAGTTAGCGCCATCGGAAGCCAATTGCTCCGCATATTTTGATCTGAACAGGTTTGTCACCAGCTCAACTGAGAGCAATACTAGCAGGCCTAACCCAATGTATAAAACGTTACGATAATTAGAGCGAAGCAGGCCATAGTCTATAATCAACGATTCAGCTTTAACAACAGACAGCTCCACCAGGGCAGATAAAATGCAGAGCACCATCAACTTGATTACTGTCGTCTTATTTTGAATAAAAAGCTCTGGCATATGTCCATCCCCTCAACTAATAATTATAGCTAGAAAGATGGCATTTTTATTCTATAGCCTCAAGCCGCACGCTTTGCTGACGTCAAATCTTGTCATTACGAACATGCACCTTAGCGCTTAAGACTCGTGGTCTGCCAGTCAGCTACGATGCGGGCCCATTTCCTGTGCAAATCGCGTTCACGGTCGATAAACATGATGGCAAACGCGATAAACAGCAGCACGCTCGCCACCGCAATGGCGTGCAGGCCCATGCGCTCAATGCACCAATTGCCCAGCACGGCACCAAACACAAAGGTAAAGATCACACCAAAGTACAGCAGGCCGTTTTCCAAAAAGCCGCGCTTGTGGGTAATGATGTAATCGTCCACGTTTTGCAGCGCGTTGCGCAAGTTGCCGATGCACATGGTCGTAGCGATGCCGTGACCGTGGATCTTGCGGAAGCTCTCGACTTGCATACCGCAGGCAAACGAAGTGAGGCAGTTGGCGAGCAGGTTGAAATCGCCACCGGGAATAAAACTCACGCCCAGCAAGATGACGGCTTCAAAGAACACCGTCACCTGACGCCAGTGGATCACGCTGCCAAAACGCTCGTGTACCAGGTCGGCAAGCATAATGCCCACAGCAAACGAAACCACAGGGAAGAAGTAACGCCCCGCAAGTGCCCAATTGCCCTCCGAGATGCTCACGCCCACCAGCAGGATGTTGCCCGTCTGCGCGTTGGCGAAAACATGGTCGCGCCCAATGTACGAATACACATCCATAAAACCACCGGCGAGCGCCAAGATGATGCCCAGCTCAATGGATTCCGATATCTGTTTGGCACGCTGCATCGTCGTGCATCCTCCTTGTTGACGACCCTCTCGTGCGTTGGCGGAGACATAGCCGCCGTTCATACTGTAACCCATTGACAACATGGCGTGTGCTCGAGACGGGTTCTCCAACGCGCAGATACACAGTCTGGAAACAAACGGCGGGCGCGGCACCGACACCCGAGACCTCGTGTACTCCACCAGTCTTTTTAGCCCCGTCCCAAAAAGACTGGTTACAATTACGTGCAGCATACAAACACCGGGAGGGATCGTGGCAAAAAAGCCTCAGCACGCTCAGAATAACCAGCGCAGTCAGCAGGGCAAACAGGGCCAGCAGCGAAAGCGCGGCGGCAAGGCACAAGGCCCGCGCCCCGCGCATGCCCCAGCAGCGCCTGTCCGCCCCTGGCGTCCGGGCCGCGACAAGTTCCTCCCCGTCAGCCGCGCCGACATGGATGCGCGTGGCTGGGACCAGTGCGACTTCGTCTACATCTGCGGCGACGCCTACGTGGACCATCCCAGCTTTGGCATGGCCATCGTCAGCCGCGTGCTCGACGCACACGGCTACAAAGTGGGCATCATCTGCCAGCCCGATTGGACCGATCCCGCCAGCATCACCGTGCTCGGCGAGCCGCGCCTAGGCTTTCTCGTCAGTGCCGGCAACATGGACTCTATGGTCAACCACTATTCGGTGACCAAGCATCGCCGCCACACCGACGCCTATACCCCCGGTGGCGAAGAGGGGCGCCGTCCCAATCGCGCCGTCACGGTCTACGGCAACCTCATCCGCCAGACGTTTAAGGACGCCCCCATCATTATCGGTGGCATCGAGGCAAGCCTGCGTCGCCTGGCCCACTACGACTACTGGCAGGACAAGCTCAAGCGCTCGGTGCTGCTCGACTCGGGCGCCGACATCCTCATCTACGGCATGGGCGAGCACGCGATTGTCGAGATCGCCGACGCGCTCGACGCGGGACTGCCCGTCGACCAGATTACCTATATCAACGGCACCGTCTACCGCACCAACTCGCTCGACGAGGTCTACGACTACGACCTGCTGCCCAGCTGGGACGATCTTGCCGCCGACAAGCTCAACTACGCGCGCAGCTTTAACGTGCAGCAGCAGAATATGGACCCCATCACCGGCCATCGCCTGGTAGAGCCCTATCCCAACAGCGTCTATGTGGTGCAAAACCCGCCGTCGACGACACTCACCACCGACGAGATGGACGAGGTGGCCGAACTCCCCTACGCACGCGATTGGCATCCCGATTACGACGCGGCGGGCGGCGTGCCGGCCTTTGCCGAGATCAAGTTTTCGATCAGCTCCAACCGCGGCTGTTTTGGCGAGTGCTCGTTTTGCGCCCTCACCTTCCACCAGGGCCGCGTGTTGCAGATGCGCAGCCACGACTCGATCATGCGCGAGGCCGAGCTGCTCACGCGCGATCCCGAGTTTAAGGGCTACATCAACGACGTAGGCGGACCGACGGCCAACTTTAGCCGTCCCGCCTGCGACAAGCAGCTCAAGCACGGCGTGTGCAAGAACAAGCGCTGCCTATGGCCGAGCGTGTGCAAGAACATGGTGGTCGACGAGAGCGGCTACACGCAGCTGCTGCGCGACCTACGCCAGCTGCCGGGCGTCAAGAAGGTCTTCGTCCGCAGCGGCATCCGTTTTGACTACACTATGGCCGATGCCTCGGACGAGTTTTTGCGCGAGCTGCTGGAGCACCATGTCTCGGGCCAGCTACGCGTGGCGCCCGAGCATGTGAGCGACGCGGTGCTCTCCGTGATGGGCAAGCCGAGCCGCGCCGTCTACGATGCGTTCTGTCGCAAATTTGAGCGCCTGAACCGCGAATACGGACTTAAACAGTATGTGGTGCCGTACCTGATCTCGAGCCACCCCGGCTCAACGATGAAGGAAGCTGTGGACCTTGCCGAGGCCGTACGCGACATGGGCTACATGCCCGAACAGGTGCAGGACTTCTACCCCACCCCGTCCACCATGTCGACCTGCATGTACTACACCGGCGTGGACCCACGCACCATGCAGCCGATCTACGTGGCACGCGACCCGCACGAGAAGGCCATGCAGCGTGCGCTCATTCAGTATCGCAAGCCCGAGAACTACAAGCTCGTGCGCGAGGCGCTGGAAAAGGCCGGCCGCCGCGACCTAATCGGCTACACCAAGCATTGTCTGATTCGTCCCGTGCCGCCGCGCCCGGGCGAGACGTCTGCTAGCGGCGGACACGGCACCGGCAAGAAGGGCGGCAAGGCCCACGGTGGCGCCGGCAAGGGCCCCAAGGGCAGCAAGGGTCACGGCGGTATGTCCCGCGCGCAGAACACTGCCGGTCGCAATCGCGCGGCACAGGGGCGTCAGGGCGCCAACGGAGGCGGCAGACGCAACTAGCGCGGCGAGGCGGCATGCCGCCGTTGGCGACACGACACGCCCCACCAATAAAATGCCGCTCGCTGGGGCGTCGCAGAACGATTCCCCGGCGAGCGGCCGATTAATATTGTCTATCTCAAAACGTCGTTACTTTTTGTCGAAACGACCATAGAGCGCAAACGAGAGCGCCGCAGAGATAACCCAAGTCAAAGCGATGCAGACGATAATCATGATCAGGTTCATGGGATTGCCGCTTGGATCGGCATAAACGGGCAACGAGGTAATGCCGGGCATAACAAAGCCGAAGCACTTTGCGCCGAGAACAACGGTAAGCGCACCGCCAATGCCATCCGCAATCATCGCAGCGATAAGCGGAGTCCTGTTAGGAACCTGAACGGTAAACAAGGCGGGCTCGGAAATTCCCATAAATGCTGAGAAGGCGCACGTCATTGCAGCGGACTTGAGCTTTTCGTCGGTCATGCGCAGGGCTGCACCAAAAGACGCACCGCTTTCGGCAAGGTTATGGCAGAAAGAGATCGGGAGCAGATAGTCATACCCAAGCGTTGCGATATTGGAAATCTGGATAGGGCTCGTTGACTGATGCATGCCGAAGAGCACGATAAGCGGCATAAAGAAGCCCAGCAGAAAACCGGCAACGGGGCCTAACGTCGAGAATAGCCAAACGATACCGTTGGCAAGACCAAGACCGCACCAGGCACCAATCGGAGCGAGCACAAACAGGTTGACGGGAATCACGATAGCAAGGGAGAGCGCCGGAACGACAACGAGCTTAAAAAGATCCGGCACGACTTTGTCGATTGCACGATATACAAAAGACAAGCCAATGACGCCAAAGATAACCGGGAACACGGAATCGGCGTAGCTAAAAATCGGCACCGCAAAACCGAACAGCGCAAGGGGCGTCTCGCCCGTACCGACAGCGTTGACAATGGTCGGGTACATCAGCGATCCGGCAACACAAAGCGCAAGCGAACGGTTGACCCGGAACTTATCAGCTGTAGACATTGCCAGCAAAAACGGCAAGAAGTAGAACGGGATATCCGAAATCATATTGAATATCGCAAAGTCGCCGGCACCCGTGTCGATTCCAAAAGCCGCGATAGCAGCCAGGATGCCCTTTACGATGCCTCCCGCCACCAGTGCGGGAATGATAGCGGAAAAGATGCCGGTGATGATATCGAATACGCGAGCCGAACCTTTTTGGAGCTCAGGCTGCTCGGCGTCGGCGGAGACCTCGCCACCCATCCTGTCACCTAGCATGGGCTCCAATTCGTCATATACCGACCCCACGCTGGCGCCGATGATAACTTGCCACTGTCCGTCTTTAACCTGCGCGCCCAAGGCGCCGTCAAGCGTCTTAAGGGCCTCCAGGTCTGCCTTGCTATCGTCCTTCAGGTTGAATCTGAGCCTTGTAATGCAGTGCGTTGCCATAACAACGTTATCGGCGCCGCCCACGAGCTCGAGGACACGAGCGGCCAGTTCCTTCTTGTCTGCCACGACAATCACTCCTACCCAAGATCCTCGCCATTAGTGGCGATACATTTCTGATACCAATAGAAAGAGTCTTTACGCGAGCGCTCCGCAGTGCCGTTGCCGCAATTATCCAGATCGACATAGATAAGCCCGTAGCGCTTGTCCATCGTAAGAGGACCGCAGGCAACAAGGTCAATGAATCCCCAGATCATGTATCCGCGCACGTCAACGCCATCGATCACCGCTTCTTTAAGGCACTTTATGTGCTGGCGCAAATAATCGATTCGATACTCGTCGTGGATGCTGCCATCCTCCTCGACTACATCAGATGTACCGAGGCCGTTCTCGGCGATATACAGAGGCAGCCCATAGCGGTCATACATCTGGTTAAGGGTAACCCTCAGGCCAATGGGATCGAGCTGCCAGCCCCACTCACTCGTCTCGAGATAAGGGTTCTTGTTTGCCATGACCAGATTACCCGCAGTCTTCTCCCATCCCTGATCGCAGGTGGATACCTGGGAAAAGTAGTACGAAAAGGCCAGGAAGTCGACCGTGTTGCGAGCGATGAGCTCTTCATCGCCCGGTTCCATTTGAATCTCGATATCACACGCATCGAAATAGCGATTCATATAAGCGGGGTATTTTCCACGAGCCATCACGTCCGTATAGAACCAGTTGGAATACTGGTCGTCGTGAATAGCCTGCATGTTATCTTCGGGACGGCAGGTGGCGGGATACGTACAGAATCGAGCGATCATGCCGCCAACGGGAGTATCGGGCGAAAGACGATGGACAATCTCGACGGCACGCGCATTGGCAACGAACTCGTGGTGCAGGCACTGGAAGATGGCTCGATCGAAGTTCTCCCCCTCTTCGTCTTTGACCAGACAGACCCCGTCCCAAGGCGAAAAACGCGCTGCATTGAACTCGTTAAAAGGCAGCCAGAAATCGACCAGATCGCCCAATTCCGTAACGATTGTCTCGACATAGCGGGCGAAGAAATCAATCGTCTTGCGATTCTTCCATCCCCCATATGTGGTGACAAGATTTACCGGGATGTCATAGTGGAGCATGGTGACGAAGGTTTTAATGCCGTGCTTTTTGCACTCACCCAGCATGCTTCGATACCACTCGATGCCTTCGCGGTTAGGCTCAAGATCATCTCCGTTAGGATAGATTCGGCTCCAGCAAATAGAAGTGCGGAACAGCTTGAGGCCCATCTCCGCAAAAAGCGCGATGTCCTCACGGTAGTGATGATAGAAGTCGTTACCGCGCCTAAACGGGTAGAACTCAACACCATCATCTGCGAGAGCGTTCATTAGTTCGTCATGGCAGAAGGGGTTGTTTTGATGCTTGTCCTCAATCTGGTCATGAGTCCAGGTACCATCCAGCCATCGACAATCCTGCGTCGACTTTCCCTTTCCGCCCTCATTCCAGGCGCCATCGGCCTGCGAGCACGATATGGCTCCGCCCCATAAAAAGTCGGAGTCAAACCCATGTTTTAACTTACTCATTTGCCCTCCTTGATCGGATGCTCCAGCGGATAACCCAATACTAGGAAGAACAAGATGCATAAGATATCGCATAGAAAGCGTTTGTTTATAACATTTTTTTAGATATAATACCGTTTAAGGCATCGATTCTACCGTTCACCCTTGGAACACCCCATGGATTCGAATCTCAAACAGCTGCTCTATACGCATACCGAGACCGAAGAGTGGCATCGCACACATCCGGGAGAGCTCAGCCCGCGATATAACAGGGTGGAAACCACAACCATTAACGGCGAAGAGGTCTATCTGTTTGATTGGAAAGAAACTCTCGACGAAAACCCCGTGGGCCTTATCAAGGAGTCGCGCTTTACCGATATTCCTCCTCATATCAATCGGGATATGGAGCTTAACTACGTGTACGACGGCGTCTGCACGTTTATCGTCAACGGACGGTCACTGCTCCTTAAAAAGGGTGATGTGCTCATTTGCAACACCGGCGTAGTCAGAAGCGTTCCATACGTTAAGGGCGAGCATGATATCGTCATTTCGATCGTCTTCAAAAAAGAAATGTTCGATTCGTTGTTCCTGAGCCAGCTACCCGGCGCGTCACCATTAACGAATCTTCTATTTGATTTTGTGTCCAAAAACCGCGAGGCCCGAAAATATCTCATTCTTCCAGAGGAATACGCCCGACATGCGCGACGCCTCATCGAGATGCTCTTTATCGAATATCACTTTAAAGATGCCTATTCCAATGAACTCATGAGGCACCTCGCCGTCAGCCTATTCCTTGTTCTCATTCGAGGACTGTACCGACGCTCCGCAACTGATAACCAGGCGATCATGTCGGACGAACGCATCGTGTCGATTCTGAATCATATTGAGCGAAGCTACGGCGACTGCACACTCGAAAGCATTGCGAGCGATACGGGTTATAGCACCAGCTATCTCAGCAGCTTGATCAAGCAAAAAACCGGCAAAACGTTTTCGCAAATCAAGCTCAACCAGCAGCTCACAGAGGCGGCATATCTTCTCAATAACACCGAGCGCAGCGTGCAGTATGTAGCCCGAAAAGTCGGCATCTCCAACATGTCATTCTTTTACTCAAAATTTAAAGAAGCATTCGGCGAAACGCCAGGTGCGTTCAGGACGCATCGGTCTAATTAAAGGCGTTATTACTCAGACCGATCAGCTTCGCGCGACACGGGAATGCGCAATCGAAGCAGCGAGCGCATCGCCTCTACCAGCACAAAGCCGGCGATGCCAACCGTGACCACAACGTCGAGCGGTGTGCCCACAAACCACAGCAGCCCCATGAGATACGACCCGGCATTAAACGCAAAGTGCAGCAGAATCGTGTAGCGAAGCTTTCCGGTGGTTACGAGTACCCAACCAAAAATGAGGCCGGCAGCGCCCGCGTAGCAGCCCTGCACCCAGTTCATGTGCATAAAGCCGAAGACCGCCGCCTGCAGCACGATTGCCGCGGCGACGCCCCAGGTACTCGGGGCCGCCCAGGGCACTATGGCGCCGTCCTGCGCGTTCGCGCGGCGCCGGCGCTTCCAGAACGAACGGCACTGTGGATTAAACGCACGCAGCGAAAACTCAAAGATGATGCCGCGCACCAGGAGCTCTTCGCAAAACGGAGCGCCGAGCACTGTGGTCAAGACAGCAAGAAGGCTGGTATCGCCCATGCCCGTCTCCTCGACGAGCTCGCTATAGTCTGCCGCGACCTCGGGCAGCAGCGACAGTACGCCGTCGCATAGGTAGCTAATGACCACCTGCATGGATAGGCCGATCACGACAACGCAGGCAATGCGCTTCCATGCCGCGCCTGCTCCCCCGCCGAGTGGGCGTTCGCCTTGCCGGCGCGCCATGAAGGAGCGGGGCCACAGATAGCGCCACCACAGCAGCGCCATCAAAAATGACGCCGTCTGAGCGGCAGCCTGGAACCATTGGATATCGAGATTGTCGATCGGATAGCCCGTCAGCACCGACACGGCATCGAGAACTGAAAACAGAACCATGCTCAGGGCAATATCGGCAGCAACAACACCAAAACAGGCAAGCGCCCAAATCATCGCATTGAGCATGCCAACCTCCTCAAAACCCGGCACTTAGGGACGTTCCTTAACTGCCGGCAGAAAAGGAACGTCCCCAAGTGCCGGCAGTTTGGGACGGTCATTGTTGACGAGAATCGGGCGCAGCGCCAAAGGCCCCGTTGGGCGAAATGTCGAACGGGAAGGTGCCGCAGCGATTGAACGCGGCGATAAACATGCGGATGGCGTTGGACGGCGTGGTGCCCACGAGCTGGGTTGCCGCCGCGAAGGCCGCCTTTTCCTCGGGCAAGACCTTCGCGACAACCGGGGTCATGTGTTCTGCCATGGCGCTTCCTTTTTGAAACGACGGTGATGCGGATAGATGCGGGCCACGCGGCTGGGCGACGGGCTGTGAAGGCAACCCGATTGGCCCGCATCTGGAGTTTGTTTCTACGGCGTTGGTATTACTTGGTATTCCTAAGTATTACCCCGCAGATAGAATACCATACCCGGCCCTATGGAGACGGAGAAAAACGGATCATTTTGTTGCTGGGTAAGTATTTAGAGCGTGATGATGTCCGAGATATTGAGGGCCCGAGCGTCAGCGAAATCGTGCGTGGCAAGCAACAGCATACGGCCGTCGAGCAAGTCGAGCACGGCCTCGGCGCATGCGTCGCGCGCAGCGATGTCTAGACCGGTAAAGGGCTCGTCCAGAATCACTGCGCCGCCCGGACACAGCAGGGCTCGGGCAATCTCGACGCGACGGCGCTGCCCGCCCGAGAGCTCGGCCACGCGGGCATGCACATCGATCCCCGGTACCAGCAGGCGCAACAAGGCAGCGGCACTCGAGGCATTCACGCGTGCATCGGCGCACACCAGCACGTTATCCAAAGCAGAGGCGTCCTCAACCAGGCGCGTATCCTGAAACACCATCGAGCACGGCGCGCACTCCCCCGCTGTCAACGAAAGCAGCGTCGACTTGCCCACGCCTGAAGCTCCCATCACGCAGATACGCCCGCCCGCGGGCACGTTGAGCACCAGACCATCCAGCGCCGGAGCCCAGGGTGCCCGGTCGCCCACGGCGAGCGCAAGCTCCGCCGCAGCCCCGCCACCAGCAGAGCCGCCCGCACGCCCGCGCAGTCCATGCCCATGTGCCCGCACGGCCGCGCGCCACGCCACGGGTCCCGAAACCCGCAGCAGCCACACCAGCACGCGCTCACACGCCCACGAGGCGGCAACGACCAACACGGTCCACGCCAGCAGATCAGCCGTCTCGATGAGCAGCTTCGCCTGATAGATGCGTTCGCCCACGGTGCCCGTCGCCATGCCGATGAGCTCCGCCGCCACGCCGGCCTTCCAGCTCATGCCGATCACGGCACGCGCACACGAAAGCACAAACGGCAGGACCTCGCGCCAGGTATGGGCGCAAAACAGTCGCCAGCCCCGCACGCCATGCAGACGAAACATCTGCTCCAGCGGTTTATCCGCTTGCGTCAAACCCTCGACCAACGAAAAATACACGCCCGGAAGTGCCATCAAAAAGACCGCCGCAATGCTCACGCGCGCCGACCCCAACCAAATGAGCAGCAGGACCACCACGCAGGCAACCGGTGTCGCCTTAACAAACGAAAGCGCCGGCGCCACCAAGCGGGCAAACGTCAGCGATCGCACCGAGACTCCCGCCAGTACGCCGCCGCACACCGCGGCAAGCGCCAGCCCGCCCAAGATTCGCGCACCCGAGCCTGCCAGAATCGCCCATGTGCCGGCATCGCATACCAGTCGCAGCAACGCCACCACGACGGCGCCCGGCCCCGGCAAAATCAACGGCTGCGCCACGAAACCCGCCATCAGCACCCACACGGCAAGCCAAAAGGCGGCAACGGCACCTGCTGCCGCCACCGCCTTCATACGCTCTGTCATTTGTCGAGCAAACGCACGCACGGGCTACTCCATGCAGTAGAAATCGTCAGCCGGGAGCTTGCCGCCCACGGCGCTCGCGTCCGCATCGGCCAGCACCTGCAGGTACCCACCGAGCGCCGCCTTCATATCCCTCCCCGTCTGGCACACGAGCATGCACCCGGGAATCGCCTTTTCGGCAATCGCGGCGTTATCCACGATACCCGCATCGACCACGGCCTGAGCCCAGTCCGCCGGCGCCGCGTTCACGGCCTCAACGCTCGCAGCATGGCAGCTCAGGAATTCCGCCACGGCCTCGGGATGCTCCTCGGCAAAGGCACGGCGCACCACGGTCACGCCCGTCAGCAGGCGCGAACCCGTGTCACCTGCCAGCTCATCCCACACATCGGTCAGACTTACCGGAGCCGACAGCCTGCCTTCGCTCTTTGCGATGGCAGCGGTCTTGAACGGCTCGGGCAGCACGCCCACGGCAGAAGGATCGGCAAGCAGGGCCGACAGCACCTCGGTGGGCTCGCTCTTAAACTCAAGCGCCACCTGGCCGGCCAGGCCCGCGCGCCCCAGCAGGTAGTTCATGACGTACTCCGGCGTGGTGCCCTTGCCCGTCATATAGACGGTATGGCCCGCCAAATCGCCAAACGAGGTCACACTCGCGTCGCCCGTCACAACGTTCAGCACGCCCAGCGTGTTGATGTCGATGACCTGCACCGCGCCCTCAGTCTTGTTATAGAGCACGCTCGCCACGTTGGCGGGCACCAGGGCAATGTCGATATCGCCCTGAATGACCTTGGGCACAATCTCATCGGCGGCAGTATTGATCGCAAAGTCGAACTCATTGTCCGTCTCGCCATCGACTGCCCGGTCCATAAACTGCACCAGACCAATCGAGGTCGGCCCCTTGAGCGAGGCGACGCGCACCTCGACCGGCTCTGCAGCAGCACCGGCGCCGTCCGTGGCAGCCGAGCCCGCGGCGGACCCGGCACCGGCAGCCCCGCCGCCACAGCCCGCGAGTGCGAGCGACAGCGCACCCGCGGCAAGCGCCGAGGCAAACCCCCGGCGCGACATCTCAAAATCAAACGCGCGCATCGCTAGCACGTCCCCTCGTTAGGCATCGTCCATGCGTGATGGTCGGTATGCAGCAGCTCCTCAGCCAGCGGCGAGAGCGGCTCGCCCAAGAACTCGCGGTAGCACGCCTGGACATCGGGATTCTCGTGCGAGAAACGAATGTCCGCAGCGGCATCCAGGCCCCAGAGCACCTGGCCACGCCCGGCTGCCAGCTCGCAGCCGTCGTGGATGGGCTGACCGCCGCCACCGACGCAGCCGCCCGGGCACGCCATAACCTCAACGAAGTCATAGCTCACGCGGCCGTCGCGAATCGCGTCGAGCAGACGGGCAGCGTTGCCCAGCCCGTGTGCCACGGCGACGCGCACCTTAGTGCCATCGATATCGGCGACGGCCTCCTTCCAGCCGTCCAGGCCGCGCACATCGGTAAAGAAGTCGGCGTCGGGGTTCTTGCCCGTCACCAGGTAATAGGCCGAGCGCACGGCGGCCTCCATCACGCCGCCCGTGGCGCCAAAGATCACACCCGCACCCGTGCCAAAGCCCAGCGGCGTATCGAGCGGCTCCTCAACTAGCGTATCCACGCTCACGTGGCTCGCGCGGACCATGCGCACCATCTCGCGCACCGTCAGCGCAACGTCCACATCGGGCGTGCCGCCCTCGCCCACCATGCTCGGCAGCGCGCACTCGGCCTTCTTGGCCGTGCACGGCATCACGGACACCACAAACAGGCGCTCGGGCTCCACGCCCAGCACCTTGGCGTAGTAGGTCTTGGCGATGGCGCCGAACATCTGCTGCGGCGACTTGGACGTGGACAGGCTGTCGACAAACTCGGGGTAACGCGCCTTCACAAAGCGTACCCAGCCCGGGCAGCAGCTCGTGAACATGGGCCAGCTGCGGCTGTCGCCCTCGCCCTTGGCGGCCTTACCCAGGCGCTCGAGCAGCTCGGAGCCCTCCTCCATAATGGTGAGATCGGCCGAGAAATCGGTGTCGAACACGTACTCAAAGCCCACGCGGCGCAGCGCACAGGCCAGGCGCTCGACGGTGGCCTCATCGCGCGGAATGCCGAGCTCCTCGCCCCAGGCGCTACGCACGGCCGGCGCAATCTGCACCAGCACGATCTTGTCGGGATCGGCGATGGCGTCAAACACGGTCTCGGTGTCGTCGCGCTCGCGCAGCGCGCCCGTCGGGCAATGCGTGATGCACTGGCCGCACGCGACGCAATCGGTCTTGCCGATCGGCACGCGCCCGCGGGTGCCCACGGCGGTATGCGTGGCGCGGTTGGTCAGGTCCCAAATCCCTAGGCCCTGTACGCTCTCGCACACCTTGATGCAGCGCATGCATTTAATGCACTTGTCGTTTTCGCGGATGATGGGGAAATCGAAATCCCAGCCCTCGCCCGCCAAATGCCTTTGATACGGCAGATAGAAAATGCCCAGGTCGTTGGCAATGGTCTGCAGGTTGCAGTTACCGCTGCGCACACAGCTCGTGCAGCGTGAATCGTGCTGCGAAAGCAGCAGCTGCACGTTGGTGCGGCGCGCCTCGCGGGCCTTGGGGCTGTTGGTGTGGACCACCATGCCGTCGAGCACGTAGTTGTTGCAGGCGGCAACCAGCTGGTCGCAGCCCTCAACCTCGACCACGCATACGCGGCAGCCGCCGATCTCGTTTAGATCGCGCAGGTAGCACAGGGTGGGAATCTGGATGCTGACGGACTTGGCCGCATCCAGGATCGTGGTGTGCTCGGGAACCACGACCTCGCAATTATCGATAGTGAGCTTGACCATGTTATGCGCTCCGTTTTCGGTGTTGTCGCTGACGGTGGTGTTGTTGGGCTCTACCATTCCAGGTTCCTCCCTCCGCGGAACGCGCCAAAGCCAAAGTGATCGCAACGCAGGCAGCGGCTCGCCTCCTGGCGCGCCTCCTGCTCGGTGAGACCCTGCTCGACCAGATCCCAATCGTGAATACGCTCGCCGGCCTCGCGCTCGCCCAGCTCGCAGCGGCCGCACTCATGCTTGCCCTTAAACTGGACGGTCGGCAGCTCGACCTCGAGCTTGATCTTGTGGTCAAAGCCCAGGTAGCGGTCGATATTTGCCGAAGCCACGCGGCCGGCGTTGATGGCACGGATGACGGTGGCGGGACCGGTCTGGCAGTCACCGCCGCTAAAGAGGCCATCGAAGTTGGGCACGGCGCCATCCGAATCGGTGACCACGCAGCCCCACTTACAAGCGATGCCCATGTCCTCAAACGGCCTGGAATCGATGTCCTGGCCAATGGCCACAAACACGCGCTCGCAGGGAATGACGCGCTCGGGCGTGGCGGCGGCACGCGGGGCCGGACGCCCACGACGGGGCTCGCCGATAATCTGCGGCTGCACGCGCAGGCCACTCACGCGACCTTCCTCGCCCGTCTCGATAGCGAGCGGGGCGGTCAACTCCAGCACCTCGCAGCCCTCGGCCTGGGCGCCGGCGATCTCGGCGTCCTGGGCCGTCATGTCGCAGATGCGACGGCGGTAGACGATGCTCACCTTTTCGGCACGGCAGCGCACGGCGGAGCGCGCCACGTCCATGGCCACGTTGCCGCCGCCGATGACGCACACGCGCTGGCCGCTCAGGTCGGGCAGCTCGTCGTCGCCGATGGCGCGCAGCATCTTGACGGCCGACTCCACGCCGAGCGCTTCCTCGCCCGGAAGGCCGAGCTTCTTATCGCTGTGGGCGCCAATGGCCAGGTAGACGGCATCGAACTCGTCGCGCAGGCGGGCAAGTTCCTCGCCGTTGACGGAGTGATCGAGCTCAACGTCGATGCCGGCGCTCAAGATCCAGTCGATCTCGGCCTGCAGGCGCTCGCGCGGCAGACGATAGCTGGGGATGCCATAGCGCAGCATGCCGCCCAGGTGGTGGCGCTGCTCAAAGATGGTCACCTTATGGCCCATCACGGCCAGGTAGTAGGCGCAGGAAAGGCCGGCCGGGCCGCCGCCGATCACGGCGACGCGCTTGCCGGTGTTGTCCACTACATGCGGCTTGTGGTCGTTGAGGTCACTGTGCTCGACGGCAAAACGCTTGAGGGCGAGGATGTTCATGGGGTCGTCGACCATGCCACGGCGGCAGTGCATCTCGCAGGGATGCTCGCACACCAGGCCGCAGACGAGCGGCAGCGGATTGTTCTTGCGGATGACCTTGACGGCGTCGGCATAGCGGCCGGCCTCGACCAGCGAAATGTACCCGGGAATGTCGACGTGCGCCGGGCAGCCCGAAACGCACGGGACGCGGGCCTCGCGGTCAAAGCCGCAGGAGTGCTCGCGGATGTGATGCTCAAAATCGTCGCGGAAGCCGCGAATGGCCGTGAGTGCCATGGCGCCAGCTTCGTAGCCGATGGCGCAGTCGCTCGAAAGGTAGATGGTGCGGGCGGTGCGCTCAATCAGGTTGAGCGTGGACTCATCGGCGCGCCCTTCGAGCACATCGGCGAGCAGGTCGCTCAGCGCGCTCAGGCCCACACGGCAGGGTGTGCACTTGCCGCAGCTCTGGGTGGAGCACAGGTTAACGAGCGCTGCCGTAAACTCAACGGGACACGGGGCGAGCGAACTCACCGCCAGACGGCGACCGAGCGCATCGTGCAGGTCGTCCATGACGGCCTGAGCGTGGCTGCGTTCCATTACGTGCAGTCGAGCCATAAGATCCCCTCTCACATGGCAGCCCGGAGGCGAGACCGAGCGAAGTTGCTACACGCACAACACTGACCTATAAAATTGTTTGGCAGCGACACGGTTCGGCAGGCGGTATGAAACGTCGTCCTTAGCGGTGAAAACGAGCATTTCCGCAGATAAATGCCATATTTGATAAAACGCGTTACCAATGACAATGCCCCGTCCACGCAATCACGTGGACGGGGCATTGCTCTAGGTATGCGGTCAGCGACCCTGTTGCTTTTACTTAAGCTCGGGCCAGTAACCCTTGTTGGCCTCGATCATGTCGTCGAGAACTTCCTTGGCGACCTTCATCGACGGTACGGTCTTGTTGAGCGTGAAGGCCTTGAGCGCCTTCTCGTACGAACCCTCGATCGTAGCCTCGACCACGAGCTTCTCGGAGTTCAGCTGCTGCATCATGAGGCCCTGCTGGAACAGCGGGATGTTGTCGCGGCTGATAACCTCGGGGCCGTTCTTGCCAATGTAGGCAGGCAGCTCGACCATAGCGTCGTAGGGCATGTTGGGGATAGCGCCCTTGTTCTCGCAAATGACCAGGAAGCGCTGCTTGGTGTCGTTCTTCAGAGCGATGGCCAGGTCGGCAATCCAGTCGCCGTGGCTGCCCGCATAGAACGTGCTCTCGTCGATCTCGCCCGTCTTCTCGTAGTGATCGATACCATCAAAGAGGTTCTTCTCGCGCGTCTCCTCAACCTCGTTAGCACGGGTGCGCTCGGGGTTGGAATGCTCGACGAACTCCTTCTGCTGCAGGTAGTAGTTCAGGTACGTGTTGGGCAGGTACTCCGGGAAGCACTCCATGATCTCGTACTCGCCCTTCCAGACGTAGTACCAGCTGCCCTTGGTGTGGCGGTTCTGCTCGGGGTGCTCGTCGGTGGCCTCCTCGGGCTTCTTGGACATCAGCGAGCTCATGCCCTTGAGGTACGAATCGGGCAGCAGAATCTCATGCTCCTTGATGTACTCGCGCAGCTGCGGGAGCACCTCCTCGCCCTTGTGGCGGATCGAGGTGAACCAACCAAAGTGGTTGAGGCCAAAGTAATCGTACTCAACATCCTTCTTGTCGATGTCGAGCGCAGCGCAAACCACGTCGATAATCGCGATCGGCATGTCGCAGATGTTGATGATACGAGCGTTGGGACGCAGCACACGGCAGCCCTCGGAGACGATGGCGGCAGGGTTGGAGTAGTTGAGAATCCAGTAGTCCTTCTTGGCGTACTTCTCAACATCATCGATCAGCTCGACCATGGGGAAGATGGTGCGCATGCCGTAGGCAAGGCCGCCGCAACCGCAGGTCTCCTGGCCCACGCAGCCATGGCGCAGCGGAATCTTCTCGTCCTGCTCGCGCATGGCGTAGCCGCCCACGCGCATCTGGGCAAACACGAAGCTCGCGTCGGCAAAAGCCGTCTCCTTGTCGGTGGTCACCGTGAGCTTGATGTCCAGGCCGAGGTCCTCGTGCAGAATCCAGTCCACGAGCACGCCGATCTTGCGCTGGCGCTCCTCGTTGATGTCGTACAGACGAATCTCGTCAACGTCGAGTTCGTCCTTGCGCAGAGCGATGGACTTGACGATGCCAGGGGTAAAGGTGGATCCGCCACCACACAGAGTAATGATCATTGTTTACTGCTCCTTCTCAATTGCGTTTTCGACCTTGTCGCGCATCTCGGCGACCTTCATGCCAAAGATGATCTGGATATTGTTGCCGTTGCGGTTGATGCCGCTGTTGGGCACGTGGTTGATGAGGTCCTCATTGATGAGGTCCGGGTTCTTAACGTTCACGCGAAGACGTGTAAAGCAGTTCTCGAGCTCCTCGATGTTGTCCTTGCCGCCAAGACCTGCGACCAGGTCGGCAATACCTGCATCGACGCCCTCTGCGGGAGCTGCGGCAACAGCGCCCTGCTTCACCGCGACAGACGCGGCGGCCTCGCCCTCGGCAACGGACTCGGCGAGCTCGGACTCCTCCTCGCGGCCAGGCGTGTGGAGGTTGAGCTTCTTAATAAGGAAGGTGAAGAGGAAGAAGTACAGAGCGGCGTTGACGACTCCGAGCACGAGCATCATCGGCCAGTTGGTCTTATCGACACCAAGGACCAGGTTGGAAACCACGATGTTGATGATGCCGCCTGCAGTCGAAGCGGGCACGGAGAGGACCTTGAGCAGGACCAGGAAGATACCGGAAAGAACCGAGTGAACAACAAAGAGCACGGGAGCGGCAAAGACAAAGAGGAAGTCCATGGGCTCGGTGACACAGGAGAGCACGGCGGTGATGATCAGCGGGATGATAACGGCCTTGGTCTTATCCTTGTTCCCCTTGTAAGCGGTGAAGATAAAGGCGAGACCGATACCGATGTAGGGCCACAGGTTGTTGAAGGTGTAGCTGTTGAAGTAGGTGCTATCAGAGAAGGGCTGGCCCGTCATTGCCATCTCGGCGACACGGATGGGATAGGCGCCGGCGATAACCTGATCACCCAGCGTCAGGGTGCCACCCACATCGGAGAACTGGAACGGGGTGTAGATGAGGTGGTGCAGACCGGTGGGAACGAGCAGCTTGTTGAGCATGCCGTAGATAAACAGACCAATGTTGCCCGATTCCTTAATGATGCCGGCAACGGAGGAGATGGCACCCTGAACCGGAGGCCAAACGATGCAGAAGCCCGCGCCCATGATCCAGGAAATGATGATCATGATCAGGAACGGAAAGCGAACACCCGAGAACATCGAAAGGGCAATGGGGAACTGCTTGTTCGAGTACTTGTTGAACACGGCACCGGTGATGCAACCAAGAATGATGCCGCCAAACACGCCGGTATCGAGCACCTGAATGCCCATAACGGTGCTCTGGCCGGTTCCGGTAAGGCCGAGCATGCCGCTCGCTTCGGCAAGAGAGCCGGTGGCGTTGAGCACGATGTTATTGGCCTGAAGGAACAGGAAGAACGACATCAGGGCGATCAGCGAAGCATGGCCCTTGTTCTTCTTTGCCATGGCGCCGGCGATGCCCACGCAGAACAGAATCGAGAGGTTGTTGATGATAAACATCAGCGACTGATAGACAACGGCGCCCACAAGCTGGAACGGACCGGAGCCCAGTACGGGGACCACAGCGCAGATGGTCTTGTTGGTCAGAATGATGCCCACGATGAGCAGGATGCCGGCAACCGAGAGATACATCATCGGCTGAACGATTGACTTCGCGAACACCTCCAACGGCGCTTTGAAATTGAACTTCTTTTTTGCGGTCATAGCGGTACTCCCCTTCCTTTTCCGCAAATTAAGATAGGTGTGCCCTAGACAAGACCGTGAGCCTTGCCTTATATCAATCGATGTGTGGGCACGTTATGCCTAGAGACCAGGTTCTCCAAGCAGGTTAACAATGTGATATGCGAGATAACTCTTCTCGGCATCGGTAACGACAACGTTATAGGTAGACGCCAAGTGGTCGGCAATTGACTCCGCGCACGAGAACGCCCTCGGATACGCCGTTTCATCGATTCGGAACAGTGCGTCGCCATTGACCTGCCCCGCCGCGGGATCGAGCGCCCGCTGCGCAAAAAACTGCAGATGGCGAACGAAACGCTCGTAAGGCAACGAGGTATCGTCGAGGGTCGTAGCATAGTGCTCGGAAACAATCGCGAGCACGTCGCGAACAAGCTGGACCGAAACAATCAGACGGTCAGAGCGCTGCGGCATGGTGGCGTTGACGATATGCAGCGTAATAAAACCCTGCTCCTCTTCGCTCATCTGGATGCCCATATACTCCTTGATAATCTGCAGCGCACGGCCCGCAAGCGCATACTCCTTGCGATAGAACTGCTGGATCTCGAGCAGCAACGGATTCTCGCAGGGGACGCCCTTACGCTCGCGCTCCAAAGCAAGACTGATATGGTCTGCGAGAGCAATGAGAATCTTGTCGTTGATATCAACATTGAGCTCTCGACGGAGCATCTGAACAATGTCCTCGGAAATCACGAGGTTGACGGTGGGAATGGACTCCAAAAGATGTGCCAAGCGGTCAATCGTGCGCGAATCCTGAGAAGTGCCCTCCTGCAGCGCATAGGTCTTTTCGACCGATGCTTCATCGATAGCGTCGCCGGCATGGCGGCCAAAGCAGAGGCCTCGGCCGATGACGATGAGCTCGGAGCCATCGTCCGAAGTGACCATTGCGACGTTATTGTTGAAAACTCGCTTGATAACCACGGTACCCACCACAAGAATTTACTCGGAAAGCCAGACGACAGGCTCTTTAACAGCAACAGGGCCGGAAGCATGCTCACGAAGAGTCGAGTTCTCCGAGCGCTCGCACACGATAACGAAGACCGTGGGGTCGAAGCCAGCGGCGCGAACCGCGTCGAAATCGACCTCGACGAGGGGCTGGCCCGCGTCGACATGGTCACCCTGGGCAACAAGCGCATGGAAGCCCTTGCCCTCAAGTTTAACAGTGTCGATTCCGATATGCAGCATCACCTGAGCAGAGCTGTCGTCGGACATGATGCCCAGCGCGTGCTCAGTCGGAAACAGCGCCGCGACGGTGCCGGAAACAGGAGCGCACACCGTTCCCTCTTGGGGAACCACGGCAACGCCATCGCCCACGGCACGGCTGCTAAAAGCGGGGTCATTGGTATTTTCTAGATGAACAAGCTCGCCGGAAACGGGAGCGAGGATTTCGAACTCGGAAGCTGCAGTCTTCTGCTCATCCGAACCGCCCATCAGGCGAGAAAAGAAACCCATGGTGGCATGTCCCTTCATAAATATAGCCCAACCAAAATCAAGCGAATGCATCCATAGAGACACACCCGTTCAAAGACTTTGGTTAGGCCCACGTCCGAGGGACTCGGTAACCTTCCGCATTTCTTTTTACGGGAGTTATTGTAGACAAGCCCAAAGCCAGAACAATCATTATGACCGGTGAGCGGTATTTTTTCTTCGATAAACGGTATTTAGGCGGCACTTAGGGACGTTCCTTTCCCGCCGGCACCCAGGGACACTCCTTGCAGCAATTTCGCATGCGTTAGATGAAGAGCTCGCATTCCTTCCACACGACGCAAGCCTTGCTCAGCATCTGGGAAACAGCGGATAGCTTGTTGGGATCAAGCTTGCGAGCGCCTCGCGGGCATACGGCGATGCAGCGCATGCAGGAGATGCACGCCTCGCCAGCTGCTCGTTTGGGGTCACCCTTGTCGATAGCACAAACGGGGCACGCCGCGGCGCATGCACCGCAGGAGACGCAATCCTCTGTTGCCTCGGGTGCCATGCGGTGACCTCTGGCTTGTTTATAAGGACGATTGCCGGGAATAGAGGGCTCAGATGTATCCTCAGCCAACAGCTTTTGCTGAATTTGCTGCGCAAACTCTGCGAGCTGCGCCGCATCCTGCGCATCCGGACGACCGGCAGCAAACTGTCGCGCAATGGAATGTTCTGCAATGGCTGCAACTGCCGCGATTACCCGGAATCCCGCATGCTTCGCAACGTCCTCCAGCTCTACGAGCGTGTCCTCAAACGCGCGGTTTCCGTAGACGCACACCAGAACGGCCCGCGCTCCGTTGCCGTGAACCATGTTCAGTCGGTCGACCGCCACGGCAGGAACTCTGCCGGCATACGCCGGCACGGAGATAACAGCCACGTCGTCCTTCGTCATCGAGACCTCGTGGAAATCCAACCCGCTATCGGTCAGATCGACGGTAACGGTATTCTTGTCCAGCGCTTCAGCCACAAGGCCAGACACCTTCCGCGTTCCACCCGTCGGACTAAACACAATTTCGAATACGCTCATCGAGGCACCCTCCCCCTACGCCTAGCAACGCGTCAGGCCGTTTTCACATTCAGACAGAGTATACGGCGCATGGGGGGAGCTCCCCGTTTTGGTGCGCCAGGCACCCCAATGCACCCACCCTACGCTGTCTGCCTCTTCGTTTTGTATAAATTACGGTACAGATTGTATATATTTACGGGATACCGCCGCGTTCTCCTGAGGTACCCCATCCTGGCCCGTGCAAAAAACGGAGTATTCTGCAACGTGACCGCGCCAGCACCGCCGCGGGTGGGCAAAACTGTAGGGCGCCGTATCATTCTAAGTCCCGACATGGCGAGAATGACGCGCCCCTGCTCCGGAAAACGGCGAAATCTGACTCGGAACGCTCGCTAGGGATATCCGAAGGCCACCGTTGGCGACGTCGAATCATATGCAGACAACTCGAACTGCAGAATACTCCAAAAAATGCACGGCGCACCCCATAGGACCCATTGCTGCATGGCGGAAAATAGGTCCTCAGCATCCCCCAGATGCATTCCCGAGAAAATCACGTTTGAATTAGCGATGGACACGGCAAACAAAAGGGCCCGAGCGTTGTTTGCTCGGCCCCTTAGCTTGTCTCACGCTAGCGCGCGATGCGCATCTTACTTGCGCTTGCCGCCGCCGTCACCGGGGCGACGGGAGCTGCCGCCGCGCTTGCCACCACGGCTGTTGCCATAGCTGCCACGGTTATCGCGACCGCCGGCACGGCCGCCACGGGAGCCGGTCTGGTTGCCGCCACGCCCGCCACGATAGCCGCCACGACGCTCCTCGCGGGTATCGTCGTAGTTGCGCCAGTCATCGCGACGATCGCGGCTGGCACGCGGGTCACGACGATCGCGCGACTCGTTAGAACGACCAGCG
>DXMC01000033.1:29870-30290 GCA_019414365.1 Collinsella sp.
CCGCCATTGCCGCGAGCACCCTCGCGACGCTCGCCGCCGCGGCTACCGCGCTCTTCAAAGCGCTTGCCGCCACGGGACTCGCCGCCGCGGGTGCTACGCTCACCACGGCCCTCGCCGCCGCGGCGCTCGTCACGGCCACCGCGCTCGTCATCACGACCGGAACGACGGTGGTCGCCCGCACCGCGCTTGCCACCGCGCGAACCGCGGCCCTCGTCCTCGCGCTCGACACGACGACGGCCACCGCGATCCCCATCCTCGCGACGGCGGCGATGCGCCTCGCCCTGGAACTGCTTGGCACGACGCTCGGCACGGTTACCGCGCGGGGCCTGCGCGACGGCAGCGGCACCGCCGCGCTCCTCGGCAGCTACCTCGCGGGCCACGCTCTCAACAGCCTCGTCTACGCGAGCCTGAACGCCCTCG
>DXMC01000034.1:0-2135 GCA_019414365.1 Collinsella sp.
TCGCGCACGACCGAGATCGACGAGGTCATGGCCATGACGCTCGGCGCGGACGACTTTGTTCCCAAGCCCTATAGCGCGCGCGTGCTCGTGGCGCGCATCAACGCACTGCTGCGTCGCACCGCGGCGTCAGGCGAGCGCAGCACGCTCGTCCACAAGGGGCTGGAGCTCGACCTCGCCCGCTCTATGGTCACCAACACGGCGACCGGCGACAGCACCGAGCTCACCAAAAATGAGCTGCGCATTCTCTCGCTGCTCCTGAGCCGCGCGGGCAAGATCGTCTCGCGCTCGGCCATCATGCAGGACCTGTGGGACTCCGACGCCTTCGTGGACGACAATACGCTCACCGTCAACATCAACCGCCTGCGCACCACGCTCGAAAAAATCGGCATCAAGGGGTATTTGACGACGCATCGCGGCCAAGGCTATTCGGTCTAGGGGCCGGCTATGTCGTTTGGCAAGTTCTTTAAAGATGCACTGCTTCCCGTCGCCGTGTGGACGTGCGGCGTGCTGCTGAGCTGCTTTGTGCTGACGGTCGCCGGCGCACCCGTTTCTATCGTGGTCGTGGCGGTTGGCGTGTCCTTTATCTTCGGTATGCTCGGCATCGTGATCGAGTACGCTCGCCGTCGCCGTTTTCTGCGTCAGTTGGAGCGCGCGGCAGAGGAGCTCGAGAGTCCCGCATGGGTGCAGGAGATGGTGCAATGCCCAACCTATGCCGAGGGCGAGCTCGAGTACGAGGTCCTGTGCCGGGTGGGCAAAGCCGCCTGCGACGAGGTTGCCGAGGGCCGGCGTCAGACCGAAGACTATCGCGACTATATCGAGAGCTGGGTTCACGAGGCCAAGCTGCCCCTGGCGGCGGCCCACCTGATTTTGGAAAACCTGGACGGCAGCGAAGACGACCTGTCGCGTGTGGATGACCTGGGTCGCGAGCTGGCTCGCATGGAGCGCTATATCGACCAGGCGCTGTACTATGCGCGCTCGGAAGTCGTGGAGCGCGACTACCTGATTCGCCGTTGGGATCTCAAGACCCTGGTGACGGGCGCGATTAAAGCCAACGCGCGCGAGCTTATCGCGGCGCACGTGGCTCCGGTGTGCGAGAACCTCGACTTTGAGGTCTTTACCGACGAGAAGTGGCTCGAGTTTATTCTAGGCCAGCTTATTCAGAACAGCATCAAATATGCGCGCGAGGACGGCGCAAAGATCGTGTTTTCGGGCGCGTTGCTGGACGAGGGCCTGGCGAGCGAACGCATCGAGCTTACCGTCGCGGACAACGGCTGCGGCGTGAGCGCGGCCGACCTGCCGCGCGTGTTCGAGAAGGGTTTTACCGGCGACAACGGCCGCACCACCAAGCGCGCAACGGGCATCGGCCTCTACCTGGTGGCGCGCCTGTGCTCCAAGATGGGCATCGACGTCACCGCGGCATCCGAGCCCGGCGAAGGCTTCGTCGTAACATTCGCGTTTTCAACGAATAAGTTTCAATATTTCGAGTAACGCACGCGGCAGACGCCCACCCAAACAAAAACGTGCAGCCCAAACAAAACGTGCCACCCCAAACGGGGCGGCACGCTATCTTTTATCAGCCAACTCGCTGAAGTAAGGCTGCGAAGGCCGCGGGGCCGGGAGGGGTTTCCTAAGGGCACATCCCGCAGCCGCAACGCGGCGAGGACGTGCCCGTGGAAACCCCGCAGGCCCCGCGGCCGGTGGGAGCAACGCTACTTCACGACCAAAATGTCGCAGTCCGTATTGCGCAGCAGGAACGTCGAAATCGAACCCAGCAGCGCATACTTGATCGAGGACAGGCCGCGGGCGCCGCAGAGCACCAGGTCGGGCTTGACCACGTCGAGCATCTCGTCTTTGAGCGTCTCACGAATACGGCCGGCGCGAATCATGACTTCGACCTCGGGAATATCGGGATTGGCCTTGGCCTCTTCGAGCTGCTTTTCGATGGAGTTCTTAAAGGCCTCCTCCAGACCGTTGACCAAATCGACCGGATAGGAGCCGGCGCTCTCGAGCGCCGTGGAATCGATAACGTGGCCGATAATCAGCTTGGCGCCGTTGTTCGCGGCGACCTTGATGGCGCGTGCGAGCACAAAATCCTGCTGTTCAGTACCGTCGAGTGAAACAAATACCTTGGTGTA
>DXMC01000034.1:2235-24355 GCA_019414365.1 Collinsella sp.
ATCGAGCTTTTAAAATCTGCCTTCATGGGCCTGGTCGAGGGCATCACCGAATGGCTGCCCGTTTCGTCGACGGGCCACATGATCTTGGTGGACGAGTTCGTCAAGATGAACGTGAGCGAGACGTTCTGGAATATGTTCCTGGTCGTGATTCAGCTCGGCGCCATTCTGGCCGTCTGCGTGCTGTTTTTCCACGAGCTCAACCCGTTCTCGCCCAGCAAGGGCAAGGAGGGCCGTCGCGACACCTGGGTGCTGTGGGGCAAGATTGTGCTCGGTTGCATTCCTGCGGCGGCGATCGGCCTGCCGCTCAACGACTGGATGGAGGAGCATTTCTACAACGCTCCCGTCGTGGCGCTGGCGCTCATTGTGTACGGCGTGCTGTTTATCGTGATCGAGAACTGGCGCGCGAGCAAGCGCGAGGAAATGGCCGTTGCCGGTTCGTTTGGTTCGCGTGCTGTGGTGTCGGGTGGACGTCCCGCCGGTGCGCACTTTGCGGCGCCCCCCACGGCTACCGCTGAGGATGAGGACGATGACGAGAATCTGGACTTTGGTTCCATCGCCACGCTCGAGGACCTCAGCTGGAAGACTGCGCTGGGTATCGGCTGCTTCCAGGTGCTTTCGCTGGTGCCTGGTACGTCTCGCTCCGGTTCTACCATCATCGGCGGCCTGCTTTTGGGCTGCACGCGCTCGGTGGCGTCTAAGTTCACGTTCTTCCTGGCTATTCCCGTTATGTTTGGCGCAAGTGCGCTCAAGCTGGTCAAGTACTTCATCAAGGGCGGCACGTTCGGCACCAACGAGATCGCCATCTTGGGCGTGGGCTGCGTTGTGGCCTTTGTGGTTTCGCTCATCGCCATCAAGTGGCTCATGGGCTTCGTCCGCCGTCACGACTTCAAGTGCTTCGGAGTCTACCGCATCATCCTGGGCATCGTAGTGCTCGCATACTTCTTCGTTCTGGAGCCGATGCTCGGCCTCTAACTTAGTCGACGCTGCGCGGCGGCCAGGGCGACAACTTGTCATTCAAAGGGGGTGGCATGACCAAAAGGTCTATGCCGCCCCCTTTTCATGCCAATTTGTTCGCCCTGGCCGCCGCTCGCTACCGTTGCCATGACATCGGTGGCTCCGTGATTGGTACATTGGGGTCAGGTTTCTTTGCACCAACGTGGTGCAGACTAACCTGACACCTTTGCGCCAAATCCGCTGGGGCGGACCTGACGGCGGCGCACGGAGTCGTGGTGTGATTTGCGTCGGTGTCCGCGCGGCTCGGTATACTGGTACGGCTCAAACTATGGCGCTGCCCGCAGGCGCGCCGTCTGTCAGATGAGGAGTCGCCCATGACCCAGCCCTTGCCCTGGGAAAAGAACGCCGCGGTACCCGTGCCGCTCGATGCATACACCGCCCCCGCTGCGCCGGAGCCCGAGCTCGTTCCGCTCGACATCTATGACGCTCCCGCGCCGGCGCCCAAGCCTATCAAGCCGCTCGTCGACATCGACAGCCTTAATCCCGCCCAGCGCGAGGCGGTCCTGTCCACCGAGGGCCCGTTGCTGGTGCTCGCCGGCGCCGGCTCGGGCAAGACCCGCGTCTTGACCTTCCGCATCGCACATATGCTCGGCGACCTGGGCGTTAAGCCTTGGCAGGTTCTTGCCATTACGTTTACCAACAAGGCTGCGGCCGAGATGCGCGAGCGTCTGGCGGCACTCATCCCCAGCGGCACTCGTGGCATGTGGGTGTGCACCTTCCATGCCATGTGCGTGCGCATGCTGCGCGAGGACGCCGACCTGCTGGGCTATACCGGTCAATTCACCATCTACGATGACGACGACTCAAAGCGCATGGTGCGCGACATTATGCAGGCGCTCGGCATCGAGCAAAAGCAGTTCCCCATCAACATGATCCGCAGCAAGATCAGCTCTGCTAAAAACGCCATGATCGGGCCCGAGGACATGCTCAAGAGCGCCGATAGCCCCAACGACAAAAAGGCCGCGCAAGTCTACCTGGAGCTGGAGCGCCGCCTGCGCGCCGCCAACGCGATGGACTTCGACGACCTGCTCGTGCGCACGCTCGAGCTACTGCGCACCCGCCCCGAGGTGCTCGACAAGTACCAGGAGCGCTTCCGCTACATTAGCGTCGACGAGTATCAGGACACCAACCACGTCCAGTACGAGATCGCCAACCTGCTGGCCGCCAAGTACCAAAACCTCATGGTCGTGGGCGACGACGACCAGTCCATTTACAGCTGGCGTGGCGCCGACATCACCAACATCCTGGACTTTGAGCAGGACTTTAAAAACTGCAAGACCGTCAAGCTGGAGCAGAACTATCGCTCTACGGGTCATATCCTGAGCGCCGCCAACGCCGTGGTGCGTCACAACTCGCAGCGCAAGGACAAGCGCCTGTTTACGGCCGAGGGCGATGGCGAGAAGATTCAGGCTTTCCAGGCAAGCGACGAGCGCGACGAAGGTCGCTGGATTGCCGGCGAGATCGAAAAGCTGCATGCCAAGGGTACAAGCTACGACGATATCGCCGTGTTCTACCGCACCAACGCCCAGTCGCGTATCCTCGAAGATATGTTCCTGCGCGCGGGCGTGCCCTACAAGATCGTGGGCGGCACGCGATTCTTCGACCGCGCCGAGATTCGCGACGTCATGGCCTACCTCAAGATGATCGTGAACCCGGCCGACGAGATGAGCGTCAAGCGCGTCATCAACACGCCGCGCCGCGGCATCGGCTCCACCTCGATTCAAAAGATCGAGCAGCTGGCGCGCGACAACCGCTGCTCGTTCTTCCAAGCCTGCGAGATCGCGTGCGCCGAGACGGGCATGTTTAGCGCCAAGGTGCGCAATGGCCTGTCGAGCTTTGTGTCTCTGGTGCGCGAGGGTCGCCGCATGGACGGCGAGCTCAAGGACGTCGTCGAGATGATTGTCGATAAGACGGGCCTGCTGCAGGCTTTCCGCGCCGAGGGCACCATGGAGGCCGAGAGCCGCGCCGAGAACATCCAGGAATTCCTGGGCGTGGCCGCCGAATTTGAGGAGACGCACGAGGATATCGAGGGTACGCTCGAGAGCTTAGAGGAGCTGCGCGCGGCCGGTGTTGCCGACGTGCCTGCCGGCGCCGAGCCCGAGCCCGTCGTGGTGAGCGCACCTGCGCCCGAGCCGGGACCGTCTGCCCCGGTATCCTCGTTTGAGGCGCTCGTTGGCGCGCGTGATGCCGCAGGTTCCAATCCGCTCGATAGCCTAGCCGCCCCGGCGCTCTCGCCGCAGGATGCCCTGGCTGCCGCCATTGCGGGCAACGCGTATGCCGCGCCGACGGAGATGCCGGCGGGTGCCGTGCATGCCGACGAGATCGAGCGCACCTACGGTCCGCTCACCTGTAAGGCGCTTCCTGCTCTCATGGAGTGGCTGGCCCTGCGCTCCGACTTGGATTCCCTGGCCGGCGAGACGCATGCCATTACCATGATGACCATCCACTCCGCCAAGGGCCTGGAGTTCCCGGCGGTGTTCGTGGCCGGCATGGAGGAGGGCATCTTCCCGCACGTGCACGACTTTGGCGGCAGCGATGATCCGGGCAAGCTCGAGGAGGAGCGTCGCCTGGCCTACGTTGCCATCACGCGTGCCCGTAAGCGCCTGTTCCTGACCTATGCGGCCACGCGTCGCACCTACGGCTCGACCTCTGCCAACCCGCGCTCTCGTTTCCTCAACGAGATTCCGTTTGAGGATATCGAGTTTAGCGGTATCGGTTCTGCCGGTTTTGAGGGCACGGGCTGGGAGAAGCGCGGCGACCGTCACGGCACCTTTGGCTCGGGCATGGGCTCGGATATGTATGGCGGCAAGGTGTTCGGTTCGCATACGCGCTCGACCGGCGGTTCCGGTTCGCGCGGCGGATCGAGCTTCGACGATTTCTTTGGTGGCAGCACCTATGGCACCGAGCGCCATCGCGGGGTTTCGCCCGACGCCGGCCGTGTTGCCTCGACCTTTGGTTCGGGCGCGCCGCGAGCTAAAAAGCCGTCGTCCAAGGTGTCGCCGACGGTGGAGCGCAAGGTCGATCGCGCCAGCGCGTCACAGGACTTTGCCGCGGGCGATACCGTGAGCCACAAGACCTTTGGCACCGGTACCGTGATCTCGGTCGCCGGAGACATGATCGAGGTCCAGTTCGAAAAAACCGGCCAGACCAAAAAGCTGATGAAAGGTTTTGCACCGATCGTCAAGCTGTCGTGATCCCGGCGGACCTGGGCGGGCGTATGGGGCAACATCACCTGCTCGGACAGTCCTGCGCAAGACGGAGGCCACATTAAGTGGCCTCCTTTGCGTGCGGAACTCGCGATCGATGTTGCCCCATACACCCGCCCAGGTCCTTGGGTAACGTTGCTGGACGAACATCGCTCTGCTCGTTCGCTTTTTGGTCTGGAGAGCCGGGTGGGCTGATATATAGATACGAGTAGGGGCTCCCCCGTTGATGGGCGGGGGAGCCCCTACTTGCGTTTGGGTTGTTGTTGCTAGCCAGAGGCTCGCCGGGATGGGCGCGGGGTTTGGTCGATCGCGAGTTCCGCACGAGCCGGAGAGCACTTAATGTGCTCTCCGTGCGAGCAGGACTGCCCGAGCAGGCGATCAAACCCCGCGCCCATCCCGGCGAGCACTCGGGTACCAGTGACCTACAGGTGGCTAATAATCAGTTCCATCTTGCCTTCGAGGTCGATGGAGCTGACGGTGCTCGGGGCCAGCAGGTGGCTTCCCTTGTGGACGGGGTCGCCGCAGACGGTGCCTTCGCCGTTGATGACCGACAGGCACATGAAGGGCCAGCGCTGGTCGAGGGTCTTGCTGCCGTCGACACGCACACGATCGACGGTGTAGCAGGGATTGGACTCGAGCTCGGTCACGCCGTCGACCTCGGGCGCGGTCACGGTGCCGTCGGTCGGCGCCTGAACATCAAAATCGATGCAGTCGAGGCTCTGCTCAATATGCAGCGGGCGCAGCTTGCCGTCGGTGCCGGGGCGGTCGTAGTCGTACAGGCGATAGGTCACATCGCTCGACTGCTGCGTCTCCAAAATGAGCGTACCGGTCTTGATGGCGTGCACGGTACCGGAGTCAATCTGGAAAAAGTCGCCCTTGTGAATCGGCAGCACGTTGAGCATCTCGTCCCAGCGGCCGTCCTCGATCATCTGTGCTGCCTCGGCGCGGTCCTTGGCGCGCTGTCCGACGATGATCGTGGCGCCGGGCTCGCAGTCCAGCACATACCAGCACTCGGTCTTGCCCAGGCTGCCGTTCTCGTGCTCGGCAGCGTACTCGTCGTTGGGGTGAATCTGGATCGAAAGGTCGTCCTTGGCGTCCAGAATCTTAATGAGCAGCGGGAACTCCTTGCCCTCGCAGTTGCCAAAGAGCTCACGGTGCTCGGCCCACAGCCACGACAGCGTGTGGCCGGCATACGGGCCCTCCGCAATCTGGCAGTCGCCGTTGGGATGGGCCGAGATAGCCCAGCACTCACCGATGGGACCCTCGGGAATGTCGTAACCAAATACGGTTTCGAGCTGGCGGCCGCCCCAGATCTTCTCGTGGAAGATCGGCGTCAGTTTAATCAAATCGGACATGTTCATACCCCCATGGTGTTGTGCGGTTGCCCACTCTAAACGAGCCATAACGAGCGCCCGCATGACTACAAAACTATGCCAACGTTACGTTGTGCAGCTCAAAGCGGTCACCAACGTTGCGCGAGATCGAATGCTCAAAGGCGGTGCCGCTATCCAAAAAGCCAATCTGGTTGAGCTCGAGCAGGGGAGAGCCGGGTTTGGTGTCCAGGCGCTCAGCCTCTTCCTCGGTTGCCGCTACGGCGCGAATGGTGCGGTGGAAGCTCGAAATCTTCAGCCCGCATTGCTCGCGGATGAAGCTGTAGACCGATCCATACAGGTCTTTCTTTTTAAGGCCCGGAATCAGCTCGAGGGGCATGTAGGTGTACTCGATAACGATGGGCTTCTCGTCGACCTGGCGCACGCGCACGATGTGATAGGCAAAGTCATCCTCGGCAATTCCCAGCTGAGTCGCAACCTCTGCCGGTGGATTGACAATCGAGAAATCGTAGACCACCGAGGTTACCTTCTCCCCGCGGTGCTCATACGAAAAGCCCTGGGCGCGGTCGTTCTTGCCCTGGAAAAACGCCTTGTCGGGAAGCCCCGCCGTGTCTTTAACGTAGGTGCCCGATCCGCGCCGGCTGGTAACAAGACCCTCTTCGGTGATCTGCTCGATAGCTCGTTTGACGGTGATTTTGGAAACGCTATAGAGCTCACAGAACTCAACGACGGTGGGTAGCTTGTCGCCCGGTTTAAGAGCGCCATCCTCGATGCTTCGACGGATATCTGCAGCTATCGCCTCGTATTTGGGAATCATGGAACCTCCTTTCCGACATATAAGAATACGCAAGTAAGTATAACCCCCCAACGAGGCACCCATATTACTTTTATATAAGAAGTCCGAGAAAGAAAAAACAAAAAGACGCTTTACTTTAGAAATTAGAGCGCTATAGTTGTACGCAACGAACGGAACCCTGCCGCCGGCAGGGCCGACCGTTTGGGGACGGTTTTGTTTTGGCGGGCTGGATATCTGGATAACCGGTGCGCGCCCGCGCCGGATAACTTGCCAAAGCAAACCCGTCTCCAACCGAAAGCTCTAGACACGAAAGCGAGGACTTTGATGGCTCAGTATCAGCTGCCCCGTGACTTCTTCTTTGGCGCCGCTATGTCCGGCCCGCAGACTGAGGGTCAGTGGAACCAGGGCGGCAAGCTCGAGAACCTGTGGGATACCTGGTCCATCCAGGATCTGGATTCGTTCTATAACCGCGTTGGCTCTTATGCTGGCAATGACTTTATGGCTAAATACCAGGAGGACCTTCGCATTTTGAAGGACTTGGGCCTGGATACCTACCGCACCTCCATCCAGTGGAGTCGCCTGCTCGATGCTAACGGCAACCTCAATGAGGAGGGCGCCGCGTGGTATCACGAGCTGTTCCGTGCCTCTCGCGAGGCCGGCCTGGAGCCGTTCGTCAACCTGTACCACTTTGACATGCCTACCTACCTCTTTGACCGTGGTGGTTGGGAGAGCCGTGAGGTCGTCGAGGCGTACGCTCATTACGCCGACGTTGCCTTCCGCGAGTTTGGCCAGGAGATCAAGTACTGGTTCACCTTTAACGAGCCCATCGTCGAGCCCGAGCAGCGCTATCAGGAGGGCGTGTGGTACCCGCAGCTCCATGACTATAACCGCGCCCGCACCGTGCAGTATCACATCTCGCTGGCGCACGCGCTGGCTGTGGCCAACTACCGCCGCGCCTATGACGAGGGCGCCGTTCGCGCCGACGCCAAGATCGGCATGATCAACTGCTTTACCCCGGTCTATACCAAGGAGAACCCCAGCGAGGCAGACCTCGAGGCCGTGCGTATGACCAGCGGTATCAACAATCGCTGGTGGCTCGACCTTATTACCAAGGGCGAGCTTCCCGCCGACGTGCTCGACAGCCTGGCCGAGGGCGGCGTTAAACTTCCGTTCCGTGCCGGCGACCAAGAGATCCTCAAGCAGGGCGTTGTCGACTGGCTCGGTTGTAACTACTACCATCCCACGCGCGTTCAGGCTCCGGCGAGCAAGATCGACCAGTACGGTCTGCCGCACTTTGCCGACGAGTACGTATGGCCCGACGCCGTTATGAACGAGAGCCGCGGCTGGGAAATCTACCCGCAGGGCCTCTACGACTTTGGCATGGACTGCGCTAAGAACTACCCCGATCTTGAGTGGTTTGTATCCGAGAACGGTATCGGCATCATGGACGAATACAAGAACCGTGACGCCGAAGGGACCATTCAGGACGACTACCGCGTCGACTTTGTGCGCCAGCACCTGGAGTGGGTTGCCAAGGCAATCGCCGAGGGCGCCAAATGCCGCGGATACCATTATTGGGCCGTCATCGATAACTGGTCTTGGGCTAATGCCTTTAAGAACCGTTACGGCTTTGTCGAGGTCGACCTCATGGACGGCTACAAGCGCCGCCTTAAGAAGTCTGCAGCTTGGCTCAAGCAGGTCGCAACGACCCGCGTGGTTGACTAGCGACCGGGCGAGCGCCCAGACCGCGCGCCGCCGCGCGCAAAACATGGCACATCTGGTGGCAAAGGGCGACAGACCACCGTGCGCATAGGAAAAGGCCGGATTTGATAGTTAGGAGCAATCATGGCCAGTGAAAACGGAAAGAGCTTCCTCGACAAATTTGCCGAGGTCTCTGCGAAGGTGGGAAACCAGGTTCACCTGCGTTCCCTGCGCGATGCCTTCGCAACCATCACGCCGCTCTATATCCTTGCGGGTATCGCGGTTCTTATTAACAACGTCGTGTTCCCTCTGTTCCCGCTCGATGCGGCGGGTCTTGCCAATCTTCAGACCTGGGGTTCGGCAATTACGCTGGGCACCCTCAACGTCTCTGCCATTGTCTTGGCCGGATTGATCGGCTACAGCCTCGCTAAGAACGAGCGCTTCGATAACCCGCTTGCCTGCGTGGTCGTCGCCATCTCCGCTTTCGTTATCATGATGCCGCAGCAGATCACCGCCACGCTTGCCGCCACGAGTCCGCTGCTCACCGACAAGATCACCTCTGCCGAGGTCACGGGCGCCCTTTCGACTGCCAACACCGGTACCAACGGTCTGTTCGCGGCTATTATCATCGCCCTGCTCTCCGTCACGCTCTTCATCAAGATTTCCGGCGTCGAGAAGCTTAAAGTAAAGCTGGGCGAGGGTGTGCCCCCCGCGGTCTCCAACTCCTTTAACGTCATGATCCCGATGCTGCTCAACCTCTCGATCTTCGCAGTTGCCGCAGCGCTGCTCGCCGTGTTTGCCGGCACCGATCTGTGCACCATCATCTCCACGTGTATTTCCAACCCGCTCAAGAGCATCATGAACGCCGGTCCGTGGGCTGTTATCCTCATCTACACTCTTGCGAACCTGCTGTTCTGCGTCGGCATTCACCAGTCCACCATCTCTGGCGCTACCGTCGAGCCGATCCTGACCATGCTCATCGTCGACAACATGGCTACCTTTGCCGCCGGCGGCACCATCCAGCCCGATCACTACATGAACATGCAGATCGTCAACAGCTTCGCCCTTATCGGCGGCTCGGGCTGCACCCTCATGCTCCTGCTCGATACCTTCCTGTTCTCTAAGAACAAGGCTTCCAAGACCGTTGCCAAGATGGCTATCGTTCCTGGCCTGTTTAACATCAACGAGCCGGTCATCTACGGTTACCCCGTCGTGTACAACCTGCCGCTCATGATTCCGTTCGTGCTTCTTCCCGACCTGTTCATCGGCATCACCTATGGCCTGACCTGCGCGGGCATCATCAGCCCCTGCATCGCCCAGGTGCCTTGGACCATGCCTCCCGTCATTAACGCCCTGCTTGCCACGGGCTTTGACTGGCGCGCCGGCGTATGGCAGGCCCTCGAGCTTGTCATCGGCATGGTTGTCTACCTGCCCTTTATGAGGATCTCCGAGAAGGCCATCGCCAAGCAGGAGGCCCTTGCCGAGCAGAACGCCTAAACGGTTCGTTTTCCCTTTCATTGTTGCGGGCGCCGGTACGCGGTGCCGGTGCTCGCGGCTCTCCCTGCGTAAAGACGCAGGGGGTGGGTACAGTAGCCGCAAGGAATAAAACCAGTTGTCGTCTGCGCGCCGCGCAGTTATAAGGAGGAAACCATGAAGAAGATCATGCTTTGCTGCAATGCCGGCATGTCCACGAGCCTGCTGGTCCAGAAGATGTAGTCCGAGGTCGCAAGCCGTGGTCTGGACATCGAGGTCGAGGCCCGTCCTATGAACGAGGCTCACGATCACCTGGACGAGTGCGATATCTTGCTGCTCGGCCCGCAGATTGGCTACACCAAGGGCGATTTTGAGAAGGAGGCCGCTGGCCGCTTCCCGGTTGAGGTCATCAACATGGTCGACTACGGCCGCATGAACGCTGCTGGCATCATCGACCACTGCGTCAGCGTGATGGGCTAGGTGCAGCGCATGGAGGATATGAACGAGCTGCAGATGACCTGCTTTGAGATCATCAGTTTCGTCGGAACCGCCAAGAGCATGTACATCAATGCCGTGCAAAAGGCCAAGGAGGGCGATTTTGACGCCGCCGAGGAGCTTATCAAGCAGGGTGACGAGGCTTACAACGGTGGTCACGATGTTCACATGGGGCTCCTTAAAAAGGAGGCCAATGGCGAGCGTAACGGCGAGGCCCCGCTGATTCTGCTGCATGCCGAGGACCAGATGGCAGGCACCGAGACCATGCGCGTCATGGCCACGGAGCTCATCGAGGTCCACAAGCTGCTGCAGGCGCGCACGGCCTAGTCGGCGTTATCGCCGCGACGGACCGTTCGGCCCACCAGACAATTCAGTCCCTTTCACGGGCGCCGGGAGCCTCCGCCTTCCGGCGCCTTTATATTTGGCGAAGGCCTTGCGCGAGCTGATGAGCGGGCGTTCGCATTTTCCCAGATAAAACCTGCCAAAACAAACCTGTCCCTTTTTGGCAGGTTTTTGTCTTAGGAGCGGTACCATACAGGCAATGTTTAAACGAGAAAGGTGGGCTCCCATGGAACCTAAGCAGTACTACATCGGCATCGACGTCGGCGGCACTTCGGTTAAGGAGGGCCTGTTCGATGAGGACGGCAACCTGCTTGCCAAGGCCAGCGTACCCACGCCTCCCATCGTTGACGCTGCGGGCTTTGCCGCGGTGACCGAGGCGATCGACCAGGTGGTCGCCAAGGCGCAGATTCCGCGTGCCTTTGTGGCTGGCATTGGCCTGGCCGTTCCGTGCCCCATCCCGGCCTCGGGCGATGCCAAGGTCAAGGCCAACATTGCCATTAACCTGCCCGAGCTTAGGATCGCCATTCAGGAGCACTGCCCCGACGCGGTCGTTAAGTACGAGAACGATGCCAACGCTGCTGCCATGGGCGAGGCCTGGCTCGGCTCTGCCAAGGGCGTGCAGAACGTGGTGATGGTCACCATCGGTACCGGCGTGGGCGGCGGCGTTATCGTCAACGGCGACGTGGTGTCGGGCGTTGTGGGCGCCGGCGGCGAGATTGGCCACATGTGCCTGAATCCCGACGAGGAGCGCACCTGCGGCTGTGGCGGCCATGGCCACCTGGAGCAGTATTCCAGCGCCACTGGCGTGGTGAGCAACTACCTTGCCGAATGCAAGAAGGCGGGCGTCGAGCCCATCGAGCTCACCGGCCCCTCCGATTCCAAGGACGTGTTCCAAGCTTGCCGCGAGGGCGACAAGCTTGCGCTGGCCGCGGCTGATACCATGGCCGATTATCTCGGTCGCGCTCTGGCGCTTATCGCCAACGTGGTCGACCCCGAGATGTTCCTGATCGGCGGCGGCGCCTCCGCCTCGGCCGACGTCTACCTCGACAAGGTCCGCGAGCACTTTAAGCACTACGCGCTTTCCGCCTCGCGCGAGACGCCCATTGAGGTCGCCTCGCTCGGCAACGACGCCGGCATCATCGGTGCCGCTTACGTAGCCCTGCGCGCCGCCGGCAAATAGCTGGTGCAAGGGGGCCAGGTTACTTTGCACCAACATGGTGCAAAAGGGACAGCCTTGGCCTCCATGCCTGCCCCAAAATATGCCGTAGCCCTTCCGTCTGCGAAGGCTCGGCATCGGCGTGCTACCATAGCTACGTCCAAGTACACATATCAAGTGGAGGATATCCATGGCAAACGTTCTTGTCTTTGGTCACCAGAACCCCGATAACGACGCCATCATGAGCGCCGTCGTCCTGTCCCAGCTGCTCAACCAGGTTGAGTATGCCGGCAACACCTACGAGGCCTGCGCCCTTGGTCAGCTTCCGGCCGAGTCCGCCAAGCTGCTCGCCGACGCCGGCATCGCCGAGCCCCGCGTGATCGAGTCCGTCGAGGCCGGTCAGCTCGTCGTCCTCACCGACCACAACGAGTCTGCCCAGTCCGTCGCCGGCCTTAAGGACGCCACGGTCTTTGGCGTTGTCGATCATCACCGCATCGGCGACTTCGAGACCGCCGGCCCGCTGCATTACATCTGCCTGCCCTGGGGCTCCAGCTGCACCATCGTCACCAAGCTCGCCGGCGTGCTCGGCGTTGAGCTTTCCGACGTCCAGGCCAAGCTGCTGCTCTCGGCCATGATGACCGACACGCTCATGCTCAAGAGCCCCACCACCACCGATGTCGACCGCGCTGTCGCCGCCAAGCTCGGCGAGCAGGTGGGTGTCGACCCGGTCAAGTTTGGCATGGAGGTCTTCCTCACCCGTCCGTCCGGCTCCTTCACCGCAGCCGAGATGGTCGGCAACGACATCAAGATGTTCGAGCCCGCCGGCAAGAAGCTGCTCATCGGCCAGTACGAGACCGTCGACAAGAGTCGTGCGCTCGGTATGATCGACGAGATTCGCGAGGCCATGCGCGCCTACGCCGCCGAGAAGGGTGCCGATGGCATTGTCCTGTGCATCACCGACATCATGGAGGAGGGCTCGCAGGTCCTGCTCGAGGGCGAGACCGAGGCCGCTCAGAAGGGCCTGGGCATTGCCGACGAGCACGACGGCGTCTGGATGCCGGGTGTCCTCTCCCGTAAGAAGCAGGTCGCTGCCCCCATCATGGCCGCCTGCTAGGTTTAGTTGACCAAACGCCACGACCGGATCGCGGACGTCCCGCGCTCCGGTCGTTTTTTGTGCACGGCGCCGCGTCGTCTCTTGGACAGGCGTGCCCGTGCCGTTGAGCAAATAATGTTCAACCTGTGGTTCCGCTTTTCGGCCACGCCTGCGTGCTTGTCGTGCAGGGTAGGCTAGATGCAAGCGTAATACGTTAGAGCGCGGCGCCGCCACTTGGGCGGGCCGTGCTTTTTTAAGACGGGAGCTTTCCCGTGAAAGGAGCCGCCCATGGCAGCAACTGAGCAGCTGTTCAACGTTTGTGAGCGCAAGCGCTTTGAACGTCACGACATTTGGGAGCGCATCGCCGAGAACGGCACGATTTCCGCCGCCGTCATGGTCTTCGCCGCTATCGCCGCCGTTATCTGCGCCAACACCGATGCCTACGAGGCCATCCATCACTTTTTGGAGACCCCGCTGTATGTGGGCCTGGGCAACCTTACGGCTGGTCTCACCGTTGAGCTTTTCGTCAACGACTTCCTCATGGCGATTTTCTTTTTGTTGGTGGGCATTGAGCTTAAGTACGAGATGACGGTCGGCGAGCTCAAGAATCCGCGTCAGGCCATGCTTCCCATGTTGGCGGCGGTGGGCGGCGTCGTCGTTCCCGCCTGCATCTACCTGATCTTTAACCATGCCGGCGCCCGCAACGGTTGGGCCATCCCCATGGCAACCGATATTGCCTTTGCGCTGGGCGTGCTGTCGCTTTTGGGCAACCGCGTTCCCAACGGCGTGCGCGTGTTCTTCTCGACGCTCGCTATCGCCGACGACCTGATCTCCATCGCCGCCATCGCCATCTTCTACGGTCAGAGCCCCAATCCGTTTTGGTTGGGCGCCGCCGCGCTTGTGACCTGCGCGCTCGTGTGGCTCAACAAGACGCAGCATTACCGCCTTGCCCCGTATTCGGTACTGGGGCTGCTGTTGTGGTTCTGCATGTTCAAGAGCGGCGTACATGCCACGCTTGCTGGCGTCATCCTGGCCTTCACCATTCCGGCCAAGTGCGGCGTCAAGCTCGATAGTCTCACCGATTGGCTGGGCGAGTGCCTGCCGCTGCTCGATGACCGCTACGACGACGAGGCACACATCCTGGGCCAGCATGACTTTACCGTCTCGACTACCAAGGTCGAGCGCGTCATGCACCGCGTGACCCCGCCGCTTATCCGCATGGAGCGTCTGATCTCCACGCCGGTCAACTTTGTGATCCTGCCGATCTTTGCGTTCGTAAACGCTCAGGTTCGTTTAGTGGGCGTGGACATGAGCACGCTGCTCACCGATCCGGTGACGCTCGGCGTGTACTTTGGCATGCTGCTGGGCAAGCCGATCGGCATCTTTGGTATGACGTTTGCCCTGGTTAAGCTTAAGGCCTGCGAGCTGCCGCACAATGTCAACTGGCACATGATTGCCGGCGTGGGCATTCTGGGCGGTATCGGCTTTACCATGTCGATTCTCATCAGCGGCCTTGCCTTCCCGACGGCCCAGTTTGAGGTTCTTGCAGCCAAGGCCGCTATTCTCGCCGGTTCGGTCACCGCAGCCGTGCTCGGCATGATCTACATGAGCGTGGTCTGCAAGCATCCCTCGCCCAAAGACGAGTAAGAGCGCGAAAACCGGCTCCAGAACCGATTCGGGCGCGTCCAAAATGCGGATTCTGGCGGTGCTTGCCGCCTGCCAGACACGCCAGTGGTCAAAAAACGCCGTTTGTGAGTACTGTCACAAACGGCGTATCATTTTAGGTGCGGAAAATAATGAACAAAGTTATAAGAACTGTACGTTAATGAGTGACCATCGACTTCCAATTTGGCGCTAGCTGACGGTGATTAGGAAGTTTCAAGTCGAGTTTTGCCGATTTCGACCAAAAATCGCTGCTACTAAAAAGGTAACAGTACTCATATTTGCCCTTTTTTGGCCACAAGCCCTAAAACAAGCCTCGCCAAGGTCGGGAAGCGGGCCAAATCGCCGGCCTCGAGGCTTATTCCACGGTGCCGTAGACGGCGCCCCAGCCGTGGGCGGCCAAGGCGGAGTTGAGCTGGTCGCAAAGTGACTGGCGGTCGTAGTAGCCGGGCGGCAAAAGATTCACGATTTCCATGAGATCGGGTGCCAGGTCCAAGATTTCGGCCTGTACGATCAGATCCAGGCGGTCGATGGCGTGGCGGTCGTAAAACAGTCCGTCGACCAGGCGCTGCAGGTCGCCGAATTCCTCGGCCCTAAACGATCCGTACTCCATAGTGCCTCCTTGGGCGCCCCACGCCGGCATGCGCGGCGATTCGTAATTCATTGCGATGGACTTAATCTATCACGGCTTCATACCGTTGCGGCGGTGGCGGTCTATACTTAGACGAACTGCAACGTCCCGCTTCGCGAAAGGTCGCACCCATGCAGACGATCTACCAGAAGATGGAAACCACCGAACTCGATGCCGCCATCGAGGCGCTCAAAGCCGAGGTCGCCGAGGTCAAGGCCAAGGGCCTGGCGCTCGACATGGCCCGCGGCAAGCCGTCGCCCTCCCAGGTGGACATCTCTCGACCCATGCTCGATATCCTCAATGCCGATGCCGATCTGCACGACGGCAACGTCGACTGCTCAAACTACGGTTGCTTTGAGGGCATTCCCTCGGCGCGCAAGCTGGCGGGGGAGTTCCTGGGTTGCCCTGCCGAGCAGACGCTCGTACTGGGTTCGTCGAGCCTTCTGATCGAGCACGATATCGCCGGCATGTTTTGGCGCTGCGGTTCGTGCGGCAGCGAGCCCTGGGAGGCTTACGAGGCCGCGCACGACGGCAAGAAAGTCAAGTTCCTGTGCCCTGTTCCCGGCTACGACCGTCACTTTGGCATCACCGCCGACCTGGGTATCGAGAATGTCCCCGTCGCGATGACCGACAACGGCCCCGACATGGACGAGGTCGAGCGTCTGGTTGCCGCCGACGACTCCATCAAGGGCATCTGGTGCGTGCCCAAGTATTCCAACCCCACGGGCATCACCTTTAGCGAGGACACCGTGCGTCGCCTGGTCGAGATGCCCACGGCCGCGCCCGATTTCCGCATCTTCTGGGACAACGCCTACTGCGTGCACGACCTGTACGACGAGACCGACGAGCTCGCAAACATCTTTGACCTCGCTCGCGCGGCGGGCACCGAGGACCGCGTGGTGGCCTTTGCCTCGACGTCCAAGATCACCTTCCCGGGCGCCGGCATCGGCTTTATCGGTGCGAGCCCCGCGGTTATCGCGGAGTTCTCCAAGCGCCTGAAGGCCGGCCTCATCAGCGCCGACAAGCTCAACCAGCTGCGTCACGTGCGTTTCCTTCCCACCATCGAGGCGGTCAAGGAGCACATGAAAAAGCATGCCGAGTTCCTGCGTCCGCGCTTTGAGGCCGTTGAGCGCAAGCTCACCGAGGGCCTGGGCGATACGGGCTGTGCCACCTGGACGCACCCCCGCGGCGGCTACTTTGTAAGCTTCGATGGTCCCGAGGGCTCGGCCCAGAAGGTCGCCGCGCTTTGCGCCGACCTGGGCGTCAAGCTCACGCCGGCTGGTGCCACCTGGCCTTATGGCAAGGACCCGCGCGACACCAACATCCGCATCGCGCCGAGCTATCCCACGGTCGAGGACCTGGAGGCCGCGCTCGATGTGCTGGTGCTGGCCGTTAAGCTTGTCGCTGCCGAGCTTGCGCGTGCCGAGCGCGCCTAACGCGTAGGGCCCCGCAAGTCCGCGCCTAGTACTATCCGCACTTTCGATACGTAAAGGAGCGTATACATGGATTTGGGTATTTCCACCAACCCCACGCCAGAGCTCTACACCATTAAGGTGACCGGTGAGATCGATATCTCTAACGCCGATAGCCTGCGCAATGCCATCGACCTGGCGCTCGAGCAGCCCACTGAGGCCGTTGAGCTCGATTTTGCCCAGGTGAGCTACATCGACTCGACGGGCATTGGCGTGCTCGTGGGCGCCGCGCACCACGCGGTCGACCACGGCAAGCGCTTTAGCTGCACCAATGTGCAGCCCCCGGTGATGCGCGTGGTTCAGCTGTTGGGTGTCGACCAGGAGATTTCGATCACCGCTGCATAATCTTTGCCCCCAAAAGGGCATGCCGTTTGGCATATGTTTGTGATGCGCTCGGACGTTTTGGCGTCCGGGCGCTATACTTGACCGAATGAATAGACGAGTTCCGGCCGAATGGCGCGGTGCGGGCTCGACTCACATCGAGCCTTGGAGGTATGTGTGTTTGGTATTGGAGAGGGTGAGCTCGCGATCATCGTGGTCTTCGGCTTTTTGCTGTTTGGCCCGGATAAGCTCCCGCAGATGGGCCGTACGATCGGCCGTGCCATCCGTCAGTTCCGCGAGACGCAGGAAAAGATGACGGCCGTTGTTCAGTCCGAGATCATCGACCCGGTAAGCGAGGCCGCGTCGGCCCCGGTCAAGCCCAAGAAGGCTGCCGTCGATGATGATTCCGATGCGGACGAGGATGCCGTCGAGACGGCTGCACCCGCAAAGAAGGAGACCTTTGCCGAGCGCCGTGCCCGCCTTGCCGCCGAGAAGGCCGCAAGCGAGGGTGCCACCGAGGGCGAAGGCGCTGCTGATGAGGCCGAGCCCGCCAAGGCCGAGCCTGCCGCTGCCACCGTCGATCCCGAACCTGCTGCAGAGCCGGAGCCCGAGCCGGCAGAGCCCACGACGGCCGATCTCTACGCCCGTCGTCCCCGCAAGCGCAAGGCCGTCGTCGACCAGCTCGCTCGCGAGCTCGAGGCCGAGGACGACGCTGCCGCCGCCGACGCCTCGAAGGGAGGCGATGAGTAATGCCTATCGGACCTGCGCGTATGCCGCTCTTCGATCACCTGGGAGAACTCCGTCGCCGCCTGACCATCGTGGTCGTGTCGGTGTTTGCCGCCGCTATCGTGCTGTATTTCGCCACGCCTGTTGTGCTCGACATCCTGGAAGATCCCATCCGCTCCTTTGTGCCGGACGGTAAGTTCTACATCACTACCACGCTCGGCGGCTTTGGCTTGCGCTTCTCGCTGGCCATCAAGATGGCCGTGGTCATGTGCACGCCCATGATCATCTGGCAGATTCTGGCGTTTTTCCTGCCGGCGCTTCGACCCAACGAGCGCAAGTGGGTCGTGCCCACGGTGCTCGCCTCGACGGTGCTGTTCTTCCTGGGTGCCATCTTCTGCTACTTCATCATCATTCCTGCGGGCTTTGAGTGGCTCATCGGCGAGACCTCGGCCGTCGCTACGGCACTGCCCGATCTGGAGAACTACGTCAACATGGAGCTGCTCTTTATGATCGGCTTTGGCGTGGCGTTTGAGCTGCCGCTCATCATCTTCTATCTGTCCGTCTTCCACATCGTGTCCTACGCTGCTTTCCGCGGTGCCTGGCGTTATGTATACGTTGGCCTGCTCGTGGGTTCGGCTGTGATCACGCCCGACGGCTCGCCCGTTACGCTGGGTCTCATGTATGGCGCCCTGCTCTCGCTCTACGAGATTTCGCTCGCCATCGCCCGTGTGGTCATTACCGCGCGCGAGGGCAAGGAGGGCCTGTTTGTGAGTCGTCTGGACCTGTTCTCGGACGATGAGGACGACGAGGAGTAAATCGGTATGCACGAGGTTGGCATTGTCAACGGCATACTCGATACAGTGATTCGCGCGGCGCGTGGGGCGGGGGCCTCGCGCGCCGTTTTGGTAACGCTGCGTATCGGGGATATGACCGAGGTCGTGCGCGAGGCGCTCGGCTTTGCCTGGGAGACGTTTCGCGACGAGGACCCGCTCACGCGCGGCTGCGAGCTTGCTGTGGAGGAAGTCCATCCACAAAGCGAGTGCCTGGACTGCGGCGAGGTCTTTGAGCACGACCGTTTCCATTGTCGCTGTCCCCAGTGCGGCGGCGCCAACGTGCGTCTGCTGCACGGCCGCGAGCTCGACATCGCCAGTATCGAAATCGAGACCCCCGACGATTAACCCGCCAGCCACCTGGGGACAGGGTACAAAGGGGCTAAAGTAAGGAGCGCTAAGTATGGCCGAGAAAACGATTGATATCGCGTCGCCGATCCTGTCGCGCAACGAGCGCCTGGCAGATCAGCTGCGTCAGCGATTTAATGAGACAGGCACCTATGTGATCAATGTGCTGTCGAGCCCCGGCTCGGGCAAGACCACTACGATTCTGGGCACCAACGAGCGCCTGCGCGACAAGGCCGGCTTGCGCTGCGCCGTCATCGAGGGCGATATCGCCTCGGACGTCGACGCCATCACCATGAAGGAAGCCGGCATGCCCGCCATCCAAATCAACACGGGCGGCCTGTGCCACCTCGAGGGCAACATGATCATGGAGGCCGTTGACGCCTTCGACCAGGCTGTGGGTCTGGAAAACATCGACGTCATCTTTATCGAAAACGTGGGCAACCTGGTCTGCCCAGTCGACTTTGACCTGGGCGAGAACCTGTCTATCATGATCCTCTCGGTGCCCGAGGGCGACGACAAGCCCATCAAGTACCCGGGCATCTTCCAGCACGCCGGCGCACAGCTGCTCAACAAGGTCGATGTGGCCCCGGCTTTCGATTTTGACATGGATAGGTATACTAAGACACTCGATGACCTCAATCCGCAGGCGCCGCGGTTTGCCGTGAGCGCGCGCAAGGGCGAGGGCATGGATGCCTGGTGCGATTGGCTCATCGGGCAGATTGAGCAAGCAAGGGCGTAAGTCGGCCGCCATACGGGCGGGCGTAGCCGCAGAGATACGAGATAGGAGCCTCTTTTGAAGCTCATCATCGCCGAGAAAAACGACGCCGCGCGTCAGATTGCCGAGCGGCTGACCACGGGTAAGCCCAAAAAGGACAAGGTGTACAACACCGCCATCTACCGTTTTGAGTGGAAGGGCGAGGAGTGCGTGACCATCGGCCTTGCCGGTCACATCCTAGCGCCCGATTTTTGCGACAGCGTGCTGTTCGATAAAAAGCTGGGCTGGTATTCGGTCACCGAGGACGGCGAGATGCTGCCGGCCGACATACCCGATGGCCTGGCCCGTCCGCCCTACGACACCAAGCGCAAGCCGTTCCTTGCCGACGGTATCTCCATTAAGGGCTGGAAGCTCGAGAGCCTGCCCTACCTCACGTGGGCACCGGTCATTAAACTGCCGGCCGAGAAGGAACTCATTCGCTCGCTCAAGAACCTGGCTAAGAAGTCCGACAGTGTCATCATCGCCACGGACTTCGATCGCGAGGGCGAGCTGATCGGTTCGGACGCCCTCAACAAGGTGCGCGAGGTTGCGCCCGACCTGCCGGTCGCCCGCGCCCAGTATTCTTCGTTTACCAAGGCCGAGATCACGCAGGCCTTTGATAATCTCGTCTCGCTCGACCAGAACTTGGCCGACGCCGGCGAGAGCCGTCAGCACATCGACCTCATTTGGGGCGCGGTGCTCACGCGCTACCTGACGCTCGCCAAGTTTGGCGGCTTTGGCAACGTGCGTTCCGCCGGCCGCGTGCAGACGCCGACGCTTGCCCTGGTGGTCGAGCGCGAGCGCGAGCGCATGGCGTTTGTGCCCGAAGACTATTGGCAGATCCGTGGCATGGGCGCCGCGCAGGGCGCTGCCGAGGACGACCGCTTTAAGATCGCGCACAAGACGGCGCGCTTTACCGACAAGGATGCTGCCGAGACGGCGTACGGCCACGTTGACGGCGCTACGACGGCAACCGTCGCCGCGGTGACCAAGCGCTCGCGCAAGCAGCAGCCGCCCACGCCGTTTGCGACCACCTCGCTGCAGGCTGCTGCCGCAGCCGAGGGCATCTCGCCTGCGCGTACCATGCGCATCGCCGAGTCCCTCTACATGGCGGGCCTCATCAGCTACCCGCGTGTCGACAACACCGTGTACCCTGCGACGCTCGATTTGGGTGCCGTGGTGAGCGACCTTGCAAAGATCAACCCGGCGCTGGCGCCTGTGTGCAAAAAGGTGCTCGCCGGCCCCATGAAGCCCACGCGCGGCAAAGTCGAAACCACCGACCACCCGCCTATCTATCCCACGGGCGAGGGCGATCCGTCCGCGCTCGACGGCGGTCAGCGCAAGCTCTACGACCTCATCGCCCGTCGCTTCCTGGCAACGCTCATGGGTCCCGCGACCATCGAGAACACCAAGCTCGAGCTCGACGTCAATGGTGAGCCGTTCGTGGCCTCGGGCGATGTGCTCGTGACCCCGGGTTTCCGCGAGGCGTATCCGTATGGACTCAAGCGCGACGAGCAGATGCCGCCGCTGGAGCAGGGCGATACGGTCGACGTGTTCGACATTAAGCTCGAGGCCAAGCAGACCGAGCCGCCCGCACGCTACAGCCAGGGCAAGCTCGTGCAGGAGATGGAAAAGCGCGGCTTGGGCACCAAGTCCACGCGCGCGAGCATCATCGAGCGCCTGTACGCCGTGCGCTATCTCAAAAACGATCCCGTGGAGCCGAGCAAGCTGGGCATCGCCATCATCGATGCACTGTCGCAGTTTGCCCCGCGCATCACGAGCCCCGATATGACCAGCGAGCTCGACGGCGATATGACCCGCGTGGAGCGCGGCGAGGACACCGAAGAGCATGTCGTGACGCACTCGCGCGCGCTGCTGGCCGGCGTGCTCGACGAGCTGCTCAAGCATACGCAGGAACTGGGCGATGCTATCAGCGACGCCGTCACGGCCGATGCGCGCGTGGGCGCCTGCCCCAAGTGCGGCAAGGACCTGGTTATGAAGACGAGCGCCAAGACCCGCGGCAGCTTTATCGGCTGCATGGGCTGGCCCGACTGCGACGTGACCTATCCGGTGCCGAGCGGCGTCAAGGTGAGCCCGCTCGAGGGCGAGGCTGCTGTGTGCCCCGAATGCGGTGCGCCGCGCATTAAGTGCCAGCCGTTCCGCCAAAAGGCTTTCGAGATTTGCGTGAACCCCACGTGCCCCACCAACTACGAGCCCGACCTTAAGGTGGGCGAGTGCAAGGTGTGCGCCGAGGCCGGACGCCATGGCGACCTGATCGCGCACAAGAGCGAGAAGAGTGGCAAGCGCTTTATCCGCTGCACCAACTACGATGACTGCGGCGTGAGCTATCCTCTGCCGGCGCGCGGTAAGCTCGAGGCGACGGGTGAGACCTGCCCCGAGTGCGGCGCCCCCATCGTGGTGGTCAACACGGCGCGCGGCCCGTGGCGCATCTGCGTGAACATGGACTGCCCGACCAAGGAGAAGAAGCCCGCCCGCGGCCGCAAGACTGCGACCAAGGCGAGCACGGCGAAGAAAACCACGGCAGCAAAGAAGACTTCGACCGCCAAGAAGTCGACTGCCAAGAAGGCTGCCGCCAAGAAGACGACTACCAAAAAGACCGCTGCCGGCAAGTAACCGAGCGCATATCCGAGCACATATAGACACGGCGGGGCCGGGCGCGCAAATGCAAATGCGCGCCCGGCCCCACTTCTAAGTTGCGGTGAAATAGGGACTGTTTTTGCTGGCAAAAGGGGGTGCGGACGATTTCTT
>DXMC01000035.1:0-24041 GCA_019414365.1 Collinsella sp.
GGCCTCGCCGATGAGCGAGCCGAGCGCAAATGAGACGATGAGCATGGTGGTGCCGGTGGTCGCTAGCGCCTTCCCATCGATAAGGAGCATCTTTTGCATGGTGCCGCCAAGGCCGATAAACAGGACGCACAGCCCCGATGCTTTCATGAGCGTGTCTTGGATGCGCGGTGTAATGAAGCGGCCGCCCGCTAATCCCAAAAGACCGCCCGCAACTAAAAGCACAACGTTGATGATTGTTCCCAAGCCCGGCATGAGCCCTCCTGTATTGATGCCAACGTGGCAATCGTAGCAGAACGAAATGCGAGGCACATCGCGACTCATCTAATACGTTATATAAGTGGTGTTAGGAATGATGCGCAGCATTTAAGCCTCAGGTGGTTGTCGGGACATAGGGATAGTAGTCAAAGCGCAGTGTCATAAGCCGCTGTGGGGATTCAATAGCCGCGGCGATGATATTGGCATCGCGGGCACGATCAAACCCTTCGAGTTCGATCTGATACGAGACGTCTTGCATAATGTCCAGACGTCGCCAGGCTAGGAGTGTGTCACCATCGAATTCCAAGGTCTTGCCTCCGTCTGGAGCAACGGCGTATAGACGCAGCTTGGCGGTGGTTGCAGGGTCGACAACCGTGACCTTTTTAATTTCGTTTCGAGTATTCTTGGCGCCCAACAAGGTGAGCAGTGTTGGGGCCACGACCTCGCCCGATGGCAAAAAGACGACTTCGATGGATTCAGGAAATGCGATGATGGCCGACTTGCGGACGGGCTGATTGGCGGCGGCAACTTCGATGTTCGCAGCGTCGATGACCTCTGTGTGGTCGAGCGCGGCAAGCACGCAGCAGTTACCTTCATCGATCTCTTGAGGATCAGCAAGCCCCAGACTGTCTGCGAGCTCGGGATCGTTTGGATCGTTAGCGGGCTCATTCGGTGCTTCGAAAGAAGCTGGGACGCTGTTTGTCGGCGACGGCGTGTCGCCCGCACCTGCTTCTTTGTCCGCGTTCTCTTCTTGTATGGTTGCGTTGATGGGTTCGTCGTTTGAGGGGAGCGTCTTGGCGTCAAGCGCGGAGGGGATAATTCCGATGGCTCCTGATCCGTTCCACTCCATTTCGAGAAGCGCCGGGTCGGCAAGAATGCGTTGCCTGCTTTGCGCGTGGGCATCGATTTCAATAGGGCCTGCCTCTATCCCTCGTGTAAGGCTGAGTGATCCGGCTGGCTTCTCGAAATGAGCGTCTGTGTCTTTGGTGCTGACGGCGTAGAACAGCAGGGACGCTTCTCCCGCCGCGATGGCATCGGTGTCGGCTTTGGTCAACCGCAACGATGCCGTGAATGAGAGGGTGGGCTGCGTGTCGTCTGCATTCGCGGCGGCGCAGCCCAGACATATACCGCCTCCTTTCTCGAAAAACGCACCGTCGAAGGCGACCTTCGCTCCGTTCGCCGAGTCATCGATCGAAGCGATGTCGATGTGCAGCTCTAAATTGCATGGATCGCCATCTGCGTCGAGCACAACCGAGCGCCACGTGCAGACGGCGTACCCCGCCTGGGAGCCGTTTGCCTTGTTCGAACGATTGATATCCACGACTATCGAACCGTCCGTATTACGACGAAGGCATCCCGAGGTTGAGATTGCAGCCTGTGCGATCGAAAAACGCTTGCACGCAATGGCGCTCGACGGATTTGATGCGGAGCTTAGGGCTGCTGGTAAGGAGTCTGCCATGACGGGAGTCGCCCAAGCGGCGACAGGCGTTCCGGTTGCGAGCGCGCCGCAGAGTGCGACGACGGGCAAAAGGTTCTTCGATGCCATGGGGTCTCCTTAGCTAATTTAGTGCGGCCTGTCCGTGTTTTGTTTCTGGCTGCGTTTGATGTGCAGGCCGAGGCCGGCGGTTCCCGCGCCTGCTGCTGTGGCGCCTGCTGCCAAGAGCCATCGTCCATCGCCTGTCTGCGCCAATGGTTCCTCGCGGTCGCCGCGGTCGAGCCCCGAGAGGTCGACCGTCACTTGCGTGGCGGCCTGCGCCTGTTCTTGCTGGGCAAAGGCCATGGCTGGCCCAAACGCTAGGATACTGACGGCGGCGGCCAGGGCGACGGCCTTATGCCGTGTGCGCACCGGGCTCGACCGTCCAGGTGATCGTTGCAACCTGATCGCCTTCGCCGGTTACGCGGAAGATGTCGCGCGTGACGCGGGCGACGTTTCCGCTTGTCTTGAGCTTAATTTTGTCCTTGCCGCCGGCAATGCCCTGGTAGCTCATGTCGAAGGCCGCGTTCTTGGAAAGATCGAGGCCCGTCCCCTGCATTGCGGCGCTGGCGTTCTGGAGTGCGCCGTCGGGGCCGACCTTAAAGTCGATGGAGTTCTGCGCGGTTCCGGCCTTGGCGTCGGCAGCAATGGTCCAGGTGTTCATGGCGTCGATCTTCATGTTGGTGACATGGATGCCGTAGGCCGAATGATTATCGATGGTGGTCGCGTCTTCTGAGGGGCCCTGGAGCGTGCCGTCGGCCTTGGCGACGAAGGGAATAACCGTCGGAACTTTGAACTCAACGTTGTCGATCTCGGTCCTGACCATTACTTTCGTGGTTCCAACGCGCCCGGCTGCCAGAGCTGGCGTCGGGGCGGCGCCCATTGCGAGCGCGAGCGCGAGCCCTGCGCCCACGACGAGCGCTCTGGCTCCGTTCATGTTCCTGGTGATGTCCATGGTCGTTCCTTTCTATTCGCCGCGGGTCGTCCCCGCGATGATTGGACGAATGCTGGTGAATTGCGTGCGGTGCCGCGTCGGCCGGAAAAGCTAGTTCTCGGCTTGCTCAACCCGCACCTTGACACGTGTCGGATTGCCGTGGCTGTCGAGGGTCTTGGCATCGAGTGCCTGGATCTCGATGTATGCCTCGCCTTCTTTGATGTCGCCGGCGGGGCACGTCTCGATTGTCTTGCCGGTCTCGACCACACCGGATTCGTACATGGTCTCGTCGTTTTGGATGACGCGGAATCGCTGGGGAAATTTATTGTCTTGGACGTTTTGCACGTTGACGCGCAGCTTGCCGTCCTCCTGCAGCTGAGCGACCGGCGCGACCGAAATCGTCATCATGTTGTCGCGGACGATAGCGTCGAGCTCATCTTGGATTTCCTGACGCGTTTTGCCCTCGGCCGTCGTAACCGAAGCGCCCGCCTCGGGTACGGGCTGCGACTGCCAAGCGTATAGTCCTACGGCGACAAGGGCGCAGACGATGGCCAAACAGGCAACGATGAGCTTCTTGCGACGACCCAGGCCTACAAAGTGGGGTGGCCTCTTCGCGCTCATGCGGCATCCTTGGTGGTATAGACGCGCGCAAAGGTGGACGGGTCCGCTCCAAAGAGCATGTGAAGCATCAGACGGCGCGAGTAGACGAGCTCGTCGAAGTCGGGAGGGAGCTCGATGTCGTGGATATGCGCGATGTGGTGGGCGAGCGCCGAGAACGACTCGGGGTCGCAGATCACATCGGTGGTAACGTGGTAGACCGTCGTATCGGGGAATACCTCTTCGTCGAAAGGTAGGAGATGGGGATCGTCGTCGACTTCGATGGCGATGCCGTACTGGGGCCAGTAATATGCCATGGGAACCTCCCTGCTTCTGGGCCAAAACTTCTATCGGTTTTGGCTGTCGACGCCGACCGTATCAGCCGCTACTTGACCAATTTCTGACCAAATGCTTGACGGATTGGCGTCTCCGCAGGTAAAAGGCGGCAAAAAATACTCCAACTTTTTTCGAGCGACAATCGCGCGGTCGGCGACGGCGGGGCCATATGTGTCAAAAGCATCGTCTGCCGAGGAAGCCTTGCCGTTCGCCGAATTGCACGAACGTAAAAATCGCCAATTATGGAGACGGTCTCGAACACGTCGACGAAACGATGCGGTAACATCTCCCTGCAAACACTGTAGTTAGCTAAAGGGGGAGTTCGCGTGTCTGCAACCATCAAACCCTTCACCGACGAGTTCGAAGAGTATGGTCGCGATGAGTCTCGCGCATCGGGCGAGGCCTCGAGCATCTCGTTTCCGACAACGGAAGACGAGGTCCGTGCCATTTTGGAAAAGCTCCATGCCGAGCGTGTCCCGGTAACGGTTCAGGGCGCCCGAACCGGCCTTGCCGCCGGTGCCGTGCCCCACGGCGGGCATATCCTCAATACTTCCCGTATGAATCGCTACTTGGGCCTTCGCCGCGATGAACAAGGCCAATTTCTGCTGCGCGTGGAGCCGGGCGTTGTGCTCTCGGAGCTGCGCAAGCAGCTGGGCAAGAAGGTACTGCCGGCCGCTGGCTGGGAGCAGGCATCGCTTAAGGCCTACGATGAGTTTCAAGATGCCCCCGAGCAGTTCTTTCCCACCGATCCCACCGAGGCATCTGCCTGTCTGGGCGGCATGGCGGCATGCAACGCCTCCGGCGCCCGCAGCTACGCTTACGGCCCCATGCGCCCGCATATCACGGGACTCCACGTCGCGCTGGCTGATGGCGATTTGCTTGAGCTTCAGCGCGGCGAGGTTTTTGCCCAGGACCGTCACCTGTCGCTCGTGACGGCAGAGGGCCACACACTCGAGCTCGATCTTCCTGGCTACACCATGCCCGAGACCAAAAATGCCTCGGGTTATTTTGTTGCGGACGATATGGACGCCATCGACCTCTTTATCGGCGCTTGTGGCACGCTCGGCGTTATCACTGAGCTCGAGATTGCCCTGCAAGCGGCACCTGCGGTCGTTTGGGGTGTGAGCTGCTTTTTCGATAGCGAAGACAAGGCCGTGTCCTTTACCGATTCCGTGCGTCCCGTGCTGTCCCATGCCGCCGCTATTGAGTATTTCGATGCTGGTGCTCTGGATATCCTGCGTCGCCAGCGCGAGCAGTCGACGGCGTTTGCCTCGCTGCCGGCGCTCGACAAAGAGGCCAAGGTCTGTGTTTACGTGGAGCTCGACTGCGATGACGAGGCCCAGGCGACTGAGGAGCTGTATCACTTGGGGTGGGTACTAGAGCTTGCGGGCGGCCGCGACGATGCGACATGGGTCGCGCGCACCGAGGTCGATCGCGAGTGCCAGCGGTTCTTCCGCCACGCGGTGCCCGAGAGCGTCAACATGCTTATCGACGAGCGTCGCCGCACGGATCCCACCATCACCAAACTGGGGTCGGACATGTCGGTGCCCAACGCACGCTTGGCCGATGTCATCGCCCTTTATCGCCGTACGTTGTCCGAAAGTGGGCTTGAATCTGCCGCCTGGGGGCACATCGGTAACAACCATCTGCATGTGAACATTCTGCCGCGCGATGCGCAGGATTACCGCCGCGGCGGAGAACTCTTTGCCCAGTGGGCTTCCGAGGTCACGGCCATGGGCGGTGCCGTTTCTGCCGAGCATGGCGTCGGCAAGATCAAGGCGGGCTTTTTGGAGACGATGTACGGTCACGAGGCCATGGTCGAGTCGGCGCGGCTCAAGCTCCAGCTCGATCCCGACGGGCAGCTGGGTCGCGGCAACCTGTTTTCGGAAAAGCTCTTGGATGAGCTCGTCCAGAAAGGGGGCGCGTGAAGATGAGTGATTTCCATATGGTGGTGTGCGTCAAGGCCGTGCCGGGCAGCACCGAGGTCAAGATGGACCCCAAGACCAATACCATCGTGCGCGATGGCAAGCAGGCGGTCATTAATCCCTTTGATGCGAGCGCTTTGGAATGCGCGCTGGCGCTGAAGGACGACTTTATCGGCTTTGGCATGGACGTGCGCGTAACGGTGGTGTCGATGGGCATCCCCGCGACCGAGTCGCTGCTGCGCGACTGCATCGCTCGAGGTGCCGACGACGCGCTGCTGCTGACCGATCGCGCCTTTGCAGGTGCCGATACCCTGGCGACCACCTATGCCCTCAAGTGCGGCATCGAGGCGCTCGACGAGGACTTCGACCTGCTCATCTGCGGCAAGATGGCGGTGGATGGCGATACGGCCCAGATTGGTCCCGAGCTTGCCGGTGCTTTTGAGATTCCCTGTGTGACCGACGCGAGCTGCGTGCAAAGCGCGGGCTTTACGACCTGTGGTTCACTGGCGCTCGTTCACGGATGCGATGCCGGCGAGGAGACGGTGTACCTTGAGATGCCGTGCGCGATGACGACTGCCAAGGAGATTGGCCAGTTGCGTATGCCGAGTATTGCCGGTATTCGCGCGGCGGAGGAGGCGGACGTGCGCGTGGTCAGTGCCGCCGACGTGAACGCCGACCCCGCGCGTTGCGGTCTTGCCGGGTCGCCGACACAGGTCGTGCGCTCGTTTGTGCCCGACCGTGACCAAACGTGCGAGGACGTTGACGGAACGGCGTCCGAGCAGGCGGCAAAACTTGCCAAGATTATCGAGGGGATGGCATAGATGAGCGGACTGATTATCGATAGCGAAGCCTGTATCGGCTGCGGTCGCTGCGTTCGCGCCTGCGCCTCGGGCGGCATTGTGGTGGAGGGCGAGCGTCCCAATCGCTGCGCCCGCGTGACCGAAGGCTGCATCCTATGCGGTGGGTGCGTCGACGCCTGCCCTGTCAACGCTATCTCGATCGAGCGTGACGAGGCCGCTGGTGCGGTTGACCTCGATGCGTATCGAGACATTTGGGTATTCGTGCAGACCGACGAGCACGATACGGTGACTTCCGTTGCCTATGAGCTTATGGGCAAGGGCCGCGAGCTTGCCGATGCTCGCGGCTGCCGTCTGGTGGCACTGGTCGGCATGAGCCCTGAGGGCTCGCTCGGGGACCTGGAGCATCTGGTTTGCGCGGGCGCCGACGAAGTCCTGGCCTGTCGCGACGAGCGCCTGCGCCAAAACGATGCGGAGGTCTACGCCCGCTTGATCTGCGATTTGGTAGCCGAACGCAAACCCGAGGCCATCCTATACGGTGCGACCGCTTTTGGTCGCGAACTGGCACCCGGCGTTGCCGTGCGTTTGCAGACGGGCCTTACGGCTGACTGCACCGTACTTTCGATGGATACAGAGACGGGACTGCTGCAACAGACGCGTCCGGCGTTTGGCGGCAACCTGATGGCCACCATCATTTGCCCCAACCACCGTCCGCAGATGGCAACGGTGCGCCCCGGTATCTTTAAGGCGCCCGACTTTGACTACGGCCGCTCCGGCACGATCACCCAGATATCACTTGCGGATGATGCTAAGGCTCGTGTCGAGATCTCGATTCCCGCCGAGGAGTGGGGACAGCAGCCCTCGATCGCCAATGCCGAGCGCCTGGTCGTGGTGGGTCGCGGCATTGGTTCCAAGAAAAACCTGCCGTTGATGCGAAGGCTCGCCGAGGCTCTGGGAGCCGAGCTTGGCTGTACGCGACCCGTCGTGGAGGCCGGCTGGTTGGAGTATTGCCATCAGATTGGCCAGACGGGCGTATCGGTTTCGCCCAGGCTTCTCGTGAGTATCGGTGTTTCGGGCGCCATCCAACATCTTGCCGGCATCGGTGGGGCGGAGTGCATCATCGCCATCAACGAGGACCCGGATGCCCCCATCTTTGGTGCTGCCCAGTACAAGGTTGTTGGCGATGCCGTCGAGGTCGTCGAGGAACTGCTGGCCCAGCTTGAGCACTAGGCGCGCGCCAGCCAGTCGCGCATCTCGTCCTTAAGGCGGCTCCAAGTCGCCTGCGTGGCGGGGTCGGTAAAGGGCCGCGTAATGCCAAAGGGCGCGTCGAGCAGGCGGTAGATATCGCCCTGCTCGCGCGCCAGCGTGCGGCTCGCTGGATAGACGAGCTCAAACATAAAGCAGATGAGTCCCACCAGGTAGTCCGCCGGCTCGTTGCGCTCGTCGCGCGCGACGCACCGATGCTCGTCAAAGGCGGCAAGCGTCGGTACCGAGAAGCGACTGGCTAGAAACGCGTCCTCATCCACCTTGAGGATGGTATCGACGGTGCTGTCGGCGATGGTGCGCATAATGTCGATCTTGTCGCCATCGCGCACGATATCGCAGAAGCACCGTGTACGCTCGTCGAGTTGTGCCGGCAGGCGAAAGTCGCTGTGATAGGCGATGCTCGCTCGGATGAGCTCGTCATGCGCACCGGTTTCGATAAAGTCACGGATGTTTGTCGTGGCGGGTGCATCGGCGGGATTCTCGCCAAAGAGGACCTCGATGCCCAGCGCCGCATGGCTCATGCTCTCGGCGTCCTTAAAGGTGTCCCAGCGTCGCAGCTGCTCAAAGCGGCCCATATCGTGTAGCAGGCCGCAAAGCCATGCCAGGTCAATATCTTCTGACGACCAGCCCTGCTCGCGCGCTACGGCATCGCATGCCTCGGCCACGTGGTACGTATGCTCGATTTTGAGCGCGATGCGTGGGTTGGTGGCGTCGTAGGCATCGGTGTAGCTTTTGAAGGCCGCGCGCGCCCGGTCTCGATCGATAGCTGTCATAATGACTTCCTAAAAAGTTGTGTCTTTCGATCCGGTGGCAATTGTAGGTGAACTCGGTTGCTGTCGGATGATGATTCTGCCGTATCGCTACATGCGGCTCGGAGACCTTGTCAGGATGAGAAGCGTATGGTGTTCAAAATCGTTAGAACCGTCTGGCCGGTGATGCTTACCTATGTTGCAATAGGCGCGCCGTGCGGAATGATCATGGGGCAGACGGGAATGGAGCCCTGGATGGTCTTTGCCCTGAGCAGCACGTTTGTGACGGGCAGCGGCCAGTTTATGATCTGCAATCTTTGGCTGGCGGGCGTACCTGCAGCATCGATCGTCGCAAGTGTCGCTGCTATCTCCTCCCGTTTCGCGCTCTATATAGGGGTGGCGTCGCGGCGCCGAATCTCGTTCCATCCGAACTTGTCGAATTTTTCACCGAGCTGGTCTATTTCTTCTGGTACCATGGTCAAACTTTACTGTAGCAAAGCGTGACGTGGGCTTTTGTTCTGCGTCAGCGGAAATGGGGGTTTCATGGCACAGGAAGCGACCGCCAGCGAGCAAAAGAAATTCAAGGTACCGCGCATCCCGGGCGACATCATGATCTATCCGATGATCGTCGGCCTTTTGCTCAATACCTTCTGCCCGCAGGTCTTTGAGGTCGGCGGCTTCTTTACGGCTGCCTGCCGCGGCGGCTCCAACACCATCGTTGCCGCGATCTTGCTGTTCGTGGGCGCCGGCATCAGCTTTAAGTCCACGCCGGGCGCCATCAAGACCGGCATCGTCGTGCTGATTCCTAAGCTTGTAGTGGCAGCCGCGCTGGGTCTGGGCGTCGCGCACTTCTTTAACGATAACTTTTTAGGCCTGAGCTCGGTTTCCATCATCGGCGGCATTACGTTTTGCAACATGGCGCTCTATACGGGCATCATGGGCGAGTTCGGCGATGAGTCCGAGCAGGGCGCTGTCGGTATCCTGTTCTTTACGGCCGGCCCCGCCGTCACGATGATCATCCTTGGTGTTTCGGGTCTCGCCAACATCCCCGTCGGCACCATCATCGGATCCATCCTGCCGCTTGTTATCGGCATGGTCCTGGGCAACTTGTTCCCGTTTATCAAGAACCTGCTGGTTCCCGGCGCCAATCCCGCGATCGCTGTAATTGGTTTTCAGCTCGGTGCGTCCATGAGCCTTTCGAGCTTCATCGCCGGTGGCATTTCGGGCATCCTGCTGGGCCTCATCACGCTCTTTATCGTCGGTCCCATTACCTTTGCCTTCGAGCGCCTGTGCGGTGGTAACGGCAAGGCGGCCGTTGCCTGCTCCACTATCGCCGGCACGGCTATGACCACGCCGGTCGCCCTCGCCGAGGTCGCTCCGCGCTATGCCGAGCTTGCGCCCACCGCGTATGCGCAGATCGCCACCGCCGTCATCATCACGGCAATCATGGCCCCGATTCTGACCGGCTGGGTCGACAAGAAGTTTTGCCAGGGCAAGGAGGATCTGTCGCCTGCCGGTGTCGAGGCCATCGAGGAGGCCGTCGCGACCGACATCGATGGCGAATAGCAATCGCTACCCATCAATGATGCCGGAGTGCAATTCGCGCCGTTTGAGCGCCCGAACGATGACTGTTTTGCAGTGACGTTCGGGCGCTCTGCTATGATTCCCCTTACCCCTGCGGGTAGGGGGTGTTTGTTGCCCAGACCAGAATCGGGCGATTCTGACCACTTGAATATTGAATGGATGGCGTCTAGTGGTTAAGGCACTCAAAATTGAGATATTCCTGCTATGCATGATTGTTCTTATCGGGCTTGCCGCACGAAGCCGCCGCTCCTTGTTCTCGAGCACCCAGCAGCTTCTGTTTAGCATGCTGGGCTACACGTCTGCAGCCTACATTTTCTTCGATATGATCTGGACGCTCTCGGACGGCGTGAGCACTCCTGTAGGCATCACGGCCAACTGGATTTCCAACGCGGTCTCGTTTTCGCTGTTCGCCATCGCGTGCCTCATTTGGTTTTTCTATTCCGAGACAGTGCAGGGCTCACGCCTTTTGACCGCGCGCTATAGGGTGGCGCTCGTGACGTTGCCAACCGTATTGGTGGTCGTGCTGGCATTTACCAGCTACTGGACGCACACTATGTTTTATATCGATGCACAGGGCGTATATCGTCGCGGAGCGCTTTATATGATTCAGCCTATCGTTAGCTACTGCTACATCATATATACGTCTTTGCATGCCTTTATTCAGACTCGAAAAGTCGAAAGTCTGCAAAAGAAGGCCATTTATCGCACCCTCGCCTTTTTTGCGGTTCCCGCTCTGGTGGGCGGTACCTTCCAGGTTTTGTTTTCGGTACCGGGCCTTTGTGTCGGTATAACGCTGAGCATCCTGCTGCTCTACATCATCTACCAGGAGCAGCTGATCTCGACCGACCCGTTGACTGGCCTCAACAATCGCAACCGTTTTGAGACCTATATGCTGTCGCTCTTTTCAAATGTGGATCAGGCCGAAGATGTATATCTGCTTATGATGGACGCTGACGGCTTTAAGCAGATTAACGACCGGTATGGACATGTTGAGGGCGATCATGCCCTCCAGGTCATATCTGCTACGCTCAAAGAGGTCTGCTCGGCGTCTGGTGGCTTTATCGCACGTTATGGCGGCGATGAGTTTGTGGTGCTTCAAAAGGCGACGGCGGAGCAGGACATCATGTGTCTGTGCGCGGCAATCAGCGACGAGCTCGCGCGCGCCGAGGTCCCGTATCTGTTGCGGATGTCCATCGGCTACGCACGGGTTGGTGATGGCGTCGATACCTGGCAAGACTTGCTTCGCGCTGCCGACGCGGAGCTTTACCGCGTAAAGCGCGAGAAGAAGAAAGCCGGCGTCCAGATACGCTAGAAAAAAAGGGCGAACGCTGGCGTGCGTTGCGGCCCTCAGCTCACCGATGTACTCCATTAAGCTAAAGCATGTGAATCTCCTCTACTAAATAAGGGCGGTTCGCTAGGCTTTTTTGGGTTTGTTGACGATGATGATGCCGCCGCAGACCAACAGCAGGGCAACAAGTACGGTAACGGGGCTCGTGCCAGCGCCCTCGCCGAGCAGCAGTGCGCTCAACAGCACGCCAAAGACCGGGTTCATAAAGCCAAAGACCGAAACGCGGCTGACGGGGTTGACGGCGAGCAGGCGGGACCACAGCGAGTACGCGACGGCGGAAATGAGCGCCATATAAATGATGAGCGCGATGGCGGGGGCGATTTCGGTGGGGGAAAACGTGCCGCCCATCAAAAACCCGATTGCGGTAAGGACCACGCCACCGACTAAAAACTGCCAGCCGGCGAGCAAGACGCCGTCATGCTCGCGCGAGAAGATGCCAATGAGGCAGGTCGACAGGGCGCCCGCAACAGTGGAAGCCAAGATAAATCCCTCGCCGTCGAGCGTAAAGCCAAAGGTGCCATCCGCGCCCGAAAGGTTGACGAGCGCGACGCCTGCAAAGCCCAGCACACAGCCAAGCACCTTGGGCGTATTGAGCCTCTCGGTGTGAAATGCCAAGGCGGCAAAGAGAATTGCGAGGAAGTTGGCGCTGGCCTCGATGATGGAACTCGACATGGCGCTGGCGCGCGAGAGTCCTAGGTAGAAAAAGAAGTACTGCCCGATAGTCTGGAAGAGTGACAAGACAAAGATGGGCTTGATGTCACGAGCCTGCGGAATGAGGGGGCGGCGTTGGGCCGCACTCATCCCAACGATAACCAGGGCGCCGGCAAGCGTGAAGCGCAAGCCCGCAAAGAGCAGCTGTGAGGCGCTATCGTGCGCGGGGATGCCAAAGAGCCCGTAACCGATCTTGATGCAGGGGAAAGCCGACCCCCAGAGCGCACAGCAGACGAGGCAGCCCAGGATGAGCCCGGGTAGGGTGGCGAGATACGGCTTGCGGCTTTCCATGATGTCCTTCCTGTATGCGCGAAGCAAAAAAGAACCCGCCACCGGGTGTGCCGGTGGCGGGTGTTGTTACCCGAGGGGATTGTACCCGATGGGACGCATTAAGCGAAGTAGGCCACGCCGCTCTCAAAGATCGGCATGAACTTATCGCCGGGGACATGCTCGGGCACGTTGCGGTACAGGTTGTCGCCACGACGCTCGGCATGGCCCATCTTGCCCAGGACGCGGCCGTCGGGGCTCGTGATGCCCTCGATGGCGAGTGCGGAGCCGTTGGGGTTGACGGAAAGGTCCATGCTGGGCTTGCCGTCCTCGCCCACGTACTGCGTGGCGACCTGGCCGTTGGCGATGAGCTGGGCGAGCACCTCGTCGCTGGCGACAAAGCGGCCCTCGCCGTGGCTGATGGCGACGGTGTAGGGGTCGTCCAGGCTGCACTGCGATAGCCACGGGGACAGGTTGGACGAGATGCGGGTGCGCACCAGACGGCTCTGATGGCGACCGATGGTGTTGAACGTCAGCGTGGGCGCATCGGGCGTGGCGTCGACGATGTCGCCGTAGGGCACCAGACCGAGCTTGATCAGGGCCTGGAAGCCGTTGCAGATGCCCAGCATCAGGCCGTCGCGGGCCTTGAGCAGGTCGCGGACTGCCTCGGTGACCTCGGGAGCGCGGAAGAACGCCGTGATGAACTTGGCGGAGCCATCGGGCTCGTCGCCGCCCGAGAAGCCGCCGGGGATCATGACGATCTGGCTTGCACGGATGCGGCGGGCAAGCTCGTGGGTGCTTTCGGCGACGGCCTCGGGCGTGAGGTTGTTGATCACGAAGGTGTCGGCCTCGGCGCCGGCGGCGCGGAAAGCGCGGGCGCTATCGTACTCGCAGTTGTTGCCGGGGAACACGGGGATTACCACGCGCGGGCGGGCGATCTTGGCGCCGCTGTACACGTGGATATCCTTGGCACGGAAGTCGATGGTCTCGACCTTGGCAGTCTCGCCGGCGCTGCGGTAGGCAAAGACGCCCTCGATGCCGCTCTCCCAGGCCTCCTGGAGCTCGGCGAGCTCGATGACCTCGGAGCCGGTGTCGATGACATAGCCCTCGACGGTGGTACCCAGGGGCTCGACGACAACGCCGTCGGCGACCTCGGGCAGCTCGGCGTCCTCGGCGAGCTCGACGATAAAGCTGCCGTAGAGCGGGGTGAAGAGGCTCTCTACGTCTACATCCTCGGCAAGCTCGATACCGATCTGGTTACCGACGCACATCTTAAAGAGGCTCTCGGCGCCGCAGCCGTAGCCGGGCGTGGAGATGGCCAGGGCGTTGCCGGTAGCAGTGAGCGCCTCGACGGCGTCAAACGCCGCGAGCAGCTGCTGAGCGTCGGGGCGGTAGTCCTCGCCATAGGTGGCGGGGGCGATGCGGACGACGCGGTGCGTGAGGCCCTTGAACTCGGGCGAGACGGCGCGGGCGGCCTTGCCCACGGCGACAGCGAAGCTGATCAGGGTCGGCGGAACGTTGAGCTCGCCGGTCTCGTCCTCAAACGAGCCGCTCATGGAATCCTTGCCACCGATGGCGCCGGCACCCAGGTCGACTTGGGCCATGAGGGCGCCCAGGACGGCTGCCATAGGCTTGCCCCAACGCTCGGCCTCGGTGCGCAGACGCTCAAAGTACTCCTGGAAGGAGAGATAGGCGCGCTTGTGCTCAAAGCCGGCGGCCACGAGCTTGGCGATGGACTCGACCACGGACAGGTAGGCGCCCGCAAACTGGTCGGCCTCCATCAGATAGGGGTTGAAGCCCCATGCCATAGCGCTCGCCGTGGTGGTCTCGCCGTCCACGGGGAACTTGGCGACCATGGCCGAGCTTGGGGTGAGCTGCGTCTTGCCGCCAAAGGGCATGAGCACGGTCGCGGCGCCGATGGTGGAGTCAAAGCGCTCGGAAAGACCCTTGTTGGAGGCGACGTTAAGGTCGGTGACGAGCGAGGTCATGCGCTCGGCAAGCGTGGTGCCGGCCCAGCTGGGCTGCCACACGCTGCGGGCGCAGACGTGGGCGACCTGGTGCTTGGGCGCACCGTTGGAATTGAGGAACTCGCGGGACAGATCGACGATGGCGACGCCGTTCCAGGCCATGCGCATGCGCGGCTCGGCGGTAACCTCGGCGATGACGGTTGCCTCCAGGTTCTCCTCGGCGGCGTAGCCCATGAACTCCTCGACGTCACCGTCGGCGACGGCGCAGGCCATGCGCTCCTGGGACTCGGAAATGGCGAGCTCGGTGCCGTCCAAGCCGTCGTACTTCTTGGTCACGGTATCAAGGTCGACATACAGGCCGTCGGCAAGCTCGCCCACGGCGACCGAGACGCCGCCGGCGCCAAAGTCGTTGCAGCGCTTGATCAGACGGCAGGCATCGCCGCGGCGGAACAGACGCTGCAGTTTGCGCTCGACCGGGGCGTTGCCCTTCTGGACTTCGGCACCCGAGGTCTCGATGGACTCGGTGTTCTGGGTCTTGGAGGAGCCGGTGGCGCCGCCGATGCCGTCACGGCCGGTGCGGCCACCCAGCAGGATGATCTTGTCGGTGGGGGCGGGGCACTCGCGACGAACGTGGTTTGCCGGGGTGGCGCCCACGACGGCGCCGACCTCCATGCGCTTGGCCACGTAACCGGGGTGATAGAGCTCGTTGACCTGGCCGGTGGCAAGGCCAATCTGGTTGCCGTAGCTGGAGTAGCCGGCGGCAGCGGTGGTTACGAGCTTGCGCTGCGGCAACTTGCCCTCGAGCGTCTCGGAAACCGGGACGGTGGGGTCGCCGGCGCCGGTGACACGCATGGCCTGGTACACATAGCTGCGGCCCGAGAGCGGGTCGCGGATGGCGCCGCCCACGCAGGTGGCGGCACCGCCGAAGGGCTCGATCTCGGTCGGGTGGTTATGGGTCTCGTTCTTAAAGAGGAACAGCCAGTCCTGGTCCTCGCCGTCGACATCGACCTTCACCTTGACGGTGCAGGCGTTGATCTCCTCGGATTCGTCGACATCGGTCATGACGCCGGTCTTCTTGAGGTACTTGGCGCCGATGGTGCCCATGTCCATGAGGCAGACGGGCTTGGCGTCGCGACCGAGCTCGTGGCGCATCTCCATGTAGCGGTCGAAGGCCTGCTGCACCACGGCGTCGTCGATCGTCACGTCATCTAGGACGGTGCCGAAGGTGGTGTGGCGGCAGTGGTCGGACCAGTAGGTGTCGATCACGCGGATCTCGGTGATGGTGGGGTCGCGGTCCTCATCGCGGAAGTACTGCTGGCAGAAGGCGATGTCCGCCTCGTCCATAGCAAGACCGCGATCGGCGATGAAGACGGCAAGGCCGGCCTCATCGAGCTCGCGGAAGCCGTCGAGCACTTCGACGGGCTGGGGCTCGGGGGTCTCCATGTACAGCGTCTCGGGCAAGTCGAGCGAGGCGATGCGCGCCTCGACGGGGTTCACCACGTAGTGCTTGATGGCCTTGATGGCGGCTTCGTCCAGAGCGCCCGAGATCATATAGACCTTGGCGGAGCGCACGGCGGGGCGCTCGCCCTGGCTGATGAGCTGCACGCACTCGCTGGCGGAGTCGGCGCGCTGGTCAAACTGGCCAGGCAGGAATTCGACGGCAAAGACGGCGCCATCGCTTGCGGGGAGCTCGTCGTAGGTCACATCGACCTGGGGCTCGCTAAAGACGGTCGGCACGCAGGAGCGGAAAAGCTCCTCGTCGATGCCCTCGACGTCGTAGCGGTTGATGATCCTCAGGGCCTCGATGCCCTTGATGCCGAGAATCTCGGTCAGCTCGCCCTTGAGCTGCTGAGCCTCGACGTCGAACCCGGGTTTCTTCTCCACGTAGATACGAGAGACCATTGGTTCCTGCCTTCCTGATCGGTTGGGCGTACGGTACGGTATGCGGCAGCGGTCGGTTTGCGGGGTCTGCCTCGCGGTCGCCTTGAGCCACATGTTTGTAAACCTCACTATGATACGACAGCTCGCGGCGCGTTGAGGACGGCGAGGGTGCTACAGTGAAGCGCAAACAAGAGAAAGGCATCACATGGCATTCGTTTCGCTCGCCATCATCGCACTCGTGGCCTTCGCAAGCCCCTTCATCGCCTCGGCGATTCCCGGAAAACCCGTTCCCGAGACCGTCTTTTTGCTCGTGCTCGGCGCGGTGCTGGGACCCCATATGCTCGGCGTCATCCATGTAGATGCCGAGGTCTCGCTTGTGTCCGAGCTCGGCCTGGCCTTTTTGTTCCTGCTTGCCGGCTTTGAGATCGACCCCAAGAGCATTACGGGCGTCGAGGGGCGCTACGGCTTGGCGACGTGGGTCGTCACGTTTGGTATCGCCTGGCTTGCCGTGCGCTTTACCCCGTGGTTCTCGGTCAGTCATTTCGACGGCATCGCCGTGACGCTTGCCCTCACTTCTACGGCGCTCGGCACGCTCGTGCCCATCATGCGTGAGCGCTCGCTCACCGGCACGCGTGTGGGCGACTCGATTCTCGCGTATGGCACTTGGGGCGAGCTCGGTCCCGTGCTCGCCATGTCGGTGCTGCTGTCTGCTCGCACTGGCATCCAAACGCTCGTAATCCTTGGCTTGTTTGCGGTGGTTTGCGTGTTGCTGGCCGTGGTCCCAAGCCGCTCCAAGCGCGTCGGCAGCCGCTTCTTTGCGTTTGTCGAGGAGCGTGCCGATACCACGTCGCAGACCTTCGTGCGCCTGACGGTGCTCATCCTGGTCACGCTCGTGGCGTTCTCGGCCGTCTTTGATCTCGACATCGTGTTGGGTTCTTTTGCCGCCGGCTTTGTCCTGCGCTATATCATCCCCGAGGGCAACCATACGCTCGAGACCAAGCTCGACGGCCTGGCCTACGGCTTTTTGATTCCGGTGTTCTTTACCGTATCGGGCGCAAAGATCGACCTGACGGCCGTGGCGTCACGCCCCGGGCTGCTCGCGGGCTTTATCGTGGCGTTGCTTATCATTCGCGCCGTGCCCATTCTCATCTCTATGAGCATTTGTCCTGCGACGCGCGATGTGTCGGCGTATGGTCGCATTACCGTGGCCCTGTACTGCACCACGGCCCTGCCGATCATCGTTGCCGTGACGAGCGTTGCCGTCAACGCGGGCGCGCTGTCGCAAGATATTGCGTCGGTCATGGTTGCCGCCGGTGCCATCACGGTGTTCTTGATGCCATTGCTCGCGCAGCTCTTCTACCGCGTGGTCGATGCCGCGCCGGTCGCCGCCGTGGCAGAGGTTGCCGAGCATCCATCCGATGCGCTTGACATCCTGCGCGCCCATCACGATTTGGCGAGCCTGCTCGCACGCGAGCACGAGCTGCTGACCTCACATGGCCATGGTCGCGTATTCGAGGGCCAGCCTACGCTCGAAACGATTGCCGAGCGTCTTTCCGCCGAGGCGGCGAGCGGCCACATCGATGCCCGCATCGTGGACGCGGCGCGTCTTCTTGCCGATAAGACCTATGGTGATGAGGTTGACCCGTCCGAGCTGACTCCGCGTGAGCGCCGCCGCCTTGAGCGCGCCAAGCTCGCCGTACACGAATACCGCCGCCGCATGCTGGAGCTCTACGCGCGCGATGAAGCCCAGGACGACGACGGCAAGTAGCAAGGAATGTCGGGATACGGGTTCCGTCCAAATAATAGAAGGCGCGCTGCCTGCGGTTGATGCGGACAGCGCGCCTTTTGCGTTGAACTCTGTTGAGGTTCGAAGCCGAAACTTTCGACCTTTAGGAGCGGGCTGCCCCGTCGACGGGGAGGATGGCGCCCGTGACATAGGAGGACATGTCGCTCGCAAGGAAAACGAAGGCGTTGGCAACGTCCTCGGGCTCGCCCATGCGACCGAGCGGAATAGTGGCGATGATGGGCTTGATGACCTCTTCGGGCAGGTTGGCGACCATATCGGTCTTGGTTACGCCTGGGGCAACGGCGTTGACGCGAATGCCCATGGGGGCGAGCTCGCGCGAGAGCGACTGGACCATGCCGTTGACGGCAAACTTAGACGTGGGGTAGCCGACGCCAGAGGGCTGGCCGTACTTGGCGACCATCGAGCTTGTGGTAGTGATGGTGCCGCCGTGGCCGGCCTCGGTCATGATCTTGGCGGCAGCCTGGTGACCGTTAAAGACGGCGACGACGTTGAGGTCCATAACTTTGGCGAACTCCTCGGCTGTATAGTCCAAAAGGGGTGAGCGCTGGGAGATTCCGGCGTTGTTGACGACCGTATCGAGACCGCCCATATCGGCTGCAGCCTGGGTAAAGGCCTCGGTCACGGCTTCGAGTGAGGTGAGGTCGCAGGAGCGACCCCAGACCTTGGCGTCGGGATAGACGGCTGTCAGCCTCTCAACGGCCGCATCGGCGGTCTCCTGACGCGAGCCAAAGACGGTGACGGTGGCACCCTCCTCGATAAAGCGGCAGGCGATGGCATAGCCGATACCGCGCGTGCCTCCGGTGATGATTGCTTTCTTGCCCTCGAGCAACATGGTGCCTCCATTCTTCGGGGGTGGACGTACGCAGCACAGGATAGCGGCGGACAAAAGCAAACATGCCTGCTTATCGGTGAGCGGTATCCCTGGTTGACACCGAACGGTCAAATTGTTCAAACGCGGATCGCGTCAATGCGCCCCGAGCGTGCAAATAAAAGGGCTCCCGTCCAAGACCAGACGGGAGCCCTTCGAGCAAATGCGTTGTGGGGTGTAAACCGAACTAGTTGGCCATGACGCCTTCGGTCCAGGCCTCAACGTCCTCGATGCGCAGGACGTTGGCGACCTCGGCCACGCAGTCGACGCTGGCAAGCTCCGCGGCGGCAGCCTGGACGTCCTTCTCGAGTGCGCGGTGCGTCAGGAAGATGACCGAGCAGGCATCGCTGACACCCGACTTGCCGTCCTCGACTTGGTTGATGAGCGAGATCGAAATGTTGTGCTTGGCAAAGATGTCGACCGTCTCGGACAGGGCGCCCACGCGGTCGGCGACCTTCAGGCGCACATAGTACTTGGTCTGGAGCTCGTCCATGGGCTTAAAGGCGAGGTTGTGACCATAGGGCTCAATCTCGGGCAGCGGAGCCACGCCCCGGCTGATCTGCTCGGAGAGCGACAGGATATCGCCCACGACGGCGCTCGCGGTGGGGAAGGAGCCTGCGCCGGCACCGTAGAACATGGTCTCGCCCACGGCATCGCCCACTACGTAAACAGCGTTCATGGCGCCGTTGACCTTGGCAAGCATGTGGTCGGCGGGGATCAGCGTGGGATGCACGCGGACGTCGACGCCGGCGTCGGTGTTGCGGGCGATGCCGAGCAGCTTAATGGTGTAGCCGAGCTCGCGGGCCTGGGCGATGTCCTCGGCGCCGATGGTGCGGATACCCTGCTGGTACACATCATCGGTGGTAACGCGGGTGCCAAAGCCGATGGAGGCGAGGATGGCCGTCTTGCTGGCGGCATCGAAGCCGTCGACGTCGGCGGACGGGTCGGCCTCGGCATAGCCCTTGGCCTGTGCATCGGCGAGCACGTCGGCGTAATCGGCGCCCTCGGCGTCCATGCGCGACAGGATGTAGTTGGTGGTGCCGTTGAGGATGCCGGCGATGGTCAGGATCTTGTTGCCCACCAGATCGTGCTCAAGCGTGCTCACGATGGGGATACCGCCGCCGCAGCTGGCCTCGCACTTAATCTGCACGCCGCACGCGCGCGCCTTCTCGGCGAGTGTCTCGACATGACGGCCCAACAGGGCCTTGTTGGCAGAGACGACGTGCTTACCGTTCTCGAAGGCGGTGGTGAAGATCTCGGTCGCGGGGTGCTCGCCGCCGATCAGCTCGACGACGATGTCGACAGCGGGGTCGGTGACGACGTCGTGCCAGTCACTCGTAAAGGCCTCGCGCTCAATACCGGCCGCCTCGGCCTGCTCCCAGGCAAGCGCGCAGGCGCGAGTTAGCTTAAGGTCGATGCCGTAGGCGGCCAGGTACTCATCGTGGTGGCTCTTAATCAGACGGGCCACGCCGCCGCCGACGGTTCCCAGACCGATCAGACCGACGTTCACGGTGCGCAGGGGTTCGCTCATAGATAGCTCCTTCGTGCATCTTATGGATGGATTACCGCTTAAAGGTTGAGTGCATTCTAGCGTGAACCGAGGGCGCGTGCTCGCCAGGCAACAGGAGTCGCACAAAACGGCACCCCCCGAAACGCTGCGGAAACATTGGAAACATGCTCGCTACAAACGGAACTCCGTAACAAACTGTCAACGTTTACACCATAAGGTTCGCCCTGTGCGACTGGGGCATGCAGGCGCTCGTCGACTCCGTTACCACTGGTGCCGCCGTCGCCGTCTCGGCCGAGATCGCCGATGCCTTTGCCGAGCAGGCCAAGGCATCCAAGCTCGACATCGTCGATACCGAGACCTTTAAGGACGACTCCTCCACGAGCTTTATCAACCAGCCGACCAAGGCCATGCGCAAGATCAAGATCGAGGGCCTGACTGGCGAGCTCACGTGGAACGACGAGGGCCAAGTCGAAAAGCCCGCTACGGCCTATGTGATCCAGGACGGCAAGTACATCGCCGCCTAAGCGCGCATAAAGCGCGACCGGTGAGGCTGTTTTATTCAGGGCGGGGACGCTTGTAACAGAACGGAAACATTGCTTTTACACAATAAAGTTGCTTTACTGCATAAAGTAATAGAAATACGCAGAAATATGGATAAATGAACAAATCCAAAGAAAAGTCGAAATAATCGCCACTTTTCTCAACTAAAGCGTCTACTATTTTGCGAACGCCGAACACGGCGAAGGATGGCCTGTTGGGTAACCGAAACCCGACGAGATTTGAGAGGAGAGCCGCATGTCGAGCCTCACCGGTAAGTCATTGAACCCTGTTATGAATCGCAGGAGCGTTATCGCGAGCGCAGCAGGTCTGGGGGCGATGTCCATTCTAGCTGGCTGCTCCTCCAACGGCGGCGACAGCGGTTCCGCTTCGAGCGACGCTTCGTTTAAGATCGGCACCATCGGCCCGCTGACCGGTGCCGCCGCGTCTTACGGCAAGTCCGTTACCCAGGGCGTCGAGCTTGGCTGCAAGGACTTCTCCACCAAGGAGCTGCCGCTTGCCAGCAAGGCCGAGGACGACCAGGCCGACGGCGAGAAGGCCGTCAACGCCTTTAATACCCTGCTCGACTGGGGCATGCAGGCCCTCGTCGGCCCGACCACCACGGGTGCGTCGGTTGCCGTTGCCGCAGAGTGCGGTAACGACCCCAAGACGTTCATGATCACCCCGTCCGCGTCCTCCGAGGACGTCACTGACGGCAAGGATTGCGTCTTCCAGGTTTGCTTCACCGACCCCAACCAGGGTGTCAACGCTGCCAAGTTCCTGGCGCAGAAGTATGCGGATGAGAAGTTCGTGCTGTTCTACAACTCCGGCGACGCCTATTCTTCGGGTATCGCGGATTCCTTTAAGGCCCAGGCCGCTGAGTCCAAGCTCGAGATTGTCGACGAGGAGACCTTTAAGGACGATTCTGCCACGAGCTTTACCAACCAGCTGACCAAGGCCAAGCAGGCCGGCGCTACCATGATCTTCGCGCCGATCTACTACACGCCGGCGTCCGTCCTGCTCAAGAACGCCAAGGATATGGGCTACGACGTCAAGATGATGGGTTGCGACGGCATGGACGGCATCCTGGGCGTTGAGGGCTTCGACACCTCTCTTGCCGAAGGTCTGCTGCTCATGACCCCGTTCTCCGCCGACGATGAGAAGAACGCCGACTTCGTCAACGCCTACAAGGATAAGTACGGCGATACCCCCGACCAGTTTGCCGCCGACGCCTACGACGGCGTGCACGCGGTGGCCGAGGCCCTCAAGGAGGCCGATCTTGGTGTCGACGCCGACCCGACCGAGGTCGCCGATAAGCTGTCCAAGGCTATGCTCAAGATTACCGTTGACGGTCTGACCGGCAAGCTCACCTGGAACGATAAGGGCCAGGTCCAGAAGGAGCCCACGGCGTACGTCATCACCGACGGCAAGTACGTACAGGCCTAATTGGCCGCCTTACATAGAGCGGTTTTGATCCCAAGCAGGGGAGGTTTTGGCCTTCCCTGCTTGCTTGGTATCTAGGGACAGTGTAACGTCCCTGTTTCATACATTAACTGGAAACCTATTCGAAAGGGGGATGTGGAACATGACGGTCTTTATCCAATACCTGGTCAACGGCCTGTCCATGGGCAGCGTCTACGCCATCATCGCGTTGGGCTACACCATGGTCTACGGTATCGCCAAGATGCTCAACTTCGCTCACGGCGACGTCATCATGGTCGGTGCCTATGTCTCGTTCTGTGCCACGTCGTATCTCGGCCTTCCGGGCTGGGCATCTGTAATTCTCTCTTGTGTGGTCTGTACCGTTCTCGGTGTTCTCATCGAGGGTCTGGCATACAAGCCGCTGCGTCAGGCGGGCCCGCTGGCCGTTCTGATCACGGCTATCGGCGTGTCTTACTTCCTGCAGAACGCCGCGCAGCTTCTGTGGGGCGCCACGCCCAAGAACTTCACTTCGCTCGTCACCTTCCAGGTGCCGGAGTTCTTGGCTAAGTTCAACGTAAGCGCCGTCTCGCTCGTGACCATCGTCGCCTGCCTGGTTATCATGGCCGGCCTGATGTTCTTTACAGGTAAGACCAAGATGGGCAAGGCCATGCGCGCCGTGTCCGAGGACAAGGCCGCCGCTCAGCTCATGGGCATCAACGTCAACCGCACCATCTCGATGACGTTCGCCATCGGCTCCGCCCTTGCCGCCATCGCCGGCGTGCTCTTGTGCTCCTACTCGCCGGTGCTGCAGCCCACGACGGGCGCCATGCCTGGCATCAAAGCCTTCGACGCCGCCGTCTTCGGTGGCATCGGTTCCATCCCCGGTGCCTTTGTCGGTGGCATTCTCATCGGCATCATCGAGGCGATGGCGCAGGCCTACATTTCCACGAGCCTTGCCAACTCCATCGTCTTTGGTGTTTTGATCATCGTCCTGCTCGTCAAGCCTGCCGGCCTCTTGGGCAAGTACGTCCCCGAGAAGGTGTAGGTGAGCGTTATGAAGTTTCTTAAAGACAAGCAGACGCGTCACGACTTTGTCACGTACGCCATGTGCGTTGTGGCGTTCGCCATCGTGTTCTTTATGCAGTCCAACCACATGATCCCGCGCATGATCGCCGGTCAGCTGGTTCCCATCACGGCCTATATCGTCATGGCCATCTCCCTTAACCTCGTCGTCGGCATCGCGGGCGACTTGTCGCTGGGCCACGCGGGCTTTATGAGCGTCGGTGCCTATACGGGCATCGTCACTGCCGTCGCGCTGGAGAGCACCGTTCCGTCCGATCCGATGCGTCTGATCATCAGCATTGTGGTCGGCGCTATCGCCGCTGGCATCTTGGGCTTCTTGATCGGCATCCCGGTCCTGCGCCTGAGCGGCGACTATCTGGCCATCGTGACCCTGGCTTTTGGCGAGATCATCAAAGAGGTCGTCACCTGCCTCATTGTGGGCGTCGATTCCCGCGGCCTGCATGTGATCTTTAACATCACGGGTAACTCCACGATCGACGACCTGCACCTGCTCGAGGACGGCACCGCCATCATCAAGGGCGCGCAGGGCGCATCGGGCGTGTCGACCTATTCGACCTTCCTTGCCGGCGCAATCCTGGTTATGGTCGCGCTCGTGATTGTGCTCAACCTGGTTCGCAGCCGTACCGGTCGTGCCATTATTGCCGTGCGCGACAACAAGATCGCTGCCGAGTCTGTGGGCATCTCCGTCACCCAGTACCGCATGATCGCCTTCGTGGTTTCCGC
>DXMC01000036.1:0-12264 GCA_019414365.1 Collinsella sp.
CTATGTGCGGCGTAGGCCGCTTATTAGCCCGTCCAAGAATTGGGGCGCAGTTCAAAGTGGGGCGCAGTCTCCCATGTGGCTCGATCGGGAAAGTGCATCCCAGTTCGAGCGTCGATTCCGGGATGTAGTTTCCGGAACGGGGTCGTTTGGGAAACCGTGTCCCGTTTCGAGCCGAAATTCTGGGTCACAGTTTCCTAGCAAGGTCTCATGGGGAAAGTCTGACCCAGAATTTGCCTGGATAGTGGGACGCACTTTCCGGAGGGCTGTTCCACCGCAACTTCGAAGAGTGGGTATACGCTGCATTACAGCGGCGTAAATCTGCTACACTAATACAACATGCCTCCGTAGCTCAGGGGATAGAGCACCGCTCTCCTAAAGCGGGTGTCGACGGTTCGAATCCGCCCGGGGGCACCAGAGGAATATCGAGCCCGGTACCGCTATGGTGCCGGGCTCTTCTGGTCTAAGGGCAGGATTCGGACCGTCGGCACCCGCGTCACTCATTTCCCCGCGGGGGGAGTTTTCGAATCCGCCCGGGGGCACCAGAGGAATATCGAGCCCGGTACCGCTACGGTGCCGGGCTCTTCTGGTTTAAGGCATGCCGTAGTATTCGCTGCTTCAGATAAAGAAAGCGCCCGCTTGCTGGGGGAGCAAGCGGGCGCCTGTGAGCGAATATGTTTGCGGCGAAAGCCGTGATGAGCGGTGGGGTGGCGACTAGTTGGTCGTACCGGAATCGTCGCCCGTGCCCGAGCCAGAGCCCGAACCCGAGCCAGAAAGTGCGACTGTTAGCGTGATCGTGCTGTCGGTGGACTGCTTGCCGGTGGGGGAGACGCCCGTAACGGTGGCATCCTCGTTACCGCTCACGGGATTGCCGTTCTGGTCACAGAAGCCGATGTTATAGAAACCGGCGTTGTTGAGCGCGGTAACGGCGGCGGAAATGCTCTTGCCGTACAGGTTGCCCGGGACGGTGGCCTTGCCGGACTTCTTGGCAATGACGACGGTAATCGTGGCGCCGGGCTTCTGCTTGCCGCTGGGGTTCCAGCTGATCACGGTGCCCTCGGTAACCGAGTCGTTCTCCTGGTAGCTAACGTCGACGCCAAAGCCTGCCATATCGAGGGCGTTGCGCGCCTGGGCCTCGGTCATGTCGGTCAGGTCGGGGACGGACGTGGTATCCGGGCCGCTCGAGACCTTGTACGAGATGGTCGTGCCCTTCGCGACTTCCTTACCGGCTTCGGTGCCCTGCTCAAAGACCTGGCCCTCATCGGCCTCGTTGGCCTCCTCGGAGGCGTTGCCCTTCAGGCCAACGCTTGCCAGCGCGGCTTCTGCCTGGTCCTTGGTCAGGCCGACAAGCCGGGGAACCTCAACCTTCTCGGAGGGCTTAGGACCCTTGGAGATTACCAGGTTCACCTTGGTGCCCTTGGCCTTCTTGGTGTTGCCGTTGGGCGTCTGCTCGGCGACCTTGCCCTCGTCGACATCGTCGTTGTAGCTTTGGTCGATGGTGCCGACCTCGAGGCCGGCTTCCTTGATCAGCTCGACGGCAGTCTGCTGGTCCTTGCCCAGTACATCGGGAACGGTGACCTGCTCGCCGCCAAAGAGTCCTGTGGCAAAGGCCACCACGATGCCGATGACGGCAACCGCTGCCACCACGGCGGCGATGATCTTGTTTTTGTTGGATTTGGGCTCTTCGACCTCGTACGAGCCGGTGGAGCCCGAAACCGAGCTTCGGGCGGTATTCTGGCCGCTCACGCCCGAGACGGGACGCACCATGGCGCGCGTCTGATCGGAAAGCTCGCGAGTCTTGGTGGCGCCCAGCTCACCGGGGGCACCGATGATGCGCGTGGGCTCCGAGACGTTGACGGCACGGCCCGACAGGTAGCTGTTGAGCACCTGACGCAGCTCGTCGGCGGTCTGGAAGCGGTTTGCCGGGTCCTTCTCCATGCACTTGAGGATGATGCGCTCAAGGTCGGCGTCGACACCGGAGTTGATCTGGCTCGGCGGAATAGGCAGCTCGTTGACCTGCTTGAGTGCGACCGAGATAGCGTCGTCACCGTCAAAGGGAACGCGGCCGGTGGCGCACTCGTACATCACGACGCCCAGCGAGTAGATATCCGAGGTGGGGCCGAGGTCCTGACCACGGGTCTGCTCGGGGCTGACGTAGTGGGCGGTTCCCAGCACGTTGTTGTCTTGCGTGAGGTGGCTGTTCTTGGCGCGCGCGATGCCAAAGTCCATCACCTTGATGTTGCCGTCGGGCAGCACCATGATGTTCTGCGGCTTGATGTCGCGGTGGATGATCTCGTGCTTGTGGGCGACCGAAAGCGCGGAGCTGATCTGCGAGCCGATCTGGGCGACCTTCTTGGGGTCGAGGGCGCCGTGGCTCTTGATGCCGCTCTTAAGGTCGGTGCCGCGCAGGTACTCCATGACGATGTAATAGGTGTCGCCGTCCTTGCCCCAATCGTAGACGCCCACGATATAGGGGGAGGAGAGACCGGCTGCTGCCTGGGCCTCCTGCTTAAAGCGTGCGGCGAAGGTTGCGTCGCCAGCATACTGCGGCAGCATGATCTTGACGGCTACCGTGCGGTCGAGGACCTGGTCCTGCGCACGGAAGACGGTCGCCATGCCGCCTGTCCCCACCTTATCCTTGAGGAGGTATCTTCCCCCGAGGACCCTCTGTTCCATTCCTGCTCCTAACATAACTATTCGCTCAACGATGTGTGTAGTACCTACGATGTGGCCGCTGGGGCCGTGTGGCGCGTTGCCGTTAACTCTTCGGCCGCGGCGCGCCTCGGGTGACCGATTCGATCATGGGCATCACGCTCCCTGTGCGGCGAGCGCTGCGGTCAGGACGATGCCGGCAATCTTGGCCGCCTTGACGTCGTGTTTGTCGTAATCCTCCAAGGCCACCGAGATGGCGACCGTGGGTGAATCGTAAGGTGCAAAGCCAACGAACATCGAGTTGACGTTGGTGCCGCCGGTCTCGGCCGAGCCGGTCTTGCCGGCGACCTTGACGCCGGGGACCTGGGCATCGGTGCCGGTACCGGACTGGACGACGGCGAGCATGGCCTGCTTGACCTGGTCGGCCGTGGCGGAGCTGACGGCCTGACCCAGCGAGCGGGACTGCGTGGTCTTGACCACAGTTCCGTCCGGGGCGAGTACCTGGGCTACAAAGTACGGGTCCATGACCACGCCACTGTTAGCGATGGCGGCGGCAATCACGGCGTTTTGCATGACGGTGGTCTGCGGGCCGGGCGTGTGGTCCATGCCGACAGGCTGGCCGGCGCCGGCCCAGGCGGTCTCCCACTCGGTCATGAGCGACGGGTCGGCCATGATGGAGGCCGCGGAGGTCAGGTCCTGGCCGAGCTTTTGGCCGTAGCCAAAGGCGTTGGCAAACTGCACGAGCGTGTTTGCGCCAACTTCGTTTGCCACCTGGCCAAAGACGACGTTGGAGGACACGGCAAAGGCCTGCTGCAGGCTGATGGTGCCGTAGCTCTCGTTGGCATAGTTGGTGACCGGTGCGTTGCCGATGTCCATGGAGCCGGGCGCCTGGTAGGTGCTGGTAAGGCTGGCGGTACCGGTCTCGAGTGCCGCGGAAAGCGTAACGACCTTAAACGTTGAGCCCGGCGTGTACAGCGCGTCCATGGCGCGATTGTACATGGAGCCGTCCTCGCCGCCGCCCGTCTGCAGCAGGGCATCGATGTTGGTGTTGTCGTAGGTGGGCGAGCTGGCACATGCGAGAACCGCGCCGGTACGCGGGTCGATGACCACTACAGCGCCCTTAAAGCCCTTGAGCGCCTGCTCAGCAGCCGTCTGGATGCGCGAGTCGATGGTGAGCTTGGCGGTGTTGCCCGGCTGGGTCTGGCCCGCGAGCGACGCGATGGCGTTGTTCCAGCTGGAGTAGTCCTTAGAACCGGTGAGTGTGTCGTTCATGACGCTCTCGATGGCGGTGGTGCCATACTGCTGGCTCACGTAGCCAACCACGTGCGCTGCCAGGTTACCGTTGGGGTAGGAGCGTACGTAGGTGCCGTCCTCCTGCTGCAGCGACTCGGCCAGCGTCACGCCGTCGGACGTGATGATGGAGCCGCGCTGGATGTACTTGGAGCGGGCGATGGTGTGGTTGTTGGTCGGCATGTCCTGATAGTCCTTGGCCTTGATGACCTGGACATAGGTGAGGTTGCCGATAAGGATGGCGAACAGCGCCGTAAAGGCGAGCACCGCACGGGTTAGACGGTTGGCGAGCGCAACGCGGCCGAGCACACCGGATTCAGGCGTGTCGAGCAGGCGACGGCGCATGCGCGAGCCGACGGAATGGCTGCCGCTGCCGTAGGAAGACGAGGTGGCAAAGCGCGTGCCCGTCGGGGCGGCGGCAGATGCGACCTGATCATCGGTGATGGCGGCCATGGTGCCGGTGCCGGTAAGCTCGGCCTCGCGTCCGGTCGCCTCGTCGCCGGCGCGCAGCAGGAGCGCGACGATGATAAAGCTCGCCAGCAGAGAGGAGCCGCCCTGGCTCATAAAGGGCAGGGTGACGCCGGTCAGCGGGATCAGGCGGGTTACGCCGCCAACGATCAAGAAGGCCTGGAAGCTGATGGCGGCCGTAAGGCCCGTGGCGCTAAAGGCGGCGAGGTCGGATTTAGCGCGGGCAGCCGTGGTGAGGCCACGCACGGCAAAGAGCATAAACAGGATGAGCACGGCGCCGCCGCCCAAAAGGCCCATCTCCTCGCCGATAGCCGAGAAGATAAAGTCGGACTCGACGACAGGGATGTTGTTGGCCATGCCGTTGCCGATGCCAACGCCGACCAGACCGCCATCGGCAAGCGAGAAGAGCGACTGGACGATCTGGTAGCCCTGGCCCTGGGCGTCCTTAAACGGATCGACCCAAACCTGGAAACGCACCTGAACGTGAGACAGGAACTTGTAGGCGCCCACGGCGCCGACGGCCAAGAGCGCAAGGCCGATAACGACATACGAAAAGCGCCCCGTGGCAACGTAGAGCATCAGCAAGAAGATGGTGTAGAACAGCACGGCCGAACCCAGATCGCGTTCGAAGACGACGACGAGCAGGCACACACCCCACACGGCAAACAGCGGCAGCAGCAGTCGCAGGCGAGGGATCTTAAAGCCCAGGATCTTGCGGTTGGAGATGGAGAGCAGCTCGCGGTTCTCGGCCAGGTACCCGGCCAGGAACAGCACGATAAAGACCTTGGCGAACTCGCCGGGCTGGATGGTAAAGCCCGCGATGCGAATCCAGAGCTTGGAGCCCGAGATCGTGGTGCCGATAAAGATGGGCAGCATCAGCAGGATGATGCCGATAATGCCAAAGGTGTACTTGTAGCGCATGACCACGTCGAGGTTTTTGACCAGTGCGAGCGTTCCTACCATCAGGGCCACCGAGACAAACAGGATGATGAGCTGTGAGATGGCGAGAGCGGGGGCGAGACGCGTCACGAACGTGATGCCGATGCCCGAAAGCACAAAGACAATGGGCAGGATGGCGGGGTCGGCACCGGGCGCCAAGATGCGCACGGCAATGTGGGCCGCGGCAAAGGCGGCAAAGAGGCCGATCGGTACGGCGAGCGTCTCAAAGGAGATGGCAGCGCCCGCGGTGAGGACGTACATCGCATACAGCAGGATGACGGGGAACGCCGAGGCGATGAGCAAGAGCAGCTCGGTGTTGCGGCGACTCATAAGCGGCACTCCCTTTCTAATTCTTATCGGAGGCTTCGGCCTCGGCGGACTGTTCGGCGGTTTTCTCGGAATCTGATTCGGAGGTCGATCCCTGATTGGTGTTGTCGCGAATCGTCTGCGCGTCAATCACCTGGCGGGTCTGCTCCTCGTCGATCTGGTGGCGGTACTTGGATATCGTGTCCTGCGCATCGTCAACACTTGTTTGCGGAATGCCCGCCTTGAGGCGGTTTTGCGTGTCTTCGGGCAGGTCGGATAGCTTGATGCTGGTTTCGCTTTCGAGCCAGTGGAGCTTGAGTCCGAGCGGCTTGCCGGGCAGGCCGCGCCAGACGGCGACATTGCCCTGGTAGGTACCCAGGTAGTACGAGCCGGTGACACCCGTGTAGGCCCAGATGGAAGCTGCCAGCACAAAGACGAGGGCCAGAATGGCGGCGATAGTAATGTTGCGGCGACGCACGCGCTGCGCCTCGCGCATAACGCCATCGTCAACCAGGTCAACGACTACTACGGTCACGTTGTCGTGGCCGCCGGCGGCAAGCGCAGCGTCCACTAGGTTGTCGACGCAGATTTGCGCGGTTGAGGACTGCGTGGCGATGTTCTCGATATCGCTATCGGGAATCATGCTCGAAAGGCCGTCAGAGCACAGGATCAGGCGGTCGCCTTCCTCGATATGCAGAGTGAAGTGGTCGGCATACATGGCGGGGTCCGAGCCCAGCGCACGGGTGATGACCGAACGGTTGGGGTGGACGCGAGCCTCGTCTGCCGTAATCTCGCCGGCGTCCACGAGTTCTTCCACATAGGAGTGGTCGCGGGTCACGCGGATGAGCGTGCCCTCGTGGAGCAGGTAGGCGCGCGAGTCGCCCACGTGGGCGATGGCGAGCGTGTCGTTTTCGATATAGGCGCAAGTGGCTGTGCAGCCCATGCCGGGCTTGCCCAGGCCATTCAAGGCGGCCTCGATTACGGCGGCGTTAGCGGCCTCGACGGCTGCCGCCAGGCGTGCGGCGTCGGCGGACTGCGGGGCCGTCTTGGCGATGGTCTCGACAGCGATAGAAGAGGCTACCTCGCCGGCAGCGTGACCACCCATGCCGTCGCATACGCAAAAGAGCGGCGACTGCACCAGGTAGGAATCCTCATTGTGCGGGCGTACGCAGCCAACGTCGGAGCGGGCGCCCCACATGAGTTGCGTGGTGGTGCCGGCATCATAGGTCGAGTCGGTCTCGATGCGCTCCTCGGTCAGGGGCTCAAAGCTCATGGTCGAGCCGGGATCTTTGAGCTTGGCCTCAACGGCGGCAACGTCGATTTCGGCTGTGTCACCGGGAGAGACGGTGTCGGTCTCGGCGTTTGATTCGGAATCGCCGGTGTCCGGGGAGTCGGGCTCCTCGGACACGCGGGCGGTCGACTCGTCGTCTTGCGGGCTGACGTCTATAGGCTCGGGCGCCGGCGTAGACGCGGGCGCAACCTCGGATGCCGGGGCTATGGGAAACGCCGGCGCGGCGGGCTCGGGTGCCGCAAACACCGCAGCGCTCTCGTTGATTGCCGCGGCGACGGGCTCTGCAAAGTGAGCCGGCGCCGAGGTTGCTTCGGGCGCTGTGGGCTGGTCCGCAGCATGTGCGCCGATGGGCGCCGCTACGGCATCCTCTTCGTCCTCGTTATCGGCGAGATCCGAAATATCATGCGTTACATGCGAAAGAGGCAGGGAGAACACGGTGTCCTCGGGTTCCACGGGTGCGGAGCCCGCCGGAGCGGCGTGGGCCGGCGCAGCTGTGGCGGCAGCCGGTGCCTCGGTCATAGTCGCGGACTTGTTCTCCTCGTCGATCATCGACGGTTCACCTTCATGACCACATCGCCAATCTGGACTTCGTCGCCCTCGCGCAGCGTTGCGGGCTCCACAAGCTGGCGGCCGTTGACGAGCGTGCCGTTAAGCGAGTTGAGGTCCTCGATGATGAGCGCCGGGCCCTGCAGCGAAAAGCGCGCATGCGAGGCCGAGACGAATGGTTCGTTGATGCAGATGTCCGAAGACGGCGAGCGACCGACGATGACGGGGCCGAGCATGTCTACGTGGATGCCGCGGATACCGCGCGGACCCTTGTCCACATCGATCGTCCAGATAGCCGAGTCGCGGCGCTGTCCGCGCACAAGCCCCACGCCGGTCTTCATGACGGCGAACAGGAAGATATAGAGCAGGGCGACCAGGACGATGCGGCCTGCAAAAAGGACGATATCGATGTTCATAAGCGACTATCCCCTAAATTCAAAGGTGCTCAGGCCAAACGTCAGCAGATCGCCGTTGCGCAGCGGGCAGCGCGTAATGCGGCGGTTGTTGACGAGTGTGCCGTTGGTGGAATTGAGGTCCTCGATCGACCAATCCGAGCCCGTAAAGGTGAGCTGGGCGTGGCGGCGCGACACGTTGGGGTCGCGCAGGGCAATGTCGGAAACTGAGCGCTCGCGACCGATGGTCACCTGTGCGGAGGTGATGCTATGGCTCTCGCCGCTCACGACGTCGACGAGCTGGGCGAGCGGGCGCTGCGGGGCGCGAGTGCTCGCCATGTTGGAGGCGATGCCGGTTGCGGCGCCTAGGCCCACGGCGGCACCGGTCGCGGCGGCTCCGCCCATGCCGGCAAGCGCGTCGCGCGAGACGGTCTGCGGCACCGGGATGGGTGCGGCGGCGGGGTCGGGGACGCTAGGCGCGAAGGGGTCTGCCACGGCAAGCGGGTCGGGAGCGGCGGCGCGAGGCGTCGGCTGCTGCTGGGGCATGGCAGCGGGGCGCTGCTGCTGCGGGGCAGCAAACTGCTGCTGGCCGGCGCGCGGGGCGCTGGCGGCACGGCTTGCCGCGGAGTTGTTCTGGCCCAGGCCGTTTTGATAGGCGCGCTCTTCTTCGTACAGGCGGCCGAGCGTGGGGGCATCGACGTTCTCGGCAAAGACCGAGAACTTGCCGGCACGCAGCTGCGGATCGATCATAAAGCGCACGAGGGGCTCGCCGACAAAGACATAACGGCGCTTTTCGGCCTGCGCCTTCACGAACTCGCGGACCTCGCGCGAAAGCTCGGGGTAGAACGGGGCGAGCATGGGGTCGTCGTCGGCGGCGATCAGGATGGTATAGAGTGCCGGCGCCGTGTTGACGCCATTGATCACCAGAGTCTGATCCTCCATGTCGCGAGCGGCCTGCTTGGCAAGCTTCTTAAAGGAGAACGGGGCACGGGTGGCACCGAAGATGCCGGCCACGTGGTCCTCGAAGATGTTCAGGAAGTTCACGAAAGATCACTCTCCGTATAGGTTCTTTGGTATCCGAGCAAATATAGGCATATCCCAACGATTATAGAGGATAGGGTTCCCGCAACCGCCGCCTTGGCGACGACCGCGGCTGCAAGGCTGGCAATTTCCATATGGTGTGCAAGACAGGACGCCGCTGCGCAGCCGATGCCGGCGACAGCAATGGCGGCGATTGCGGCAAGGTTTGAGCCCTGATCGGCACGCTTGGCATGGGCATTGAGCAGCGCAGATGACGCCGCGGCAGTTGCCGCTACCAGCACAAAGGCAGCCCAAAGGAGCGGGTCTCCCAGCGCTGCGGCAACGTTACCGAGCCCCAGCACGCCTCCGGCTGAAAGCGCGACCGTGGCCAGACGGGCAAAAAGTGCGCCCATGCCCGTTGCCGCGGCGGCGCTTGCCGGGCCGAGCCAAAATGACGCGACGCCGGCGGTGACCCCAGCTGCCAGGAAGGTATTGCCGGTCAGACAGCCAAGCGCGAGTGCACAGGTGAGTGCGGCGCTCGCGGCGGCCTCGGTGCGACCCCAGGCGATCCACCAACCGGACATGGCGGCGGCAAAGATCACCGCGACGGGCAACATCGACAGGATGCCCTGTGCCTGCATGGTGGCGTTTGCCATGAGCACCAAAAAGCCCACAGCCGAGATGGCCGAGCCAATCTGGGGGGCCAGGCCAGCCGCCGCTCCGATCGCGATGGCCGCAATGACCAGGCCGGGAAGCGCCGCGACCCCGGCCGTTTGCATCAGCAAAAAGCTAAAGGTGCCGCACGTTAGCGCCGAGATAGTGCGCATGGTGTAGTCGCGCGCATGGCTCAAGCGCGTGCCCGCCCAGCCAAGTGCGGGGTCGACCTCGATGGCGTCGTCCTCGTAGTGCGACGGCTCGATATCGTCGAGCTCCTGCTCGTCATCCGAAAGTTCGCCAACCATTTGCTCTAGGCTGCGACGGCCCTCGCGCACGCTGCCCAGACCGGCAAGGAGCTGGTCGCAAAATGCCTCGATGCTGCTGGGGCGGTCCTGCGGCATGGGGGAGAGCGCGCTCATGAGCGCGGCCTCGGCTCCCGGGGGGAAGTGTGGTATCAGCTCGCTGGGATAGGTGGCGCCGCCGATGATGCGGCCGAGCGAGCCGGCGGGCGTGGCCGCCATAAAAGGAGCGCTGCCGCACAGGCCCTCGTAGATCACACAGGCGAGGGCAAAGACATCGGCGCGCTCGTCGACCGTGCCGGTCTCGATATCGAGCTGCTCGGGCGGCATGTAGCCGATGGTGCCGCCGCGCGAGCCGCCAAAGCCGCCGGCAGACGACAGCCGCGCCATGCCAAAGTCGGTGAGCTTTACATTGCCCGAATGGTCGATGAGCACGTTGGCGGGCTTTATGTCCAGATGAAGCACGCCGTTTGCATGGGCAAAGGTGAGTGCCTGACCCAGCGCGTCGGCAATGGCCGCGGCCTCGTCAAAGGTGAGCGAGTGGCCGTCCACGCGATGCAAAAACTCGGCCAACGACATGCCGTCGACATACTCCATGACCAGGTAGGCATAGGCGGTGTCGTGCGTAAAGTCGATAACCTGCACGATATTGGGATGTTGAAGCATGGCGGCGGTATGCGCCTCGCGCAGCACGTCCATGATGTCGCTGGCGGGCATGCCGGCGCCGTTGATAAGGGGAATGCGCTTAATGGCCACGCGACGGCGCAGATGCGTGTCGCGGCAAATCTCGATGGAGCCAAAACCGCCGGTCGCAAGCGTCTCGAGCGGCTGGTACCGCTTGAGCAGCTCGCGAGAGCTAGTGCCCTCCAAGGGAACGTCCGGCGAGAACCGGGCGGTATGTTGCGAGAAAAGCGGCATGGCCAACCCTCGTGCGTTTAAAGTTCGTTTGCGAGTGGCGGGCACGGGGCCGAGCCATTCGCGGTGGCATAGATGCTGCTAGTGTAGCACGCTCGGGTGCATGGGGAGGATAGCGGGATGCGAGGCTACCTGCCTGGCTTGGCCTTAGCGCTTTTTCTTGTTCTTCTTCTGCTTGCGCTTGGTCTCCTGGGGCTTGTCGCCCTGTTTGGCTTCGGCAGCGGCCTTTTCTGCCTTCATCTTCTTCTTGGTCTCGATGCGGAGTTTTTTGTTGATGCGCGCCTTAAGGAAGGGACCGAACTGCTCGGCATCGCCACGGACGAAGGTGTCCTTGGGGATCGTCACGCCCTGGTCGGCGAACATGGCCACAAAGATGCGCTCGCCGTCGAGTACGTGGTCGAGCTTGTCAAACGGGAAGAACTGCGACTTGCCGCTCTTGCCCCAAACCATCAGGCCGTCCTCGTTGGCGGCGACGCGGCGGTAGCGGCCGCCCATGGACTCGTCTGCCTCGACGGCATCGATAAAGTCGCGCGCGAGCGTATGGTGCAGATTTTTGCTCCACCAGGCCAAAAAGGCGCCGAACATGATCAGCACGACGCCGAACTTGATCCAGCTGCCGCCGGCCACCAGCATGCCGATGCCGATGAGCACGGCAATCGCGGCGGCGACGTACAGGGAGCCACGGCGCCTGGGCGAGGCGACCAGGCGGGCGAAGTCGGTGACGAGGTCGTTTTCGTACTGATACTCGTTGAGGTACAGAATGCCGTCATCGGCCGCGGCCTGCTTCTCGAGCGCGACCTCGACCTGGTCGGCTGCTTCGGAGGGAATGAGGTTGCTCTCTGCGTCTGCCATGCTCTTTGGACTCCTATCGCGGCGGGCTTGCCGTACGGGTTATTATGGAATGCAGTATGCCGTGCGACCGCATGGCCGCCGCGGCAACAAGACTCAGTATACCCGGGGGAGCACCCATGGAATCGTTGTACCGAAAGTATCGCCCGCTCACCTTCGACTCCGTGGTGGGCCAGCAGCATATCGTCTCGACGCTCGAGCACGCCATCACCGAGGGGCGCCTGTCCCACGCCTACCTGTTCTGCGGACCGCGCGGCACGGGCAAGACCACCATGGCGCGCATTCTGGCCAAGGCGCTGCTGTGCCGCAATGCCGAGGCGGCGCGCGCCGAGGGTGCAAGCGGCTGCATGCCCGACGGTACTTGCGAGGAGTGCGAGCTCATTGCCGAGGGCAACCACCCCGATGTCTACGAGCTCGATGCCGCAAGCCGTACCGGCGTGGACAACGTGCGCGAGGAGATCATCAACTCCGTCAACTTTGCCCCGGTGCGCGGCAAGTACAAGATCTATATCATCGACGAGGTCCACATGCTCACGACGGCGGCGTTCAACGCGCTGCTCAAGACGCTCGAGGAGCCGCCGGCACACGTGATCTTTGTGCTGTGCACCACCGACCCGCAAAAGATTCTGGAGACCATCCTCTC
>DXMC01000036.1:12364-23292 GCA_019414365.1 Collinsella sp.
GATGTTGCCGAGCTCTATGGACTGATCCGTGCGCAGGTCGAGGAAGGAAACGACCTGCTGGAGCTGACGCGCGACCTGGTGGCGCATGTGCGTGACGTGTACGTTGCCTGCGTTGCCGGTGCCCGTGCCGAGCTGTTTGAGGGCGGCTCCGAGCAGGCCGAGGCGCTTGCTGCCGAGGCCGCTGCCTTTGGCGAGCATCCTGCCGACCGCCTGGCCCGCGTGCTGACGGTGCTCGACGATGCCGCACTGGAGATGAGGGGCGCGAGCGACGTGCGCCTGGTGCTCGAGATCGCCTGCACGCGCCTGGCACGTCCCGAGGCCGATTTAACGATTGAGGCATTGGCCGAGCGCGTGGCCCGCTTGGAGGCCATGGTTGCCAACGGCGCCGTGCCGGCGAGCGTGGCTGCTGCTCAGGCCGCCGCGCCTGCAGCATCCGTACCCGCTGCTGCCCAACAGCCGACGCTCATTTCGGGCGCTCGTGCTGCCGCTCCGGCGGCATCCGCTGCCCCCGCTGCTACGTCCGCGCGCCAGGGCGGTATGCCTTGGGACCGTGGTGCTGCTGTTCCGGCTGCTCAGCCTGCGCCCCGTTCTGCGTCCGTGTCGGCTTCCAAGCCTGCAGCGTCTGCACCTCAGTCTGCGCCGGCTCCGACGCCTCAGCCCGTTGCAGCCCCCGCGCCTGCCACCGCTCCGGCACCTAAGCCCCAGCCCAACACCGCCGCCCAGGTTGCTGCCGCTGGTGCCGCCGAGACCCCCGCGGTCGAGGATGCCGGTGAGCTCCAGCGCAAATGGGCCGAGGTCGTCGAACGCGTCAAGGCTCGTCAGGCCTCCTACGCGGGGCTTTTGCTCAATGCCCGCGCCACGGCTGACGACGGCTCCAGGCTCACGGTCTCGTTCCCCGCGGGCTCGACCTTTGCCATCAAGATGCTTGGACGCGCCGACACGCAGTCGGTGGTCCTGCCGACAGTCAGTGCGGTCTTCGGTCGTCGTACCGTCGACTATGTCCTGGATGGGGGTGGCACGCCGGCTCCTCAACATGAGGAGCATTCTCCATCTGCACGGGCTGCGGTATCTGCGGACCCGCAACCCGTGTCCTCGGCGGCCCCTGCATCCTCGAGCGCCAGCGCGACGCAGCCAAAAGCAGCACCGATAGCGGCGCCGACCCCGTCGGCGCCTAAGCCCGTCATGGCCAAACCGGCTGCTCCGACACCCGCGCCCAAGCCTGCCTCGCCCGCGCCCAAGTCGTCTGACCTGGGCAAAGCCCCCTGGCTGCGCTCCGACAACCCCGCCGGCGCTCCTGCCACGGGCAAGCTCCCGACCGAGCCCGCGCCCCGAGCGCCCGAGCGCGCGTCCGCTCCCAAGGCTCAGCCCGCCGCGCCGTCTGCGCCATGGGAATCCGAGCAGGTTCCCTACGACGATGCCATGGTTGGCGGTTTTGTTGCCGATGCTGGTGGGGACGATCTGCCTCCGTTCGACGTGCCGGGTGCGGCGTCCGCGCCCAAGTCCGCTGCAACTGCCCCCAAAGAGGAGGACGCTCCTGCAGCTCCCTGGGAGTCCAACTCCGGTGCGGGCGGCCCCTTCGGCCATCAGGGTGCAGCCCCGAGCATCCCGCAGACCGAGGACGAGGCCAAAGCCCTCATCCGCAGCGTCTTCGGCCAGTCCACCATCTTCAAGCCGGTGGAGTAGCTGCGCAGGCGGGTATACTGCTCAAGAAGAGAACCCCTTGCCCGGGCGCATCTGTATTTCGGACATGTGCAACGTGGTGCCGCGTATATCGCATTCGAGCAGACAGGCGCGTGACGGTCGGCCTAGGATGCTGAGGTCGATACGATACGTCGCATGGCTGTCCGTGTACTCGACTTGCTCGGCGTTGACGGTTGCTCCGATTGTAAATAAAGAGCCCAGTTCGGCATCGACAATCTTGGAGTCCTTTATCTTGACCTTGAACTCTTGGTAGAGGGACGGGCTGTTGTAGTAAATGGTTCGGGTTCCGTCGGTGCATTCATCGGTCGTCTCCCATTTGACGACGGGCTGGTCCGAGCTGGCTATCAGCAGTTCTGCTCCAAAAGCTATGGCATGGGTGATGATAACCAGTAATACCCAGACGACAAAGAGATAGAGAACCACATATGCAACGGGGTGTTTTGAGCGGATGTTTTGGAGTACGGCTGGGACATTCACGAGGGCACCTCCAAATCGTCATCTATGACAATCAAATTATACCCAGCCGCCATGCGTGCCGCCTCGAGCAGCGGCTCGGCATTTTGCCATGTAGCCTTGTAGCCCTACGCATAAACTGCCTGGTTCCAGCTCTGCTAGATGTAGCTTGAGATAATTATGCAACCTTGCATAATTCGACCTTGCATAATCTTGGGCGTGCGTCACGCTCAAGGACATGTATATCGACTGAGGTAGCGTGTCCGCCCCGCTTGCTTGCCCCGCGCCGTGGTACGATTTTTGAGTTTGAAAGTCCCGTCGCGCTCCGGCTGCCCTTGCAGCTTGTCGCGCGGCCGCACGTAAAGGAGCCATCATGGCCGGTATGAACATGCAGCAAATGATGAAGCAGGCTCGCAAGATGCAGGAGCAGCTTGCCGCCGCGCAGGAAAACCTTAAGTCCCAGACCGTCGACGCCTCTGCCGGCGGCGGCATGGTCAAGGTGACCGTTAACGGCGAGATGGAGCTCGTCAACCTCACCATCGACCCCGATGCCCTCGATCCCGAGGACGTCGATATGCTGCAGGACATGATCATGGCTGCCGTCAACGAGGCCGTCCGCGGTGTCAACGAGCTCGCCAACAAGCAGATGGGCGCCATCACCGGCGGCCTCAACATCCCGGGCATGCCGTTCTAAGACACGCATATATATGAGTGCCAACCATAGTCTGCAAAAATTGCTCGATGAGCTGGGCCGTCTGCCGGGCATTGGTCCCAAGTCGGCCCAGCGCATCGCCTATTACCTGCTCGAGGCCGATGCCGAGGAGGCGCGCCGCCTGGCCGAGGCTATCCTGGAGGTTAAGCAGGAGGTTCACTTTTGCAGCCGCTGCTTTAACTACGCCACGGCCGACGAGTGCTCCATCTGCCAGGATTCGATGCGCGATACCACTCGCATTTGCGTGGTGGGCGAGCCGCGCGATGTCCAGGCGATTGAGCGCACGGGCAGCTACCACGGTCTCTACCACGTATTGGGCGGCGTGATCAGTCCCATGGACAAGATTGGTCCCGAGCAGTTGCACATTCGTGAGCTGCTGGCACGCTTGGGCCACGAGGACATCCACGAGGTCATCATCGCCACCAACCCCAATATCGAGGGCGAGACCACGGCGAGCTACCTGGCCCGCACTATCAAGCCGCTGGGCGTTGAGGTATCGCGTCTGGCGAGCGGCCTTCCCGTGGGCGGCGACCTGGAGTATGCCGACGAGCTTACGCTTGGGCGCGCCATCGAGGCCCGTCGCACGATTTAGGTGGCGAGCCTGCTCCTGCCGTATGTCTTCATCGCGACGCACGGGGTAGCCATAATTTCCCCGTGCGACTGTAAGTTTGTTGTGCAACAAAGATGCTTTGTATCCGCTTATCGCATGGATGCTTCCACTCGCATCCTTAATTTGCCCATTCGTTGCGCAACCTTTTGGGTTCGCTGATACACTCAAATATGGATTCGAATGAATGCGCCGCTCCCGAGCGGCGTGTTTTTGTTGGAGGAGAACGCATGCGGCCCGGTGGCACTCAGACAAAGCGCGGCGCCGCGGTGCGCATGCGACGCCGACTGGGCTTGGCGCCGCGGGCGTACGCACTGCTGTCTTGCTCGCTGGTGCTGGTCATAGCTGGCGTTTCTGCCTATGGCATGACCGTGCCGTCCATGATGCAGGCACATGCCGCACGCGAACCGCGCGTGGGGCATGAGGTCAAAAGTGACCTGGGGACCACGACTGGATATGCTTGGGCAAGTGTGGTCGCGCATATTGTGTTTGGCACCGGCGACGCGGACGGCGCCGAGGCCCCGGACAACGAAGTCACGCTTGCCAATGGCAAAACCATCGTGCTCACCAACACCAAGATCATCGATCGGTTGTCCAACAATAGCGTGGCGGCAACGGTGAATAAGGTCGAGCAGCAGAAGGAGCAGGACGCCCAGCAGTCCGGAAAGCCCGGTAGCTCGGATACTTCTGGCTCCGGCTCGGATTCGTCGAGTTCGGGCGGTGGCTCTGGGTCGGGTTCCTCTGCCGGAGGGTCTGGAAACGGCGGCTCGACGGGCGGCAACACTGACAACGATGCAAACTCCGGTGGCCTTTCCGCTGCTGAGGAAGAGAGCATTCACAGCTGGCTTGTGACCAAGTACAACATGCTCGACGGCTATGTTTCTCGTGCCAATGACGTGGTCTCGACCTATAACTCTACGGGAGATCCCAGGCCGTGCGACAGCCTGGTCGGGGAGATGTTTGTCATTCGAGCCGAGTTCGGTCGTCAGACATTCTCGCCCCGGTCAAAGTGGTATCAGCAGTATGCCAATCTGTGGGGCTGTTACACCAACCTATGTCAATGGGTCGGCCATTACGGCGATGATGACGTCGCGCTCGGTAACTTCAACAATAACGTGGCGGCGCTTGCCCTATGATGACCGATCTTGCATCCACCACACCACAATCGCTCGGTCGCGATCCCATGGTCGGCCTGCGCCTGGCGCGTGTCGACGGGTTTGAGCCGGCCATTGCGCTCGGTCAGGGCGAACTGCCTGCCTATCTGCGTCGTTTTACGATGCTGTTTGCCGACGATGCCACCATGCGCCGTGGCGGTATCGGCCGCGTGACGCGTGCCGTCAACGCCCAAGGCGAGGCCGTGGCACTCAAACAGCTCATCTTGCCGACGCGCGATGAGTTTGACGACGATGCCGCTCACGAGGCGCTGGTCGCCAAGTTCAAGGCGGCGTTTCGCGAGGAATACGAATGCCATCGCGCCCTTTCGGGCCTTAAGGGCTTTCCCCGCCTCTATGGCTGGGGCGAGGTCGACGGTGTGCCTGCAATTGTCATGGAATGGGTCGAGGGCGAGACGCTTGCCCGCTTGCGTTCGCGACTTGCCGTGGACGATGCCGGACGCCTGTCGCCGCTTGTGGCGGCGCGTCTGGGTCGCGACCTGTTCGATCTGCTCTGCCGTATGAGCCTGGTGGGCGAGGGCTTTGTCCATCGCGATATCTCGCCCGCTAATATTATGGTGCGTACGGCGCGTCTACCGCTTGACCGGCAGCTTGCCGAGGGCACCTTTGACCTGTGCCTGATCGACTTTGGCTCGTCGCTGGCGCTTGAGCCTGCGTCGGCCGTGGCCGGTACCGGCGGCAAGGCGTCGTTTACGGAGCGTTATGCCACGCTGCGTCGCGCGACGGTTGCCTATGCCCCGCCCGAGATGCTCACCGACGATATTCCCGACCTGCGCGCTTTGCGTATGTCGCCGGCGATTGACGTCTATGCCGCGGCAAGCACGGTTTACGAGCTCATTGCCGGCATCGCGCCATACGAAGCCGCGCCGAGCACTTCGGGCACCTCGGGTTCGCGCAAAAAGACGCGCGACATCGCGAGCCCCTACCGTCTCAAGATGGACACGCGGCCCGACTATCCCATTGGTGCCCATGCGCCCGGTTGCGATTTGACGCAGCTGCTTCATCGCGAGCCCGATGTGGCGCTCGCCGCGGCCGAGCAGGCCCAGCAGCTGGGGCTTGAGCCGGATTCCGAGGAGCTACGCGATGCGCTGGCGTTTGTCGATGCCCAGCTGTTCGACGTGGTGATGGCCTGTCTGTCCAGCCATCAAAAAGATCGTCCCGAGCCGGCGGCGGTCGAGGCGGCGCTCTCGGCGTTTTGTGACCACTATGCGCAAAATGTCGGTCGTTCGCTCCGCGGCGAGCCGCTCACGCCGTGCCCCATGGATGCGTCCGGCCGCGCGGTTCGTCGCGCGCTGATGGTCGGCGCGGCGGTCGTCTGTGGCGTGGTTTGGGCTGCGGTCGTGGTTTCGGCCGCGCTGCTGGCGTCGGGCGCTCGCGTGACGGCGACTTTGGGATCGCTCGTGTGGCCTGGGTCGCTACCGGGTGTTATTGCCGCACTGGCGCTGGCGCTGCCAGGCATGGCCGGCGTTGTCGCGGGGGCACTTGCGCGCGATCGACGCTCGGGGTTCCTGCAGGGTGTGCTTGCGCTTTCTGCCTGCGAGGTTCCGGTACTGGCTGTGGCTGCATGTAGCGTATTTTCCCAACGCGCCGTGATGGGCGGCCTTGTTGCCGCTTTGGTTGCAACCTATACGCTTACGTGGTTTTTGCTTGCGATGGGCTTTGCCTTTGAACTTCCCGTTTCGGCACCGCGACGCACAAAAGCCCAGATGGCGACTCCGCTTGCCGGTGGAGCCGCAGCTGCCCGTACTTTTGGCGGACCTGTCGAAGTATCGTCCGATTCTATTTCTACGACCAAGGAGGCCTAGGTCATGGCATCTCAAGTTGAGCTCACCCCATGCGGGGCCATGTTTGACATCTTTAAGCGCGCGGCGCATCTGAGCCATATCGAGCTGTGCGGCTTGGTGCTTTCGTCCCGTCCGCTCGCCGACGGCCGCAGCCCGCAGAGCCGAGCCGCCGATCGCTCTTGGGTTTCCCGCTTTATCGTTCGCGCGCCGGTCGGCACGCTTCAGCAGCGCTACTTTGCCGAATACGGTACCTCGGCTGCGCGTATTATGTCGCAACTGGCCCTGCGCCAGCGCAATCCCATGGACTCCACGGCTGTGATCAATATGGTGTGCGGTCCTGCAGGTGAACCGATGGTACGCGCGCTCGAAGAGTGCCATCAGGACACGAATCTCTATCGCAACGCGCTCGATCGCCTGTCCCAGGCGGCGGAACTCATGCCCGCCGAGCGCGCCGAGGCCGTGCTGGTGCTGTTTGTCGCCGTCGGTTGTTCGGCGGATGTGCGGTCCTCGGTGAACTATGCCATCGACTACGCGCACGCGACCTGTGGCGGAGGCACCTCCACGCCGCGTTCGCTTGGCATGTCGATGACCGCGGGCGAACGCGAACCCGCTCCGGCGCACCCCTTGGGCTTGCTGCGCGTACAAAACAGTTTTGTCGTGAGCGCCCCGCGCTGGATTCAGCCGAGTGAGCAGGGTGTTGAGATTGGTGCGCTGGCCACTGGTGAGGGCGATATTACCGACGTCGGCGACGATGTCTCGGCCCGCCATGCCCATATCTGGTGCGATGCTCAAAATATCTGGCACGTCGAGGACTTGTCGTCCACCAACGGAACCGTGGTGGTAAACGGGGCCACGCGCGTCTGCATTCAGGTCGAGCCCGGCCGTTCCGCCCAACTCAATCCCGGCGACGAGCTCAAGCTCGGCGAATCCACTACCTACGCCATCCTCTTCGGTGCCCTCTAGCCGGCAGATAGGGACGTTTCTTTTCTGCCGGCACTTGGGGACACTCCTCGGCGCGCCAGAGCCAGTCGCCCGGGGATGGAGGGGCCATTTTGGCCCTTGGCGGTCAGTCGGGGCGAAACTAGAAGATCTTTCCGATTCGCGGCTGTTCATGCTTGTAGAGCATCTAAAACAATAGGATGTTATTCTGGAATATGCCGGGTGCGTGAACTTGCCTGTCTTAGCCTTAATAAGGTATAGGGGAGTTTGGCTCAGGGGTTCCGTCTTGTTCTTCAGCGCAGTATTGTGGGACAGATTTGCTGAGATTGGCGCCTTACACCGCAGAGCGCACGGAAGGCTCTCGATTTGTGTTCTGGCCCCAGAATACAGGGCCTGATACTTACCAACTGTGGCATGGATGTAACATCTGTAGAAATCAACCCTTTTGTTGTCGACCTTTGTAAGAAAAACACTGCCATCAACTCTTTGGATGACGAAACTAGGGTGCTTGAGGGGAGCCTTTACTCCCCTCTGAGAGATGACTCATGTTTTTCGCTTGTCGTTGTGAATCCTCCGTTACTGCCGATTCCGGATGAGATTCCTTATCCCTTCGTTTGAGATGGAGGACAATCGGGTCTGGATAAAACACTTCGTATTCTTAAGGGTGGCGATACGCATTTAGAGAAAAACGGTAAATACTGCTAATAGGGGTGACGACGATGGTGCAGGGGCGACCCGCGATGCTCTCATCAATACGTCGGATACTTGGGAAATCAGGTCTAGATGCATGTATGATGATGCTGTGTGGCTATTCAATTAATCCGCGTTCCGAATGGGTGCAGGGTATAGCTGCGACATCGTATGCTTTTGACCCGGCGCGATACTCAGATATTTCTGAGGCGGTTGACGAAGTTTATACGCACTATGCCGCGCAAGGCGTTTCGGAAGTTTGCACATCTACGTTACGGGCTTAGGTTTCTTCAAGCGAGCAGGCCGGTTGCGTTATTTCGAGCGATTTTTCTAGTCTAGACGACAAAAGGCAAAGGATTTGATGGGTATAAAACGCGGACGTTTGTGGGCGGATGCTCAAATCTATTGTGGCAATCGGGCGGTTGAAAAAGATATTTCAACCGCCCGATTGCCAGGTTCGTCGGAGGAGATGTCCGATTCCGACTCTCTTGTAGGAAGAGCTTGAGATCGTATTGGCCCAAGGCAATCTTAAAGCAGTCTCATTGGCAAATCTTCGCTCCTGTTGTGTTGAGGTGTAAGGTATCAGTGATTGATGTTTTGTGGCGGGTAGATTGGGGCCTTCCTTGATTCGATGCGTTCTCTCGAGGTTCATCAGAGCAAAAGGGGCTTTCGTCTTCATTGCTATCACGGTGATTGGAACCGCTCTCTCCTATGCCATGCCATACGTGAACGGGAAATTCTTAGATTTTCTTCTCGGTAACCGCAGCGAAAGAGACGCCGTACTCTTCGCGCTCCTGGTTGCGTCAATAGGAGTTTTCTCCACCCTCTTTACTTATTTTGCAGGAACACTTTCCATTCGCATAACCACGAGACTTTCCTTTGATCTTCTCAGGGAGGCCGTCTTGCGTTTTGAAAGAGACGATTACTTGGTGAGTCGGACCATCGATCCAGCCTATACAACGCAACGGATTATTTCCGACTCCAGCGTGGTCTCATCCTTCGTTTTGGCGAATTTTATCAGTGCGCCGCTGTCCATTGTAGCCATTCCCATCGTATTGCTTATCATATGGTCAATTGATTCAACTCTCGCGGTGTTTTCCATCATTCTCCTCATCGTGTATTTCTGTGTAATTACTGGGTTGAGGAAACTTTTGTATAGGGTCACGTATGAGAAGAAAGAGGCGGACAGCGCCTTTTACGCCGCAATTGCATCGCAGCTTAATCAGATTCTCAACATTCAACTGACATCTTCGTACGGCAAGAGCGAACAAGCGCTCGACGCTGGCTTTAAGAGCTATTTTCCCATAGTTTTGCGCTCCGGAAAGCTATCATATTCTCTGACATCGCTCGATGGTCTTTTCGCAGCGTTGTTTCAAGCGGTGATACTTGTTGTTTCCGGAGTACGAATCATTAACGGAACTATGTCAATAGGCGAGTACACTATCATCGGTACATACTTCGCGGTTCTCTTTAAGACTTTGAAAAGTATGATGTCATTGTTCAAATCCTATCAAGATGCCAAAGCATCATGGGATAGGACGGCTATCGCGACGAGAGAAAAGGAGAGATCGGGGTGGAATCGGACCGATTTAGCTAAACTCGATGAAATAAATGACATTTCGGTATCTGATTTGGAATTCTCGGTTGCCCTTCCAGACGGATCTGTCCGAGAGGTCCTCGGCGGGTTTTCTTTCAAGTTTTCCGGTCCTGGTACATATTGCATAGTTGGGGAAAACGGAAGAGGCAAGACGTCACTTCTTTACTTGATGCTCGGGCTATACTCATCGAAAGGCAAAGTAAAATACAACGGCGTGCCAATCGAAGAATGCGACTTGGATTACATACGTGCGAGAGAGATATCGTGCTGCCCACAGTCGTGCTTCGCGCCGGACGAAACGGTGAAAGAGCTGTTAGAGTATTTCGACACGCCCTTTTCTTCCTATCACCGGGGTGTAGATGGCCTACTTTCGCTGGAAAACAGCGTGAAGGAGTTGCTCGGGAAACGTTGCTCCGCGCTTTCGGGCGGTGAGCTGCGCCGAGTGTACTTATGGTCGGCGATTTCACGCAAGTCGTCAGTTTTGGTACTCGACGAGCCCACGACTGGGTTAGACGCTGTAAGCCGCGCCGAGCTTGCGGCCTATGTTAAGCGCAACAAGCAAAGCCAGCTGATCATCGTTGTCTCTCACGATGACGAGATGGTCGGCGCGGTAGAAGGGGTAGTGGATTTAGGCAGCATGTACCAGGGTAAATGATGACAAGTGTAGTGCTACCCAACTGGCAGAGATAACAAAAAGGCGATGCAGATGCACGTAGCATTCAGGCGGTTCGGACTCGGTGCCTTCACGCCATCGCAACGCTTTCAGATATAGTTCTCGTTCTCTTACTAAAGGAAACTTTAGTCTACGTCATCTTGTCGAGACAGAGGTGAAGCGAAGTGTTGTCGCGACGTATCTTATTCCAGGTGGCTCAGTATCAGCGTGAGAATCGCACCAAAGTGTACTTACGATTCTCGTGTCCCACGGACAACATGAGCTGAGCATTGAGGTTCCACCCTTTGCTGCAACTACACGGGGTTGGACGGCAATGAATATGCCGGGCCGCATACCACGCGCAGCGGGGGTCCATGTCCCAGTATGTTGCCTACAGCAGCCTCGATGTCCACGCACACATCATCTCTGCCTTCGCGTTCAATCCATTTGCCGGAGAGTGCGAGGGTTGCCAGGCCGTAGAATTCGAGCCGAACAAATGAAATGCGGTATCAGCGCATAGGATTAAACTGACGATTGCTTTGCACTGAGAATACGCTTGGAAAGCCGCTATGGGTGGCGGCCCGGGTTAAATAGAGAAGCCCGTCCGATCACTTTCATGTG
>DXMC01000037.1:0-22961 GCA_019414365.1 Collinsella sp.
CTCTTGACAGCGGATTGGGTCATATGAGCGAAAACCCGCCAGAGCGAGCAAGGTGCCTTGAAACGAGGCGGCATTGACCTTCTGGTCATGCCGCCGAAGTTGAAAGACAGATTGCCGCTCTGGCGGGTTTGCAGCGTCAACCGGTTACGCGGTTTGGTAAAACCGCGTAACTAAACCAACTTGAAGCCCTTGCGCTTGCCCACGGAGAGGGTGTCGCCCAGCTTGAGGGCGCTCGGATCGATGTTGTAGCTCTTGGAAGCCACAGCCTCGCCGTTGATCTTGACGCCGCCGCCGTCGATGTCGCGGCGGGCCTGACCGGCGCTGACCGAAAGGCCCAGGTCCTTGAGCAGGCCAGCGAGGTAAATCTGGCCCTCGTCGTTGACGGTCAGCTCAACGTGCTTCTCGGGGAAGTCGGCAAGCTGGCCCTCCTTGAACACACGGTCGAACTCGGCCTGAGCCTCGTCGCCGGCGCCAGCACCGTGGTAGGTGTCGCACAGGTCGCGGCCTAGAGCGCGCTTGAGCTCGTAGGGGTCGGCGGAGCCATCGGCCAGGGCGGCATCGATCTTGTCGACCTCGGCCGGGGCGAGCGAGCTGGCCAGACGATAGTACTTGCCGATCATCTCGTCGGGGATGGACATGGTCTTGCCGAACATATCCTTGGGAGCGTCGGTCAGGCCGATGTAGTTGCCATAGGACTTGGACATCTTGCGCACGCCGTCGGTGCCCTCGAGCAGCGGCATGGTAAGCGCGATCTGCGGCTCCATGCCCATCTTCTCCATGAGCTCGCGGCCGGCGAGCAGGTTGAAGAGCTGGTCGGTGCCGCCCATCTCGACGTCGGCCTTGATCTGAACGGAGTCGAAGGCCTGCATCACGGGGTACAGAAACTCGTGCAGGGCAATCGGCGTCTGGGACTGGTAGCGCTTGGTAAAGTCGTCGCGCTCAAGGATGCGGGCGACGGTGAACTTGGAGCACACCTGCAGCAGGCCGGCCAGGTCCATCGAAAGGATCCAGTCGCCGTTGTGCACGATGGTGGTCTTCTCGGGGTCCAGGATCTTCATGGCCTGGCTCACGTAGGTCTCGGCGTTGGCCTCGATCTGCTCCTGCGAAAGCTGCGGGCGGGTGGAGTTCTTGCCCGAGGGGTCGCCGATCAGCGCAGTGCCGTTGCCGATGATAAGGGTGACGTTGTGGCCCAGGTCCTGGAACTGACGCATCTTGCGCAGGGGCACGGCATGGCCCAGGTGCAGGTCGGGGCTGGTGGGATCGACGCCGAGCTTGATGTTGAGGGGCTCGCCCTTCTCAAGCTTCTTGCGAAGGTCGGCCTCGGGGACGATCTGCGCTGCACCCGAGGTGATGATACGCATTTGCTCGTCAACAGACAGCATTGGGTATCCTCCTTTTGCTATAGCACCCTCACCGGATACGGCGGTGCTGGAAGTTCATAAACCCACTAATAATAACCAAAACAGCGCGACGCGGCACCTACGACAGGAAAATCCTCGTCCTGCCGCACGCGTCGATAACGACCGGCAAACGCGTGCCGTCACGTTCGACCAAAAAGCGCGCCTGCTGACGGCGCGAGCAGTCACGGCAACGGACCTGCCCCGTTGCATCCGTGGCGCAGGCGCCCTCGGCAGTCAGCAAGCAGTGCTCGCACACCATGAGCTCGGGACGGTCGGCATCGACAGGCCCCAAGACACCGGGGCAAGCGGCAAGTTCGGCAACACGCTCCGCATCATTGCCGAGCAACTCGGCCGACAAGCACACCCGCCCCGCACCGAGTCCGCGCAGCCAGGTAAGCGTGGCCCGATTGGCACAGAACACCGGCGCCGCCACGTCAAACGTTGTGCCCAGCTCGCGGGCCATCGCCACTTGTCCCAGATTGCGGCAGACGACGCGCCCGGCACGCTGCATAAGCGCCCGAGTCCGCTCGGCGTCGCCCGCGCGGCACACTTCGTCGAGCACCACCGTTGTATCGGACAGATCTCGCTCATCGCACGGACCCACATCCATCAGCTGCCAAGCAAAGACCATACAAGCAAAATCCTCGCGCTTTGCCGGCCCCGCCGACCCCGCCAACTCCGTCGACGCACCGCCATCCACCGCAGCGTCCTCAAAGGGCAGCACCTCAACGGCACGCGCAACGGGCGCAATCGCATCCGCCTCGGCCCGCATGCGCTCCAACACCGCCGCCGTCTGATCCAACACGCCGGCGCTGCGAATCAGGTATACCTCGCAGCCCGTGCCCACCTTACGCTTGCAATGCACGACGACGCGCTCCCCCGCTGCGGCATCCACCGGGCAGGGCACCTGCGGCCAGCGCTTGGGCACATCGGGACGCGCGTCGACACCCGGATAGAACCGAATCTCGAGCGTGTCACCCGCCGCCACGGCGGCGTCGAGCTCAACGGTCACCTCTTCGTGGCCCACAGCGACCAAGCGCCCCACGCGCACGCCCTGGTTAATTGCGCGCTCAAAGCTCATCAGCTCGGCACCCGAACGCCCTCGCAGGTACGCATCGGTAAACCCACGGTTAAACGACCTCCCCAGCTCGCGCTCAAGCTCTTCCACGGCATCGGGGTCCCACGCGCCGTCGCACAGCATATCGAGTGCCCGGCGCCACACCCGCACCACGTTGAATACGTAATCGGGGTTCTTCATGCGCCCCTCGATCTTGAGCGACGCCACGCCGGCATCTACAAGCTCGGGCAGATGCGCAATACCCAGATAGTCACGCGGACACAGCAGGCGATCTCCCTCGACGGCGACAACGCTCTGCCCCGCCTCGTCCACCAGGTCGTACGCCAGACGGCACGGCTGCGTGCAGTCGCCGCGCATCGCCGAGCGCCCACGCCGCAGGGCCGAGAACTCGCACGCCCCCGAATAGCCGATGCAAATCGCACCGTGGCAGAATACCTCGATGGGCACGCCCGTGGCACATAGCGCCGCAATCTCGTCGACCGTCAGCTCGCGTGCCGTCGTCACGCGCTCGACCCCCAGCCCATCGGCGGCAAGCCGCACGGCGCCTTCGCTATGAGCGCCCGCCTGCGTGGACAGGTGAATCTCGACCCCGGGAATCGCCGCGCGCAGTACACAAGCCAGCCCGGCATCGGCGACAATCAGAGCATCGGCGCCCAGCTCCAGTGCATGAGCTCCCAACGCCACCGCGTCGGATAACTCATCGTCAAACACGAACACGTTGAGCGTCACGTACACGCGCACGCCATGGGCATGCGCCACGGCGCAGCCGCGCGCAAACTCGTCATCCGTAAAACCATGCGCGCTCACGCGGGCGTTAAAGCCGCCCAACCCCGCATAGATGGCATCGGCGCCCGCGGCGATGGCCGCAAGCATCTGGTCGAGCCCGCCCGCCGGCGCCAGCAGCTCGGGCAGCGCCGCACCGGCAGCATCCAATCCAGTCTCGTATTGTCCGCTCGGCCCCATCGCCCGAATCGCCATCGGCAAACTCCTTACCAAGGTATGCATTCACTCTGAAAAATGCCGTCTTCCAGCATACACGAGGCATCGCGCGCCCCGTTTGGTTTATCGTGTAATCACTTATGTCCATCCTGCCTCGACGGCACATCCGCCGCCCGGCACGACATACCTGGAGGTCAATATATGGGTCCTCGCCAACGACAGGGACGCAGCCGTTCAAAGACGCATGCTCTGCCCATAATCCTGCTCTCGTTTTTGGGCTTTCTGCTGATTGCGGGCGTCGCGTTTGGCATCGGCATGGTCGGCAACGTCAACCGCTGGCTGTCCGATCTGCCCGACTACACCGACGCCAACGCGTATCTGGTGAGCGAGCCCACCGAGATCGTCGACTGCAACGGCAACAAGATCGCAAGCTTCTACACGCAAAACCGCAAGTCCATCACCAAGGACGAGGTCTCCCCCTACGTGCTGCAGGGCACCGTTGACGTCGAGGACGAGCGCTTCTACGAGCACGGCGGTATCGACCTGTGGGGTATCGCGCGTGCTGCGGTGGCAACCCTCGGCGGCGGGCACGAAGGCGCCTCGACTATCACCCAGCAGCTGGTTCGCAACACCATCCTGCAGGAGGAGCAGTTCGACTCGACCATCGAGCGTAAGGTGCGCGAGGCCTACATCGCCGTCAAGATGGAGGACATGTACTCCAAAGACGAGATCCTCATGATGTACCTCAACACCATCTATTACGGCCACGGCGCCTACGGCATCGAGGCCGCAGCCGAGACCTATCTGTCCAAGAGCGCCGCCGACCTCACCCTGAGCGAGGCCGCGCTGCTCATCGGCCTTCCCAACTCGCCCTCGCAGTACGACCCCACGGTCAACCCCGACCTGGCGCTGTCCCGTCGCAACAAGGTCCTCGACAACATGTTGCGTCTGGGCCACATTACGCAGGAGGAGCACGATGCCGCACAGGCCGAGCCCATCACCCTCAACGTGACCGAGATTTCGGGCAGCGGCGTCGACGTATACTCGCAGCCCTACTTTGTCGCCTATGTTAAGCAGCTGCTGGAGCAGGAGTTCTCGACCGACGTGCTCTTTAAGGGCGGTCTGACCGTCAAGACCACCATCGACCCCACGATGCAGCAGGTGGCAGAGAATGCCGTCCGCCAGCAGCTCGACACGCTCTCACTCGACGGCCTGGATATGGGCATGGTCGTCGTCGACCCCAAGACCGGCTACATCAAGTGCATGGTGGGCGGCTACGACTACAACGCCGACGAGAACCACGTAAACCATGCCACGGCCAAGCGTCCCGTCGGCTCCACCTTTAAGGCCTTTACGCTGGCAACTGCCATCCAAAACGGCATGAACCCCAACGTCACCCTCAACTGCAACTCGCCGCTCAAGGCTAAGGGCACCACGACCGAGGTCCAAAACTACGCCAACCATAGCTATGGCAACATCACGCTTAAGCAGGCAACGGCATACTCCTCCAACACCGGCTACATCCAGGTGGCGGAAGCCGTCGGCAACAGCAAGATCATCTCGCTCGTCAAAAAGCTCGGCATCGATCCCGCCAAGGACAACATCGAGGACGTTCCCGTCATGACGCTCGGCACCGGCTCGATCTCGCCGCTCGAGATGGCCGCCGCCTACGCGACGTTTGCCAACGGCGGCTACTATCGCCAGCCGATCGCCATCACCGAGATTGACTCTCGTACCGGTTCGGTGCTGTACCAGCACACCGACAATCCCTCACAGGTGCTTACCGAGGGCGAGGCCGCCGCGGTCACCGATGTTCTGTCCGGCGTCATGCAGGGCGGCGGTACGGGTGCTGCTGGCGCCCTGAGCGTCAACCAGCCCTATGCCGGCAAAACGGGCACCACCGACAACACCACTAACCTGTGGTTCTGCGGCTATACCCCGCAGCTGGCGTGCGCCCTGTGGACCGGCTATTCCGCGGGCGAGATCCCCATCCAAAAATACGGCACGGACCTGCTGGGCGACAGCACCAACCTGCCTGTCTTTAAGCGGTTTATGAACACCGTTCTGACCGGTACCGAACGCGAGGAGTTTGCGACCGGAACGGCGCCCACCTACAAGAACAACAGCGTCTGGAAGTTCTACGGCACCAACAACACCAAGAAGACGGAGAACGACGACAAGGACGAGAACGAGGACGAAGAGGAAACCACCACAACGACTACCACGACGACCACGACCACCGAAACCACGGGCGGCGACACCACCGGCGGCACCGGTACGACCGGTGGCTCGACGGGCGGCTCCACTGGTGGTTCGACCGGCGGCGATGGCGGCACGCCTACGCCTACGCCCACTCCCACTCCCGACCCCTCGCCCACGCCTGACGATACGGTCGGCTAAGAAGTACGCGACTAAAGCCAACAAGGCCCCGAGCAGCTTATTGAACTGCTCGGGGCCTTTTAGTTTGAAGCGACTGGGCGGTCGTTATACCAGCAAACAAAAAAAGGGGATACCGACCAACGTCGACACCCCTTACAAGCCACTATGTAAGCGCACGCAGTGCCGAGCGCACGACCCGCACGCCTACTTGCGAGAATTGCTCAGCTTATTGATCAGCGCCTCGAGACGCTCGCCGTCCTCGGCCGTCTGGGCAATAACCAAAATCGTATCGTTGCCGGCAAGCGAGCCAAGCACATCGGGCAACTCTGCCGCATCAACGGCGGCGGCGATGCCGGAAGCCGTGCCAGGCTGAGCCTTGATCATGACCAGATTATCGGTACGTAGAACGCCCGTTACGAGCTCGGAAACCATACGCTGCAGGTGCAGGTCCTCTGCCAGAACATAGATGCCCTCAGGGAGCTTACGCAGCCCCATGTCGGCAATATCGCGAGAGACAGTCGCCTGCGTGCAATCAAAGCCCATGGCACGGAGCTCATCGACCAGCACGCGTTGCGTACGGACGTCCTTATTGCGCACAATATCTCTAATGGCATCCTGGCGCCCATTGCGTTTTTTAGCCATACAAACCCTCTCTCCAAAAGATGGCGGAGACAATCAATCAGTGATTGAATAGTTTAACGCTATTTGAAGGCTTTTGTGTATAAGAACGCATTTCGAAACAATTCTATGCAAGTTTGTTTCGTAATGAGCCGTTTAGGCGGTTTTTGCGCCCGTCCGGTTAAGAAAAGCTGCCAGATGCGTACACATCACGCAGCGCGCGGGCTTGGCGCTGGCAATCGGCCCAAACAACAGACCGAGTCCCCGATGGTCGTCCTTGAGCGCGGCGACCATCTGACGGGTTCGAGGCGCATCGAGCATATCACGCATGCGGGCGGAACGCTCGATTGACGACAACCCGTGCGGGCTCAGGCACAAATTCTCGATGCAGGCGACCAGTCCGGCAAAGTAGAACTTTTGGCTTGCCAGCTTGAGCCGACCACCGCTATCTGCTTCCGAGAGTGAGTCCGCAAGCTCGTCGAGTGCTCGGATGTCATCGGATACCTTGGCATACATGGTGGGATCAAAGGCATCTGTAAGCTTAGGTGCCGCGGCGTGGAAACAAGCGTCGCCGCAGCCGGAGACGCACTGCGCCCGCGAGAGCGCGCACGCCATAAACCCAACTGTGCGAAACACCTTGTCGCACAAAAGGCATGCCTCAAACAGCGAGCGGCTGTACATCACGCCAGAGGTCTGAGCGACTAGGCCGCCTAAAATCAACTGGGACAGCCCGGTCACCATCGAAGACTTGTCTTCAATGACAATAGGGGCAACATCCAAGACGCGCGAATGGCGCTCTCGGTGTGCATCATAGCGGTCGAGCGACACCGTGGGGAACACTATGTCTGCCGCAGTATCGCACGCGATATCGACCATCTTGGAAAGGGACTGCGGAGCTAACCACTCATCGGCGTTCATAGCGATGATTTGAGAGCCACGCGAGGCAGCAAAACCGGCACGAAGACAAGCACCGCGCTTCGCGTCCTCGACGTCAATCAAATCAATATGGATGTCCCTGTCGGCAGCAACTTGAAGCGAATGGCGCACACCGGGCGCAGCATCGCGGCAGACAACAACAATCTGCAAATCATAGAGGTCTTGGTTCTGGATACTCTCGAGCGCACGCATCGCATAGCTGGGCGAACCTTCTACCACAAGGATCACCGAAAGTCGCGGATGCGAGCCACGTCGAACCAAGTTATCCATCCTCTCGACAGCAATGAATCAAACCGTGGTTCATGGTACACCCCAGCAATAAAAGCAATGAGACACCGGTTGTATTGCACGCCAAGAACAGATGTTGAACACGCGAAGCCCACAGATGACGGGTGTCGACACACGACGCGTCGAGCCCTCCCCTAGTCGAGCACGACAAGCTCGGCGGGATCGTAATCCACGCCCATAAACGTAAGGCCGCAGGCAGGAGCCGTGGGGCCCGCAGCGGTACGGTCGCAAGCATCGATGACCTCGCGCATCCACTCGGGTTCACGGCGATGCATGCCAATCTCGACAAGCGTGCCCACGATCGTACGGACCATCGAATGCAGAAACGCATTGCCCTCGATGGTAAACGTCAGGATGTCCTCGCCAAACGCAACCTCATGGCCAAACTCGGCACGCATCACGCAGCGGTGCGTGGGCTTGCCCACGGCAGACGCCACCTTGCAAAAGCTCTTGAAGTCCTGCTCGCCCAGCAGCGCGGGACAGGCCGCAGACATCGCCTCAACATCCAATGGGTAGCGATGCCACCACACCGCACCGCGCGAAAGCACAGGGCGCGCGTCGCGATCGGCAATACGGTACGTATACGTACGGGAACGCGCATCAAAGCGTGCAGAAAAGCCTTTACGGGCCTTGTAGACCTCGTTTATGGCGATATCTTTGGGCAGGAGGGCATCCATAGCCCTCAGCCACCTACGGCGCGTCAAAGCCAACTCAGCGTCCGTTACGGGCACGCTGATAAACTGTGCCACCGCATGCACGCCGGCATCGGTACGTCCCGCACACGTCAGGTCGATCGGACGGCGCAGGAGCGTCTCAATAGCTCGACGTAGCTCACCCGCAACCGTCGTCTGTCCCGGCTGCTCGGCAAATCCGCTATACGACGAGCCATCATAGGCCACGCGAAATACGAGCGTGGCGTCAAGCTCGGAAATCGAATTGAAATCAGACGGCGCAGTCATGGGCGCTCCCAACAAACAAGCAACGGTATCGCGACAAAAAAAGAGGGGTACGCGAACGTACCCCTCGAATATAGCCTATGCAGACGGATTGTCTACTCAGCGGTCTCCTCAGCAGGAGCCTCCTCGGCAGCCTCGACCTTCTTGGGAGCAGCGGCCTTCTTGGGGGCCGGAGCAGCCTTCTTAGCCTTAGGCGTGCAAGGCTCGGTGACGAGCTCCATGATAACAATGGGAGCGTTGTCGCCCTTGCGGTTACCGAGCTTCATGATGCGGGTGTAACCGCCGTTGCGGTCCTGCCACATGCCCTGGGCAGCCTTGTCGAAGATCTCGGCAACGAGCTGCTTATCGCCGAGCTTGGCGATAGCCAGACGACGAGAGTGCAGGTCGCCCTTCTTGGCCCAAGTGATGATCGGGTCGACGACCGAACGCAGCGCCTTAGCGCGGGTCTCGGTGGTCTTGATGCGGTCGTTCTCGAAGAGGGCCTTAGCAAGGCTCTTCTTCATGGCCTTGGTGTGGCTCGCATCGGTGCCGAGCTTCAGGCCCTTCTTAACGTTGTGACGCATGGTCTAGTTTCTCCTCAAATATGCGAAGCATTAAGCCTTCAGGCTCAGGCCCATGGACTCAAGCTTGTCCTTCACTTCCTCGATCGACTTAACACCGAAGTTACGGATGTTGAGCAGATCGTTCTCCGAGAACTCAACGAGCTGACGGACCGAGTGAATGCTGGCGCGCTTAAGGCAGTTGTAGGAACGGACGGAAAGGTCCAGATCCTCGATCTGCTTGTCCAGCTCGGCGTTGTCGTTGGTGACCTCGGGAGCGAAGATCGAAGCCTCCTCCTCGACCTCGGGGGTCTCGGCAAGGTTCATAAAGGCGGCCATATGCTGGTTGATGATATTGGCAGCCTGGACCACGGCGTCGCGCGGGGCGATGGAGCCGTTGGTCTCGATCTCGAGGACAAGGCGGTCGTAGTCGGTGTGCTGACCGACACGGCAAGCCTCAACGAGCTTGGCGCAACGGGAAACCGGCGAGTACAGCGAGTCGACGTGGATCACACCGATGGGATCGTTGTCGCGCTTGTTTGCCTCGCCAGAAACATAGCCGCGGCCATAGCCGATGCGCATGCTCATGGTGAGATGGCCACCCTCGGTGAGCGTAGCAATGTGCTGCTCGGGGTTGACCAGCTCAAACTCGGACGGAATAAAGAAGTCCGCACCGGTGACCTCGCAGGGGCCGTCAACCGAGATGGTGGCGGTCGCCTCGTCGGTCGTGCCGAGAGCCCTGAAGACAAGACCCTTGACATTCAGGACGATGTCGGTGACATCCTCGACCATGTTAGGGATGGTCATGAACTCGTGCTGCGCACCATCGATCTGAATAGCCTCGACGGCGGCACCCTCGAGCGAGGACAGAAGAACGCGACGAAGGGAGTTACCCAGCGTATCGCCGTAACCACGCTCGAGCGGCTCGACGGAGACACGAGCAGACGTCTCGTTGATCTCTTCGACCTGAACCTGAGGCCTAATGAATTCTGACATGTATTACCTCCAGCCTCAGCAGCCCGGATGGACTACTTAGAGTAGAGCTCGACGATGAGCTGCTCGTTGATATCACCGCTGATCTGCTCACGCGTCGGCAGAGCGAGCACGTTACCAGACAGCTTCTCGATATCGACCTCGAGCCAGCCAGGGACCTCAAAGCGCTCGGAGGAAATCAGGGCCTCCTTGATGGGGAGGAGGTCACGGAACTTCTCGCCGACAGCGACGACGTCGCCGGCCTTGACGCGGTAGGACGGGATGTCCACGCGCTTGCCGTTCACGGTGAAGTGACCGTGACGGACGGACTGACGAGCCTCTTTGCGGGTGCGGGCGAAGCCAAGACGGAAGACGACGTTGTCGAGGCGAGACTCAAGAATGATCATGAGGTTCTCACCGGTGACGCCGTTCATCTTACGGGCCTTGTTGAAGTAGCCGTGGAACTGCTTCTCCAGAACGCCATAGATGAACTTGACCTTCTGCTTCTCGCGCAGCTGCATGCCGTACTCAGATTCCTTGCGACGGCGCTTGGGCTGACGGATAGATTCCTTCTTGCTGCTGTAACCGAGCTCAGCGGGATCGATCCCGAGCTGACGGCAGCGCTTAAGAACAGGAGTCCTGTCGATTGCCATATTGATACGATCCTTTCAGTTACACGCGGCGACGCTTCTTGGGGCGGCAGCCGTTGTGCGGAATGGGGGTCTTGTCCTGGATGCTCGAGACCTCGAGGCCAGCAGCCTGGAGGGAGCGGATGGCGGTCTCACGACCGGAGCCGGGGCCCTTGACGAAGACGGAAACCTTCTTCATACCGTGCTCCATGGCCTGCTTGGCAGCAGCCTCGGCAGCCATCTGGGCAGCGAACGGCGTGGACTTACGGGAGCCCTTGAAGCCCACCTGGCCAGCCGACTTCCAGGAAATGACGTTGCCCTGGGGATCGGTGATCGAAACGATCGTGTTGTTGAACGTAGAACGAATGTGAGCCTGGCCCACGGAAATGTTCTTACGGTCCGCGCGCTTCAGACGGGCAGCGCGAACGTTCTTCTTAGCAGTAGCCATCTATCTAGCGCTCCTTATTTCTTCTTCTTAGCACCGATCTGACGCTTCGGGCCCTTGCGGGTACGAGCGTTAGTGTGGGTGCGCTGGCCGCGGACCGGGAGGCCCTTGCGGTGACGAAGGCCGCGGTTGCAGCCGATGTCCATAAGGCGCTTGACGTTCTGGTTGCGCTCACGGCGGAGGTCGCCCTCAACCATGATCTGGTTCTTATCGATATAATCGCGGATGGCGTTAACCTCATCCTCGGTGAGGTCCTTAACGCGCGTATCCACGTTAACGTTGCACTCGACGCAAATCTTCGTCGCAGTGGTGCGGCCGATGCCGTAAATGTAGGTCAGACCGATCTCAACGCGCTTCTCACGCGGGAGGTCGACACCATTAATACGGGCCAACGTAGTCTCCTCTCTTAACCCTGACGCTGCTTATGACGGGGGTTCTCGCAAATGACGAGGACCTTGCCATGGCGCCTAATGATTTTGCACTTATCGCACATCTTCTTGACCGAAGGACGTACCTTCATCGTTCTTCCTTTCGGTAGCGCTCAAACTACTTCCCTACTATCTACTCGCCCAGCCGCAGGCGTTTAAAACTATGGCTGGTCTTCACACACAATCCGACCGTAGGTTGAGCTAAGCCTGCAGTCGGAAATGGAGTGCGTGTATGCGTGCCGCTATTTGTAGCGATAGGTGATGCGGCCGCGGGTCAGGTCGTACGGGGAAAGCTCCACGACAACCCTGTCACCGGGGAGAATACGGATGTAATTCATTCGGATCTTGCCAGAAATGTTGCACAGAACCGAATGACCGTTCTCGAGCTCGACCTTAAACATGGCGTTGGGCAACGGTTCCTTTACCGTACCCTCGAGCTCAATTGCGTCTTCCTTCTTCACAAGCAATCATCTTTCTCTAGAAAACGACAGCGATTGAGTATTCTACAACACGTATGCACGCATCGTAATAACTTCGTAATGGCTCCACAACTAAATGGAACTTGTTACATTTCTCCGCCTTGGAGGGAGCACCAAGCACCTTGGGCATCCGTGGTGAGAATCACCGGACCGTCATTGGTAATGGCGACGGTGTTCTCGTAGTGCGCGGCGGGCAGGTGATCGTTGGTCGTAACAATCCAACCGTCGGAGCCCGTGCTCACATGGTTGGAACCCATCGTAACCATCGGCTCGATGGCAATGACCATGCCGGCCTGGAGGCGAACGCCCCTCCCCTTCTTTCCATAGTTAGGAACGTTGGGGTCCTCGTGCATCACGCGGCCAATGCCATGGCCTACATAATCACGAAGCACACCGTAACCGTGAGACTCGGCGAGGGACTGAACGGCATAACCGACGTCCCCGATATGGTTACCGGGAACAGCCTGCTCGATGGCAGCCTTAAGGCAATCGCGCGTGACCTCGCACAAAGCCTTGGCTTCGGGCGTGGGGGTGCCGACGAAAAACGTCCAAGCGTTATCGCCGACCCAACCGTCGACAACGGCTCCCGTATCGATGGAGATGATATCGCCATCGCGCAGGATCATGTCGGGGTTGGGAATACCGTGGACCACGGCATCGTTGATCGATGCGCAAATGGTCCCCGGGAACCCGCCGTAACCCTTAAAGGCCGGGGTGCCGCCATGCATGCGGATAATCTGCTCCGCGAGCTGATCGAGCTCAAAGGTGGAAACGCCGGGGCGCACCATGGCTCCAACGTGGCGGAGCGCCATCTTAGATAGCGCTCCTGCCTTCTTCATCTGCTCGATTTGCGTTGCAGACTTAATCTTGATCATAGACCGAGAGCCTCTTTGACATCCCCGTACACGGTCTCGCGAGCCTGGTCACCGTTGACCGACTTGAGCAGACCCTGGCCACGATAGTAGTCGACGAGCGGGCTCGTGGACTTCTCGTAGACGTCGAGACGGTTCTTGATGGTCTCGGGCTTGTCGTCGTCGCGCTGATACATCTCGCCGCCACACTTGGGGCAGGTAGCATCGGCAGCGGTGCCGGTGTAACCGCATGCGCGGCAGGTACGACGCGAAGACAGACGATCGATAATGACCTCGGGGGCCACATCGACCAGAAGGGCGCAGTCGATCTCGCGACCCATGGCGGAGAGCTCGGAATCGAGCGTCACAGCCTGGGCGGTGTTGCGCGGGAAGCCGTCGAGGATGAAGCCCTGCTGGGCGTCATCGGCGGCAAGGCGCTCCTTGACAAGGTCGATCACGAGCTGGTCGGGAACGAGCTCGCCAGCGTCCATGTACTTCTTAGCCTGAATACCAAGCTCGGTGCCACCCTTGACGGCAGCACGCAGCAGGTCGCCCGTGGAAATGTGGGCGACGCCAAACTCGGCGACGAGCTCCTGTGCGACGGTGCCCTTACCGGCACCCGGAGCTCCGAGCAATACGAGGTTCATGAGCAATCCTCCTCTAGCCTATTTAAAGAATCCATCGTAATCATACATCTTGATCTGGCCTTCGAGCTTATCGACCGTGTCGAGCACGACGCCGACCATGATGAGGATGGACGTGCCGCCAAATGCCTGGATCAGATGGTTACCCGTGAAGGAGAAGATGATCGAAGGCACGATGGCGATGAGCGCCAAAAAGACAGCACTGGGAAGCGTGATCTTGTTGAGCGCGTTCTTGATGTAGGCCGCGGTAGCCCTACCCGGACGCACGCCCGGAATAAAGCCGCCCTGCTTCTTAAGGTTATCGGCCGTGTCATCGGGGTTGAACACCATGGAGGTGTAGAAGTACGCGAAGAACACGATGAGGACAACGTTAAGCACCCAGTTGAGCCAACCGGTCGAAAGCGCGGAGGCAACTGCCTGAATCCAGCCGATGCCGGGGAAGAACACGGCAATCTGAGCCGGGAAGTACAGCAGCGCCGAAGCGAAGATGATCGGCACGACACCCGCGGTGTTGACCTTGATGGGCAGGTAGGTGGTCTGGCCACCCATCATGCGACGGCCCACGACGCGCTTAGCGTAGGAGACCGGGATGCGGCGCTGGCCGCGCTCAAGGAAAACAATCAGCGGGATAACCAGCAGGATGATGGCGCAGATGATCACCATGGTGATGATGCCACCGGCATTGCCCTCGGTGCTGGAGAAGATAGCCTGCGGCAGACCGGCCATGATGTTCGCGAAGATGATCAGCGACATGCCATTGCCGATACCGCGCTGGGTGATGAGCTCACCAATCCACATGATCAGCATGGCGCCCGCGGTGAGCGTACCGACGATCATGAGGTCGAAGATGATCTCGGGAGCGCCGGCGCCATTGAAGCTGATGCCGAAGCTCTTAAAGAGGAAGAGGTAACCCACGGAGTTGAGGATTGCCAGAGCCAGGGTGAGGTAACGCGAATACTGCGTAATCTTGGTCTGACCGACCTCGCCCTCGCGGGCAAGCTCATGCAGGGAAGGCACGACGGCCTGGAGCATCTGGAGGATGATCGAGCTGGTGATGTAAGGCATGATGCCCAGCGAAAACACCGACACATAGCTCAACGCGCCGCCAGAGAAAAGATTCAGGAGGGCCATAGCACCTGCGGCGACCGAATTGTTATCGGTCGAGAAAAGGCCCAGCATCCCCTGGAAGGGAATGCCGGGCACAGGAACGTGCGCACCAATGCGGTACACGACGAGCATAGCTATGGTAAAAAGAATCTTTTCGCGCAATTCTTTGATGCGGAAAGCATTCTTAAGACCATTTAGCACGGCAGCTCGACCTTTCCGCCGGCGGCCTCGATCTTGGCCTGCGCAGAAGCGCTGACCTTGTCGACCTTGACCGTGAACTTCTTGGTGAGCTCACCATTGCCGAGCACCTTGACGGGCTCGAACTCGCTCTTGGTGATGCGAGCGGCCTTAAGAGCGGCACCGTCGATCACAGCGCCGTCCTCGAACTTACGCTCGAGACGCTCAACGTTAACGGCGGTGTACTCGATACGACGGGGGTTGCGGAAGCCCGGAAGCTTGGGCAGGCGCATAGCCAGCGGAGTCTGGCCACCCTCGAAGCCGGCACCCTTGGTGCCGCCAGAGCGGGAACCCTGGCCCTTCTGGCCGCGGCCAGAAGTGGTGCCGTGACCCGAAGAATTGCCACGGCCGACGCGCTTGCGGTTCTTGGTGGAACCGGGCGCGGGAGTAAGATCGTGAAGCTGCATTTGCTACTCCTCTACAATCTCGACAAGGTGCTTGACCTTGAAGATCATGCCGCGGACGGACTCGTTGTCAGCAATCTCGCGAACCTCGCGGATCCTGTGGAGACCGAGGGCACGGACAGTACGGACCTGGTCCTGCTTGCAACCGTTGGTGCTGCGGACCTGCTTGATCTTGATGGTGTCAGCCATGCTTAGTTCTCCTTACCGACGAACATCTCGGAGACCGTCAGGCCACGGCGAGCCGCGACGTCCTCAGGGCTGGAGAGCTCCTTGAGGCCCTCGACGGCAGCCTTGATGATGTTGAGGCCGTTGTCGGTACCGAGGGACTTGGACAGGACGTTCTTGATGCCAGCAAGCTCAAAGAGGGGACGCACAGCGCCGCCGGCGATAACGCCGGTACCCTCGACAGCGGGCTTGATGATGATGCGGCCGGCACCAAAGTGGCCGAGAACCTCGTGCGGGATGGTGCCCTGCTCGGTCACCGGCACGTGGAACATGTTCTTCTTGGCATCGAGAGATGCCTTGGAGATGGCCATGGGCACCTCAGCGGACTTGCCCATGCCAACGCCGACGTTGCCCTTGCCGTCGCCAACGACGACGAGAGCGACGAGGCTCATGCGACGACCACCCTTGACGGTCTTCGACACGCGGTTGATGTAAACGACGCGCTCCTCGAACTCGGAGGCCTCGCGCTGCTGCTTCTGATTACGAGCCATGTGCTACATACCTCCTAGAACTCGAGACCGGCGGCACGAGCACCGTCGGCGAGGGCCTTGACGCGGCCATGGTAGATACGGCCACCGCGATCGAAGGCGACCTTGGTGATGCCGGCCTCGATGGCGCGCTTGCCAACGAGCTGACCGACCTTCTCCGCAGCCTCCTTGTTCGAGGTGTGGGTGCCCTTGAACTCGGCCTCGAGGGTCGAGGCAGAGACGAGCGTCAGGCTGGAGCCCTTGCTGTCGTCGATGATCTGGGCATAGATGTTGGCGTTAGTACGGGTCACGCGAAGACGCGGACGCTCGGAGGTACCCGAGACCTTGCCGCGAACACGACGCTGACGACGCTTGAGGCCTTCCAGCTTCGCCTTATGCTTGTTCATACGTAAACTCCTAAAAAGGTTGATCTTGCCAGCACCTGACGGGGTGCTGGTCTTATGCGAGTGAGTCGGTTACGACTACTTGGCGGCCTTACCCAGCTTGCGGCGGATGTGCTCGCCAACGTAGTGGATACCCTTGCCCTTGTAAGGCTCGGGAGGACGATGGCCGCGGATCTCAGCGGCGATCTGACCGACCTGCTGCTTGTTGATACCCTTGACGTTCACGTGGGTGTTGTCGGGAACCTCGAAGGTGATGCCCTCGGGAGCCTCGACGATCACGGGGTGCGAGAAGCCCAGGGAGAACTCGAGGTTCTTGCCCTTCTGCTGCACGCGGTAACCGACGCCGGCGAGCTCGAGCTTCTTCTCGAAGCCCTCGGAAACGCCAACCACCATGTTGTGGATGAGGGCGCGGGTGAGGCCGTGGCGGGCACGGGTCTCACGCTCGTCGTCGGGACGGGAAACGGTGAGGACGTTGTCCTCGACGTTGATAGCGAGCTTCTCAAAGACATCGAGCTCGAGCTGGCCCTTGGGGCCCTTGACGACAACGTTGTTGCCGTTGACTGCCACTTCGACTCCGGCGGGAATCTGGACAGGCTTATTACCGATACGAGACACGGTGATCTCCTTTCCTTCTACCTACCGAGCGAATTACCAGACGTAAGCGATGATCTCGCCGCCGACGTTGTGCTTGCGAGCATCGCGGTCGGTCATGACGCCATGGCTGGTGGAAATAATGGCGGTACCAAGGCCACCGCGGACGCGGGGCATGTCGGCAACGCCGGTGTACTTACGCAGGCCCGGCTTGGAAATGCGGCGGATGCCGTTGATGACCTTAGCCTTCTTGGGTCCATACTTAAGCGTGATGTGCAGAGTCTTCTGGGGAACGGTGTCCTCGACATCGTAGCCCTCGATGTAGCCCTCCTCGTGCAGAACACGAGCGATCTCGACGAGCTTCTTGCTGCTCGGCATGGAGACCGTGGCCTTGTTCACAGAGTTAGCGTTACGGATGCGCGTAAGCATATCTGCGATCGGGTCTGTAAGGTTCATACAGATTCTCCTTCGTTCTTGATGAACACGTGCTCTTGGTTCTTCGCCGCCCTTAACGGCAAAGCCTAACTAGCGCGTTTTCCCTGTTCCAAACGGATGCTTGAAACGCTGGTAGTGACTTACCAGCTGGCCTTCTTAACGCCGGGAAGCTCGCCCTTGAGTGCAAGCTCGCGGAAGCAGACACGGCACAGGCCGAACTTGCGGTACACAGAGTGCGGACGGCCGCAGCGCTGGCAGCGCGTGTACTCACGAGTAGAGAACTTCTGCTTGCGATTGCACTTGACGATCATCGATGTCTTAGCCACTTATATCCTCCTCACATAGAGTATTGTTCGCCCCAAGCGCCGCCCCCTTCTGGGAACGGCGCTCATAGGGCAGGTGAACCTATTTCTTGAACGGGAAACCGAAGGCATCCAGAAGGGCCTTGGCCTCCTCATCGGTATTGGCGGTGGTCACGAAAGTGATGTCCATACCACGCTGGTGATCGACGGAGTCGAAGTCGATCTCGGGGAAGATGAGCTGCTCGGTGACGCCCATGGAGAAGTTACCACGGCCGTCGAAGCTCTTGGCGGAGATGCCGCGGAAGTCGCGGATACGGGGAATCGCGACGGAGGTCAGACGATCGAAGAACTCCCACATACGGTCGCCACGCAGGGTAACCTTGCAGCCGATCGGCATACCAGCGCGCAGGCGGAAGGTAGCGATGGACTTGCGGGCACGGGTGATCATCGGCTGCTGGCCGGTGATGGCGCGCAGGTCGCGCACGGCACCGTCGATGGCCTTGGAATCGGTAGCGGCCTCGCCGACGCCCATGTTCACGACGATCTTCTCAAACTTGGGGATCATCATGACGTTCTCGTACTGGAACTTGTCCTGAAGCTGCTGCTTGACCTCGTTGTTGTACTTGGTCTTCAGACGCGGCACATACTTCTCTTCTGCCATTGTTCACTCCTTCTTGGGGTTTTAAGCACGGGGCGTGGCCACGATGGGTTGTCCTCGTGCCTCCTGGCTGCATCCGCGCCGCTCATGGCATTTCGCGGTTTGGACTCGACGCAGCAGGAGCCGACAAAACAATCGGTACTATACGCGCATCGGGAGCGTATTTCCAGAAAAACCTCGTCTGCCTGCACAACTCCACAACTCCCCCGCACAAATTGATCCCTAGGGCACGGAGGAAAACAGCAGTTGCGGTGAGATAGGGACTGTTTGATGGCTTAAAAGGCTTAAACAGTCCCTATTCCACCGCAACTCATATATGGGGCGTTATTTTTGGCGCGGGAGGACCAGGTTGAGGATCACAGCAACGAGCGCGGCGACGGCAATGGAGGATCCGCCAAAGACGGTGCCAACCCATGCGGGGAATCCAGCGCCGGCAAGCGCGCCGGCCGTGCGCTCAATGCCCGTGCCAAAGGCGATAGAGAGACCCCTGAGCGTGGTATCGCGCTGAGGCAGGCCGTGGCGGGCAAACATGACCACACCGTTCATACCGATGGTCGCGAACACGCCGATCGTGGCGCCGCCGATTACCGGCTGCGGAATGGACGTGAGTACCGCCGCACACTTGGGCAGCAGGCCCGCGATGAGCAAGATGGCGGCGGCAAGCGTAAAGACCATGCGGTTGACGACCTTGTTCTCGGCGATAATGCCCACATTCTGGCCAAAGGTTGCCGTGGGGACGCCGCCCAAAAAGCCTGACAGCATACCGACCAGGCCGTTGGCGATCAGGCCACCCGAGATCTGGCTATCGGTCGCAGGGATATCGAGCGCAGCGGACGACACGGCGGCAAACTCGCCCATGACCTGCACGGCGTTGACAATGGCGACAACGCCCACGACGGCGCACGCGGCCGGGTCGAACACCAGGCGATGGGCGCCCAGAGCCGGCGGGGCGAACCAGCTGGCAGTCGCGATGGCCGAGAAATCGACCATGCCCAACACCGCAGCCAAAACAAAGCCCGCGCAGATACCGGCCAGGATGCTGCCCAGTCTAAGCGCGCCCTTGCCGTAGTTGCCGGCCATAAAGGTAACGACAAACGTCACGAGCGCGACGGCCCAGTTGGTGACACTGCCAAAATCGGCCGCGCCCTCCCCGCCCGCCATGGAGGCAACCGCCACTGGGCATAGTGACAGGCCAATGACAAAGATGACGGTGCCGAGCACCGGGGCCGGGAACAGAAAGCTCACGCGCCTAAACAGCAGGCCGAAGAGCACGACGAGCGCGCCACCGATTGCCTGGGCGCCCAGCACGGCCTCAAAGCCGAGCTCGAGACCGACCGCCTTGAGCGCCGGCACGAAGGTGAAGCTCGCGCCCATCACGATGGGCAGGCCCGAACCGACGACACCTTTTATGGGGAACTGTTGAAGGAAAATGTCGAGCGCCGAGAGGACGAGCGACGCCTGGATGACAGCGGCTTCCTCTTGAGGGGTAAAGCCACAGACCGACGCGATAATGATGGCGGGCGTGACGATACCCGCGAATGCCGCCAGCACATGCTGCAGTGCATGGGGTAATACCTGCACAAACGAAACTTTTCCCGTACGCTCGAACAGGGCATCCCCTGCTGCCGACTCTGCCATTTGCGCCTCCCATACCCTAAGCAGCGGCCCCATGCCGCTCAACGGTCGGACATTATAGGGCATATGACACAGGTAGCATTTTGACCCGCTATCCTGCATCCCCCGGGGACAAACAGCAGTTGCGGTGAAATACGGACTGTTTGATGGCTTAACAGGCATAAACAGTCCGTATTTCACCGCAACTCATATATGGGGATGAGACTATCGCTTGCGGGGGACGAGTTTGGTGCGGCGCAGGTGGATCATCTCGGCGGCGATGGAGATAGCGATCTCCTCTGGGTCCTCGGCCTCGATGGAAACGCCGATCGGCAGGTGCAGCTCGTCGATCTGCTCCTGCGTAAAGCCCTCCTGCTCCAGGCGGGCGCGCACAAAGGCCGTCTTGCGGCGCGAACCCAAGCAGCCCAGATAGGCGGGTTTGGCGCGCATGGCCTGAATCACCACGTCGATATCGGACTTGTGACCCGCCGTGGCGACGACCACCAGGTCGCGCGGGCCGATGGGGCACTGCTTGCTCAGGTTCTTGTAGTCGACCAGACGACGGTCGTAGACACCTGGCACCCATTCGGGGGTCAGCGTGCCGGGGCGGTCGTCGCAAGCCACGACGGCAAAGCCCGCCGCCGTGAGCACCCGCGCCGTCGCAGCACCCACGTGGCCGCAGCCAAAGATATAGGCCAGGCCCTCGGGGCAGAGCGTCTCGATGTGCGCCGGGGGAATCTCGGAGGCCGCGTTGGTGTAGGTGACCTTACTCCCCTCCTCCACCAGCGAAAGCCCGGGGCAGCCCGCAATGGTGCGGCGCGATTCCTCGCCATGGTACTCGGCCACATCGCCCTCGAGCACGCCCGCGATAAACGGCTCAAAGTCGATGACGAAGTCGCCGATGCGCCGATAGGCCAAGATGTCGGCAACCGACTGGAACAACGGCGCCTTGGTCGCATCCAGGTGCAGATAGCACAGGCAGATGGCTCCGCCGCAAATCATGCCGGTATCGGAGTTCTCGCCGCCCATGGTGTAGCGGACCAGACGCGATTTACCCCCGGCCAGCAGCTCGCGCGCCTCGTCCAGCGCAAAGAGCTCAATCTTGCCGCCGCCGATAGTGCCCGCCTGGCTGCCATCGGCAAAGACAGTCATCCATGCGCCCACACCGCGCGGGGACGACCCCGCCGTACCGGCCACTACCACCAGCTCGCACGTCTCGTCAGCACGCAGGGCGGCAAGCGCCGCATTCACCACATCGAGCTTTTCCATTGCCGCCTTCTATCCTCTAAAGACATCGGTGAGCATAGCAAGCGCCTCGAGCACGCCGCCGCCGACCGATGTCGCCTTGTCCGAAATATAGTTGATATAGTTGGCGTCGCCGCGCGGATCGACATCGGCGCATTTAAAGCCCTCAGTCACCCGCACGCCGTTCGCCAAAAGCCCGCGCAGACAGCCATCGATCTGCGTGCACATGGGCGTATCGCCCGCGTAGCCAATCACGTCTCCGGCACTCACGATGTCGCCGATTGCGCGGTCGGACCGAAACACGCCGGCGGCGGGGCTGTGGATAACACGTTCCTTGCCATAGCCGGCGATAATGCCCGGCACGCCCGTGTTGGGCTGGGGCGAACCTTGGGTAATGACACGGCCGAGAAAATGCCCGCGCATGGTCTCGACCACGGCGTCGCAATCGACCGGCGCGGTAAAGCCCGGCCCCACAGCGATGACGGCAGGCGCCATGTCGCGCGTGGTGCCCAAGTTGCGCTTAGCCAAAATCGCGTCGACCACAGCCGCGGGTTTAAGCTCATCGAGCATCTTGGCCTGAGGGTCCACCACAACGGCGACGTCTCCAGCCTCGGTAATCTCAAGCGCCTCAGCCGACGTCTGCGCCAAGCGAGCGCGAATGCCTTCGACCTCGACCTCGCCCAAGCGAATGGCCTCGCAAAAACTGATTGTGCGACGGATGCACGTGGGAACCGCGATATCTGCCATAACGACCGACACGCCGGCGCGCACCAAACGGGCAGCGACACCCGTGGCGATATCACCGGCGCCGCGAACATAAACGAGCATTCCCGGGGCACCTCCCTGTGCTACGGTTTGAGCAGAGAAAAAGCGGTCCGACCGCTACTCTGATGATTATTTATTATCACAGTATTATACGGCGGTGAACAGATGGAAACGGTTAGCGGCAATCTTGCCTCTGCGCTCAGGATCGAGCCGGGCATTACCGCGATTATCGGCAGTGGCGGCAAGTCGACGCTGCTGAAGACGCTGGGTCTCGAGCTCATGCGCACTGTCGGCCGCGTGCTCCTCTGTACCACCACGCACATGTTTCCCGTCGCCGGCGTGCCATGGGACGGGTCGAGCCGTCGCCTGGACGCCGCGCCTTGGAAGCCGGGGACCCTACATGTTCCCGGCTGCACCTGCGAGGCATGCGCGGGACTTGTCCGCGGAAGTATCTGCCAGGCGGGTGTTTTGAACCCGGAGACAGGCAAGCTCTCCTCCCCTGCCGAGCCGCTCGACCAGCTGGCACAGCGCTTTGACTATGTGTTGACCGAGGCAGATGGCAGCAAGCGACTCCCGCTCAAGGCGCATGCCGCCTGGGAGCCGGTAATTCCCGCCGCCACGGCAAACTTTGTCTGGGTCGTCGGCGCCTCGGGGCTGGGCAAGCCCGTCGCCGAGGTTGTCCACCGCCCCGAGCTCTTCTGCGAGCGCTGCGGCTGCGAGCCCACCGACGCTGCCACCCCAGAGCGCGTCGCCCAGGTGCTCAATGCCGAGCTGCAGATGCTGAACCTCAACAATGCCCGTATCATGCTCAACCAAGTCGACACGCTTGCTGATCCAACGATGGCAGATCGCTTCGAGGCAGCCCTCGGCCGCTCCATCGTCGCCACCAGCCTCAAGGGGTAGCTAAAAGAGCCCCGTCCCAAATT
>DXMC01000038.1:0-5668 GCA_019414365.1 Collinsella sp.
CGAGCGGGGGCTCCTATCTTTTTAGTGCCCTCGGATTGGGTCATAGTGTCTGTCGTTGCCAAAACATCGGCGTTACCTTTGTTGTTGGTAATGACTTAGTCGTTGGGGACGTTCTTAAACGACTATGACCCCTTTGCATCAGTTTCTGTCGAGTCGGTGCTTCTTGCGGGTTGCCCGTATAATGGTTTGCGTATGAACCGCAACCAAGGAGTTCCAGTTTATGGACCAGAGCCTTTTTAAATTCGACCTGATCGCCGAGGACCCGACGACGCATGCGCGTGCCGGCGTGCTGCACACCCCGCACGGCGACATCGAGACACCGATCTTCATGCCCGTGGGCACCAAGGCAAACGTCAAGGGCATTCCTACCGAGACCGTCAAACAGCTCGGCGCCCAGATCGTGCTTGCCAATACCTATCACCTGTCCATGCGCCCCGGCGAGGATACCATCGCCGAGCTGGGCGGACTGCATAAGTTCATGAACTGGCACGGCCCCATCCTCACCGACTCGGGCGGATTCCAGGTCTTTAGCCATAACGACGCCGTCAAGCTCACCGACGAGGGCGTGCGCTTTATCGTCAATGACTACGACGGCCGCCACGTGTTCTGGACGCCCGAGGACAACATGGAAATCGCCATGAAGCTCGGCTCCGACATCTGCATGCAGCTCGACCAGTGCCCCGGCTATCCTGCCACGCGCGCCTACGTTGAGCGCGCGGTTGAGCTGTCGAGCATGTGGGCCGAGCGCTGCTATAAAGCTCACACCCGCGATGACCAGGCACTCTTTGGCATTGTTCAGGGCGGCATGCATCTGGACCTGCGCCTGCGCTCGCTGCGCCATCTGGAGGAGTGCGGCGACTTCCCGGGCTACGGCATTGGCGGCTACTCGGTGGGCGAGGACCACGAGACCATGTTCGAGACCCTGGCACCGCTCGTAAGCGAGTACATGCCCAAGCACAAGCCGCGCTACCTGATGGGCGTCGGCAACCCCACCACCCTCGTGCGCGGTGTGGGCGTGGGTATCGACATGTTCGACTGCGTGCTGCCGACGCGCACGGGCCGCATGGGTACGGCGTTCTCCAGCGAGGGTCGCCTCAACTTCCGCAACGCTCGCTTTGCGCACGACGATGGTCCCATCGATCCCACCTGCACCTGCCCGGTGTGCACGGGCGGCTACAGCCGCGCGCTCATTCGCCACATGGTCACGCAGAAGGAGATGCTCGGCGGCATTCTGCTGTCGATGCACAACATCTACTACTTGCTCAACCTTATGCAGCGTGCTCGCCAGGCCATTATCGAGGGTCGTTACGGCGCGTTCGTGAGTGACTGGATGAACAGCCCTGCGGCGGTGGATTACTAAGGGCGGCGCGGGCGCTTGCAGGGCGCGGGCAACGGCAAGGGGCGAGCGCCGGCCGGTCGTCGCGTTCGCTAACACTGTCTGCGCGACCGCTGACCGATGCCTTGCAAGCGCATGATGCATCGTGGGTACCATACCGAATAGTTGATGTTCGGGCGGGTGTTTGACGCATGGCGTCGACCCCGCCCGTTTTCTTTTTCTCGATAGGAGTACCCATGATTAAGAACGAGAATGTCGAGGGCGAGCCTGCCTACGACGAGACGTACCGCCGCGGCCCCGTGGTCATGCGCGGCCCGATGATTCCTAAGGACAATACGTACGCTAACCTGCTGGCGCCCGAGGAGTCGACCGACTGGTTGCATGCCGATCCGTGGCGCGTACTGCGCATCCAGGCCGAGTTTGTCGACGGTTTTGGCGCGCTTGCCGAGCTCGGACCTGCGGTGACCATCTTCGGTAGCGCCCGCACGCCCAAGACCGATACGCTCTACAAGGCGGCGCGCACCGTCGGGCGTAAGATTGCCCAGCGCGGCGTGGCGGTTATCACCGGTGGCGGCCCCGGCATCATGGAAGCGGCCAACAAGGGAGCGGCGAGCGTCAATGGTAAGTCAGTTGGCCTGGGCATTGAATTGCCGCACGAGCAGGGGCTCAACAAATACGTGAACCTCGGCATGGACTTCCGTTACTTCTTTGTGCGCAAGACCATGTTCGTCAAATACAGCTCGGGCGCTATTGTGTTTCCCGGCGGGTTTGGCACGCTCGACGAGATGTTCGAGGTGCTCACGCTGGTGCAAACGCACAAGGTCAAGCGTATGCCGCTCGTTTTGGTGGGCACCGAGTACTGGCAGGGCCTGTTCGACTGGCTCAACGGCCCGGTGATGGACGCCGGCATGATCAGCCCGCTCGATCCCGAGCTCGTGCACATCACCGACGACCTCAACGAAGCCGTCGACATCGCCCTGAGCGGGCTGATGTAGATCAATCGTGCCCACGCGACATGAATACGCATGGCAATCTGATGTTATCTAACATCAGATTGCCATTTATATTGGGTATACTGATGCAAAAGACGAGGCGAGGAGGTCGCATATGTCTACTGCAACGGTTAAGCCTACGACGGTTCGCATCGAAGAGGGGCTCAAGGAACAGGCGACTGAGTTCTTGGATTCGGTCGGCCTCAGCCTCAATTCCTATCTCAATCTTGCCGTTCGGCAGCTTGTAAATCAGCGAAAGATTCCTTTTGAGATTGTAGGAAGGGCGGAGGTGCCCAACGAGGCGACGAGGCGCGCCATGGTGATTGCCGAGGCTCATGAGTTGGGGATTTTGCCGGACGATAGCCTGTCATTCAATAACGCTGATGAGCTTATGTCATTCCTCGATGAGGAATAGCGATGTTCGAGATTAAAGTCGAGGCTCAATTTAAGGTGGACTACAAACGAACGATGCGCATGCATCCGCAGCTAAAAAGTGAGTTTAAAGCGGCGGTTGCAGAGCTTGTGGCTCATGGGTCACTTCCGGCGGAGTATGGCGCCCACGAGCTCTCAAACCCGGGCGGAAACTACAACGGCCACATCGATTTCCACCTATCCGATGGCTTGGTCGATGTGGTCGTTCTTTATCTTCCCCATAAGACTAACCCAGTGATTAGGCTGGTGAGAATGGGCACTCATCAGGAGCTGTTTCAGGGTCCGCTGGGCTGATCGCCGATTTCCAAGTTGCGGTGGAATAGGGATTGATTGACAGCTAATAAGCCAAAAACGGTCCCTATTTCACCGCAACTGATGTGGGCGTCCCTAGTGGATGGGCTGGTAGCGGGGGCAGTAGCTGATGGCTATGGCATCGACGCCTACATGGGTGGCGATGGTGCAGCCGATGGGGCCGGTGCCGGCGTCTACATAGTCTTGGCCTGCGAGCGCTTGGCTGACGAGCTCCTGCTCCTCGGCGGCGCCGGTCGTGAGCACGCGCACGCTGGAGCCCGGATGCTCGGCCAAAAATGCGAGGCAATCGGCCATGGTGTTGGTAACGATGCGTTTGGCACCGCGGCCCTTTTTTATGGCCTTGATCTCGCCCGATTTCCACTCCGGCGAAACGGCCAGGCGAATGTTGAGCATTTGCGTGAGCTGGCCGGCGAGCTTGGGCGCGCGGCCGTTCTTAACGAGATTCTCGAGCGTGCGGGGAATCAGCAGCAGGTGGGCGTCGGGCAGCGTCGCGCGGATCTGCGCCTCGGTCTCGTCCAGGCTGCGGCCGTCCTCGCGCATGGCCAGCGCGTACTCCACCAGCAGGCCCTCGGCGCCCGAGCCGGTGCGCGAGTCGATGCAGCGCACGTCGAGCTCGTGCGTTTCGGCCGTCAGGCTGGCGTTGGCATAGCAGGCGGACCACTCGCTGCACAGCGAGATAAAGATGGCGCTATCGTGACCGTCGGCGCGCACGCGGTCAAAGAGTTCCTTGAACTCGCCGGCACTCGGCTGCGAGGTGTGCGGCAGCTGCTCGGAGCCGGCCATGCGCGCGACGTACTCCTGGGCGGTAATCTGCACCTGGTCGAGCAGGTCCTCGCCCTCGATAATCACATGCAGCGGAATCACGTAAATGCCGAGCTCTTGGGCGCGGGCGGGGGAGATGTCCGACGTGGAGTCGGTTATGATGGCAAAAGACATAATTGCACCTTTCGTTGGGGCGCGACGGCGCCGCCTTCTGAGAGCAAAGTGCGACAAGTATAGTGGAGTTGCTCTACATTGCTAGGTTAAATTGTTGAATAGTCAACAGTTTGAAGTGTCGGTGTGGAAATCGTCAACTGGGGAAGAGGGATGCCGATGGAGGCGCTGGAGATATGCAAGCGGCCGGTCGTGCTGTTTGATTTTGATGGCACGGTGGCCGATACGGGTCGGGCGGTGATGACCTCGACGCGCAAGACGCTGGCTGCACGCGGGTTTTCGGAGGCGCAGATGGGTGACCTGCGTCGCATGATCGGGCCGCCCCTGTGGAAGAGTTTTCACGACTTTTATGGCTTCTCCCGCGAGGAGTCGCTTGTGGTGGCCGACGAGTACCGCGCCTTTTTTGACGAGCTGGGACCGGAGGAGTATCCCGTGTTCGACGGGATCCCCGAGCTGCTGGATGGGTTGGTCGCCCAGGGCAAGCGCTTGGCCGTGGCGACGTCGCGCATGGAGGCAAAGTGCGTTGACATGGTGGGTGAACTGGGGCTTTCTCAGTTTGAGGCCGTGGTTGGCATGAATCCGCCGCAGGGCCGCGAGACCAAGGCGGATTCGGTCCGCGATGCGCTGGCGGCCCTGGGCGCGACCGCGGACGAGGCCGTGATGATTGGCGACCGCTTTAACGACGTCGAGGGCGCGCACGCGATGGGCGTGCCGTGCATTGGCATCTATTCGGGTGCGGCGGCGCCGGGGGAGCACGAGGCTGCGGGCGCCGATGCGGTGGTGCACTCGGTGGCCGAGCTTGCTAAACTTTTCGCTATATAAGTATTTGATGTGAGGGGCGGGCGTACCCGTCGCTCATTGGTAAGGAGGTCGTCCATGAATCAGGTGGAGCAGAGCGTTACCGAGTATGTCGACGAGGTCTGGGAGGACGTCGTCGCCGATATCGAGCAGCTGGTGAGTTATCCGTCCGTAGCCGTTGCTGCCGATGCGGAGCCTAGCGCGCCGTTTGGCCGCCCGGTTCGTGATGCGCTCGATTGCGCGCTCGGCATTGCGCAAAAGCTCGGCTACCAGACGAGCGACGACGAGGGCTATGTGGGCATTGCCGATATCCCGGGTCGCGGCGACAAGCAGCTCGCGACCATCTGCCACGTGGACGTGGTGCCCGCCGGCCCCGGCTGGAACACCGACCCGTTTGCGATGGAGCGTCGCGAGGGCTGGCTGCTCGGCCGTGGCGTGATTGATGACAAGGGTCCGGCGGTGTTGTCGCTCTACGCCGGTGCCTACCTGCTCAAGCACGGCATTGTGCCGCGCTATACCTTCCGCGCGCTGCTGGGCTGCGATGAGGAAGTGGGCATGTCCGACGTTCACCATTATCTGGAGAATCACGCAGACCCCGACTTTTTGTTTACGCCCGATGCCGAGTTCCCGGTCTGCAATGCCGAGAAGGGCCAGTTTGGGGCGACGTTCGTGAGCCCCAAGATCGACGGCGGGCGCATCGTGTCGTGGAGCGGCTCCGAGGCGAGCAATGCCATTCCGTCGCAGTCCATCTGCGAGCTTTCGATTGCCGCCGATGAGCTGCCGGCGCCCGTTGAGAACGCCGACCGCCTGGAGATCACGGCGCTCGACAATGGCCATGCGCAGATTTTCGCCCACGGTATTGGCG
>DXMC01000038.1:5678-6710 GCA_019414365.1 Collinsella sp.
CGCTTCGATGCCTGAGGGCGCCATCAACGCCGTCGGCCTGATTGTGTCGTATCTGCGCGAGGCCGAGGACGCGTTTGGTGCACGCGACGAGCGCCTGCTGACGCCTGCCGAGCACGAATTCGTCAAGTTCCTGGCCTTTGTGCATGCGGATGCCTATGGCCGCGGCCTAGGTATCGATGCGACGAGTCCGGCGTTTGGCCCGCTTACCTGCAACGCTGGAGTCATCCGCGTGGCGGATGGCCATATTGAGCAGGTCATCGACGTGCGCTTCCCCGACAGTACGAGTGCCGATACCATCCGCGAGCAGCTCGACCCGCTCGTGGGCCGTTTTGGCGTGACGTGCCAGCTGGGTCGCGCTAAGGTGCCGTTCTCAGTCTCTGCCGATGATCCGGCCGTGAAGGCGCTTATCGATATCTATAACGAGTTCACCGGCAAGCATGCTGGGCCCTTTGCCATGGGCGGCGGCACGTACGCGCGCAACTTTGCCCGCGCCGTCTCGTTTGGCCCCGAAGAGACCGGCCTGGAGCTGCCCGCGTGGGGCGGCCAGATGCACGGCCCCAACGAGTGTGCCAGCGAAGAACAGCTTAAACAGGCGCTCAAGATTTACATCGTGGCGATCCTTCGTCTCAACGAACTGGAACTGTAGGGCTTCCCCAGGCACCCGACCTTGCCCCTCAAACCGTCGCTTGCGTACCAAAGTACGCGGCGCTCCTCTTTCGGGGCAATCTCGGGCACCTGGGAAACCCCTATATCCTGCTTGGATACAAACTTGCATTACGAGCCCGGTGCTTCGGCCCGGGCTTTTTCTGTTGCGGTGGGGTAGTCATTGGGGACGTTCCTTTGGTGTAAAAGGTGCGCCATGTTCGGCGCTGGATTGTTATCCGTTTGTAAAGGCTGGACAGAGCTTGCGGTAAGGGTCTATCAGATGCCCGTAAAAAACCGCAGTTGGCGCGGGCGCTGCCCGGTCGGGGTCGTATCTTTCCAAACAGCAAAGCGGGCAGGGTGCCCGCGAGTCGCATGTACGAAAGGAAG
>DXMC01000038.1:6720-18868 GCA_019414365.1 Collinsella sp.
GGAAGATCATGCTCGATCAGGCTTATTCTCGTCGTCAGTTCCTCGGCCTCGCTGGTGGTTTTGCCAGCATCGTCGGTCTCGGTCTCGTTGGTTGCGGCGGCTCCGGCGCATCCGACGCCGCCGACAAGGGTAGCGCCGCTGCTACTGCCGAGTCCGTCTCCGGCGAGGTGACCTACGACGGTGCCTCCTCGTTCCAGGCTCTCGTCGAGGCTGCTGCCGAGAAGTTCATGGATGCCAACCCGGACGTCTCCGTTTCCGGCTCGGGCAACGGTTCGGGCAAGGGTCTGACCGCTGTCGCCGCAGGCACCGTCACCATCGGTAACTCCGACGTCTTCGCCGAGACCAAGCTCGAGGCCGACCAGGTCAAGAACCTCGTCGACCACGAGGTTGCCGTCGTGGGCATGGGTCCCGTCGTCTCCAAGAACGTGACGGTCGACGACCTGTCCCTCGAGCAGCTCAAGGGCATCTTCTCTGGCCAGATCACCAACTGGAAGGAGGTCGGCGGCGACGACGCCACCATCGTCGTCCTCAACCGCAAGGCCGGCTCCGGCACCCGCGCCACCTTCGAGGCCGCCGTCTTTGGCGACGAGGCCGTCGACTTTAAGGGCGACGCCGAGCTCGACAAGTCCGGCGACGTCCAGACTCAGATGGGCAGCACCGATAACGCCATCTCCTACCTCGACTTCTCGCACTTCGATGACTCCAAGTTCAACGCCATCAAGGTCGAGGGCGTCGAGCCCAAGAGCAAGAATGTCACTGATGACTCCTTCAAGATCTGGGCTACCGAGCACATGTACTGCTCCAAGGACGCCGACGAGGCCACCAAGGCCTTCCTGGAGTTCATGCTTTCCGACGACGTCCAGGGCAAGCTCGTCGAGGAGCAGGGCTTCATCCCCGTCTCTGCCATGAAGGTCGTCAAGGACGCCAGCGGCAAGGTCTCTGCTAAATAAGTAATCGCCCCGGAAAGGTTTGCAATGGCAAAACAGCTGCCAAAGCGCGACCTTGAGAACGTGGGCCTGGGCGTCACGGGCGCGTGCGTAGCGCTCGTGACGCTTGTCGTTGCCGCGCTCATCTTTATGGTCGCCCAAAAGGGCCTCTCGGCTTTTGTCAAGGACGGCGTCTCGGTCGTCGAGTTTTTCACCGGCACCAAGTGGGACCTGGCCAACACAGCCGAAAACGGCCTGCCCTATACCGGCGCCCTGCCCCTGATCGTCACCTCGTTTGCGGTCATGGTGCTCTCCACGCTCATCGCGCTGCCCATCGCCATCGGCTCTGCCATCTTTGCGGTCGAGATCCAGCCTAAGTTTGGTTCCAAGGTTTTTCAGCCGCTTATTGAGCTTTTGACCGGTATTCCCTCGGTCGTCTTTGGCTTGATCGGCTTTCACGTTGTCGTCGGTCTTATGAAGAGCGTTTTCCACGTGAGCACGGGCCTGGGCATCTTGCCCGGCGCCATCGTGCTGGCGGTCATGATTCTGCCGACGATGACCACGCTTTCGGTCGATGGCCTGCGCGCCGTGCCCGACGGCTACCGCCAGGGCTCGCTCGCGCTGGGCTACACCCGCTGGCAGACCATCTGGCACGTGGTGCTCAAGTCCGCCATGCCGTCGCTCATGACCGCGGTTATCTTGGGCATGACCCGCGCCTTTGGCGAGACGCTCGCCGTGCGCATGGTCATCGGCGGTATCGAGGCCATGCCGACGTCGCTGCTGTCGCCGGCTTCGACCATCACCACCACGCTCACCACGTCCATGGCAGTCTATGCCGAGGGCTCGGCCCAAGACGATGTTCTGTGGGCGCTCGGCCTGCTGCTGATGGGCATGAGTCTCATCTTCATCCTGATCATCCACCTTATCGGCCGCAAGGGGGCGAAGGCTCGTGGCTAGCACGCGTATCCACATCGACGAGGCGAGGCTCGGGCGTGTCCAAAAGCAGGACCGCTTCGCCACGGGCGTGTTGACGGCGATCGTCGCCATCGTCATGCTCATCGTCGTCTCCATGGTGGCCTATATCCTGTTCGAGGGCATCTCGACGCTGTTCCAGCCGGGCTTTCTCACGGAGCCGTCGCGCGCCAACGGAACGCAGGGCGGCGTGCTCTACCAGCTGTTCGACTCGTTCTACCTGCTGCTGATCACCCTGATCATCTCGGTGCCCATCAGCCTGGGCGGAGCGGTCTTTTTGGTTGAGTACGCGCCGGACGGACCCATCCGCGACATCGCCTCCACCGCCATCGAGACGTTGTCCTCGCTGCCTTCCATCGTCGTCGGCATGTTCGGTTTTCTGGTGTTCTCGGTGCAGCTGGGCTGGAAGTACTCCATCATCTCCGGCGCCGTCGCGCTCACCATGTTCAACATCCCCATCCTGGTGCGCGTGATCCAGCAGGCGCTCGAGGACGTGCCGCAGGCCCAGCGCGATGCGTGCCTGGCCATGGGCCTCACTCGCTGGGAGGCCACGCTGCACATCCTGATCCCCGAGGCCATGCCTGCCATCGTGACGGGCATCGTGCTTTCGGCCGGTCGCGTGTTTGGCGAGGCCGCAGCACTGCTTTTTACCTCGGGTATGAGCTCGCCGGTTCGCCTGAACTTCTTGAGCTTTAACCTGTCGAGCCCCACCTGCGCTTGGAACGTGTTCCGTCCCGGCGAGTCGCTCGCCGTGCACATCTACAAGATCTATGGCGAGGGCAGCCCCGAGGCCCAGCAGATTGTTTGGGGCACCGCGGCGCTGCTGATGATTTGCGTGCTGCTGTTTAACGTAGTCGCCCGTATCGTGGGCAAGCAACTGGCAAGAAGGATGACGGCCGAATGAGCGAGATGAATGCAACGCCCGCAACCGAAGCGGCATCGTCCGAGACCCAGGACTTCCTGTCGAGCGTGGGGGAGAGCGAGAAGCGCGTGCGCGTGAGCGGCAAGGCCGTGAGCGACGAGGTCGTGCTCTCCACCAAGGACGTCAACGTGTACTATGGCGACCACCATGCACTGCACAATACGTCGCTCGACTTCCACAAGGGCGAGATCACGGCGCTCATTGGGCCTTCGGGCTGCGGTAAGTCGACCTTCTTGCGTAGCCTCAACCTCATGAATCGCGAGATTCGCGGCTGCCGCGTGGAGGGCGAGATCAACTATCGCGGGCGCAACGTGAACACCAAGACCGAAAACACCTACGAGCTGCGCCGTTCCATTGGCATGGTGTTCCAGCAGCCCAACCCGTTCCGCAAGTCCATTCGCGACAACATCACGTTTGCGCCTAAGCGCCACGGCATCACCGACCGCGACGAGCTCGACCGCATGGTCGAGGAGAGCCTGCGCGGCGCGGCGCTGTGGGACGAGGTCAAGGACAAGCTCGACAAGAGCGCCCATGCGCTTTCGGGCGGTCAGCAGCAGCGCCTGTGCATCGCGCGCACGCTGGCGCTCAACCCCGACGTGATCTTGTTCGACGAGCCCTGCTCGGCGCTCGACCCCATCTCGACGCTGGCGATCGAGGACCTCATGTCGTCGATTGTTGCCGACCGCGCCATCGTCATCGTGACGCACAACATGGAGCAGGCGTCGCGTGTGTCCAACCGCACGGCGTTCTTCTACATGGGCGATATGGTCGAGTACGACGAGACTGACGAGATTTTCCAACGGCCCAAGGACAAGCGGCTGAATGATTACCTCACCGGCATGTTCTCCTAGTCCGGGACATGCTTGAGGCCCGCGGTGGCCACGGTTGCCGCGGGACTGATTGGAGAGGCGGGTCATCTCTTGTGGGAGATGGCCCGCCTTTTTGTGTCGTGTGCGGCCTGCCTTTTCGCTGCTATCATGGACAACGTTGAATTTCTACGAAGGAGCAGGGCATATGGCGATTCTTTTGGGATGCGATTCCGTCAGCCTAGAGTTTCCCACCAAGCATATTTTCGATAGCGTTACGCTCGGCGTGGGCGAGGGCGACCGTATTGGTATTGTCGGTAAAAACGGCGACGGCAAGTCGACGCTGCTGAGCGTGCTCGCCGGCACGCTGGAGCCCGATGACGGGCGCGTGACGCACCGCCGCGACACGACGATTGGATTGCTCGGCCAAAAGGATAACCTGGTCGATACCGACACCGTGCATCATGCCGTCGTCGGTGACACGCCCGAATACGAGTGGGCCTCGAGCCCGCGTACGCGCCAGATTCTGGCCGGCCTTATTAGCGATGTGCCCTGGGAGGGCACGGTGGGCGAGCTTTCGGGCGGCCAGCGCCGTCGCGTGGACCTCGCGCGCCTGCTGATCGGCGACTACGACGTGCTCATGCTCGACGAGCCCACCAACCACCTGGACATGCGCACCATCAACTGGCTCGCGCGTCACTTAAAGGCCCGCTGGCAGCGCGGCCAGGGCGCGATGCTCGTGGTCACGCACGACCGCTGGTTCTTGGACGAGGTCTGTACCAGTATGTGGGAGGTCCACGACGGCCAGGTCGATCCCTTCGAGGGCGGTTACTCCGCATATATCCTGCAGCGCGTGGAGCGCGACCGCATGGCCGCCGTCACCGAGGAGCGTCGTCGCAACATGGCGCGCAAGGAGCTCGCGTGGCTGAGCCGCGGTGCCCAGGCGCGCTCCACCAAGCCCAAGTTTCGCGTTGAGGCTGCTCGTGAGCTGATCGCCGACGTGCCTCCCGTGCGTGACGAGCTGGAGCTCAAGCGCCTAGCCGTGAGCCGCCTGGGCAAGCAGGTTATCGATGTGGTCGACGTGGACGCCGGCTATGCGGATACCGATGGCGCGCCCAAGCAGGTGCTCTCTGACGTGACCTGGCTCATTGGTGCGGGCGACCGCTATGGCCTGCTGGGCGAGAACGGTGCCGGCAAGTCGACGCTGCTCGGCGTGATCCAGGGCAAGATTGAACCCACGCGCGGCCGCGTGAAGATTGGCCAGACAGTGCGCTTTGGCGTGCTGTCGCAGCAGCTCGAGGAGCTCGAACCCTACATGGGCGACACGATCCGAGAGGTGCTCAGCAACTATAAGAAGTACTACGTCATCGACGGCAAGGAGACTTCGCCCGAGAAGCTCTGCGAGCGTCTGGGCTTTACGACGCAGCAGCTCTGGAGTCGCATCGGCGATCTTTCGGGCGGCCAGCGCCGTCGCCTGTCGCTGCTACTGACAATCCTGGACGAGCCCAACGTGCTCATCCTGGACGAGCCCGGCAACGACCTGGATACCGACATGCTGGCGATTGTCGAGGATCTGCTCGACGGCTGGCCCGGCACGCTGATCCTGGTGACGCACGACCGCTTTTTGATGGAGCGCGTGACCGACCAGCAGTGGGCGCTGCTCGACGGCCACCTGACGCATATGCCCGGTGGCGTGGACCAGTACCTGCGCCTGTGCAACGCCACCGCCGAGGGCGAGCCCGTGGGCGCGCCGAGCGCCAAGACCGGCACGTTTGACACCGGTGCCGCGGCAGCTGCGGCCGAAAAGCCCAAGTCGAGCGGTCAGCCCAACGGCCTGTCCAACGCCGAGCGCCAGAAGCTCCGCCGCGAGGTGAGTTCGCTCGAGCGCAAGATGGAGACGCAGCGCGCCCGCGTTGAGGAGGCCGAGGCAGCAATGGCCCAAGTCGATCCCACCAACTACACGGCGCTCGGCGAGCAGCAGGCAAAGATCGACGAGGCTCACGCCGCCATGGACGAGCTGGAGATGGCGTGGCTCGAGGCGAGCGAAAAGCTCGAGGGCGAGGAGTAGACGAGGATGATCAAAGCCGCGTTTTTCGATATCGACGGCACGCTGCTGAGCTTTAAGACTCACCGGATTCCGGCGTCGGCGCAGCAGGTGCTCGACAGCTTTCACGAGCAGGGGATCGCATGCGTGATCGCCACGGGTCGCCCGACCTACCAGATGCCGGACTGGCTGTTCGACCTGGGCTGGGATGCGTACATTACGCTCTCGGGTCAGCACTGTTTTGATGCCGAGGGGGTTTACCGCAGCTGTCCGATCGATCCGGACGACGTTGCGGTGATTGTGGACCAGGTGGCGCAGGGGCGCTATGACTCGCTGTGCATGCAGGGCGAGAACTCGTTTGTGAACCGCCTGTCCGAGCGCGTGGTGACGGCTGGCAGCAACGCGGGAATCGTCTACCACGAGGAGCCGTTTGAGCACGCCTTTGACGCACCGGTCTACCAGTTCTGCGCCTTTGTGGACCCGGCCGACGAACATATCGTGACCGACGCCGTGTCGCATTCGCTCACCACGCGCTGGTGCGACCTGTTCTGCGACATTATTCCCGCTAACGGCGGCAAGGACCTGGGCGTGGCGGCGACGCTCGAGCGGCTTGGTATCGACGCGAGCGAGGCGATTGCCTTTGGCGACGGCGAGAACGACCTGTCGATGTTTGCCGCCGTGGGCACGAGTGTGGCCATGGGCAACGCACAGGACACGGTGAAAGCTGCGGCGACCTATGTGACGACTGCCGTGGACGACGACGGCATCTACAACGCCGCGAAGCACTTTGGATTGATGTAACTGCGGGCCGGCACCCGGCGCCTGGGGACACTCCTTGCGGGGCGTCTCCATTTTGTTTTCGTCCCGCACGTTTTGTGAAACACGGCTAACTTTTAGACAAAGTAGTAAGACATGGGCAACTTTTGCGGTAAAGTTAGCCGTGGAAAGTATCCAAAGGCTAACTAGCAATCATCGCGAAAGGCGGCCCATGGCCCTACGTGAATCCGGAGAAGACTATCTCGAATCGATCTACGTTCTGTCGGAACGTCAGGTCATCGTGCGCTCGATCGACGTTGCGGAGTACCTCGGCGTAACCAAGGCGAGCGTCTCTAAAGCCATGGCGACGCTGGAGAACAGCGGCTATGTCGAAATGGGCAAGCGCGACGTTCATCTGACGGAGCGTGGTCTGGAGGTCGCTCGCCAAATGTGGGAGCGTCACTGCTTTTTCGTGGGGCTGCTGGAGGATGCGGGTGTTTCGGCTGAGGTCGCGTCGCAAGAGGGCTGCCACATGGAGCACTGCCTGAGCGAGGAGAGCTTTGAGAAGCTACGGGCGATGTTGGGTCGGGAAGATGCAGCGGGTCCAACAACAGAAGCCTAACTGTCCCACAGTAGCGCGGAGTTCACGCAAAGCGCGAACCAGCGACTGGGACCAGCGGCCCTTTCGGCCAAGTCCATTTCAGCAAAGGAGCCCTGCCAGCAAGCGATGCCCAAGAACCACCAGCAACGTCACCGTAGGCCGGGGTCGGGCTTGGTTTTGAAAACACTCCGCAGCGCGAGGCCCGTCTTTCCGTTGCTCCGCAGGAGCAGGAAAGGCGGGCCTCATGCGTGAGGACGTTTTCAAAACCAAGCCCGGCCCCGGCCGGAGGGACCACGAGTGCTACAGGTTCTTGACACCCATCGCGCGCATGGCGTTCAGGATGGCGATGATCGCCACGCCCACGTCGCCGAACACAGCAAGCCACATGTTGGCGATGCCGAGCGCCGCAAGCACCAAAATCAGCAGCTTAATACCCAGCGCAAAGATGATGTTCTGCCAAACAATCGCCATGGTCTTGCGTGCCACACGGATCGCGCGGGAAATGTTGGACGGCTTGTCGTCCATGAGCACGACATCGGCGGCCTCGATCGCAGCGTCAGAACCCATAGCGCCCATGGCAATGCCCACATCGGCGCGCGTAAGCACGGGCGCATCGTTGATGCCGTCGCCCACAAAGGCGAGCTTGCCCTTGCCACTCTCGGTTGCAAGCAGCGCCTCGACGCGCTCGACCTTATCGCCCGGCAGCAGTTGCGCGTGGAACTCGTCGAGACTGAGTTGCTTGGCCACAGACGCCGCAACCTCCTCGTGGTCGCCCGTGAGCATGACGGTGCGCTTGACACCGGCGGCGTGCAGGTCGCGAATCGTTTGCTCAGCATCGGCCTTGACGGTGTCTGCAATCACGATGTGGCCGGCGTACACGCCGTCAACGAGCACATGCAGAATCGTTCCGACGACCTCGCAATCGGGCGCTTCGACTCCGGCCGCGGCGAGCATCTTTGCGTTGCCAACGACGACGTGCTTGCCGTCGATGGTTGCCGTCACGCCATGGCCCGCGTCGTTGGTGGAGTCGCTTACGCGCTTGGGGTCGACCTCGCCCTGGTAGGCGACACGTACGGACTGCGCGATGGGGTGATCGGAGAACGACTCAGCAAGGGCTGCGACTTCGAGCAACGACTGCTCGGTATAGCCGGCCTCGGGGTGTACCGCGACCACCGAGAACGTGCCGTTGGTGAGGGTGCCCGTCTTGTCAAAGACGACGGTGTCCACGTCGGCGAGCGTCTCGAGGTAGTTAGAACCCTTGATGAGAACGCCCAGCTTGGATGCGCCGCCGATGCCGCCAAAGAAACTGAGCGGCACGCTGATCACCAACGCGCACGGGCAGCTGACGACCAAGAAGGTCAGGCCGCGCAGAATCCAGTCGGACCAGGCACCGGTGACCAGGCCACCGCCGAGCGCGAGCACCGCGGCAGCGCCGGTGACGGCGGGCGTGTAGATGCGGGCAAAGCGCGTGATGAAGTTCTCGGTGCGTGCCTTCTTTTCGCTGGCATTCTCCATGAGCTCCAGGACGCGTGCGACGGTGGACTCGCCAAAGGGCTTGGTGGTGCGCACGTGGATGAGCCCCGTCATGTTGATGCAGCCGCTGATGATATCGTCTCCGGTTTTGGCCGGGCGGGGGACCGACTCGCCGGTAAGGGCGGCGGTGTCGAGCTGGGTTTCGCCCTCGACGATGACGCCGTCGATAGGCACGCGCTCGCCGGGCTTGACCACGATCACGGTGCCGACCGCGATGTCATCGGGGAAGACCTGTTCGAGTGAGCCGTCGGGTTGCTCGACGTTGGCGTAGTCGGGTGCGATGTCCATCATGGCGCTGATCGATTTACGGCTCTTGCCCACGGCGTATGCCTGGAACAGCTCGCCGACCTGGTAGAACAGCATGACGGCGGCGCCTTCGGCCATGTGCGGGTCGGTATCGGGGAAGAGCACCATGGCAAACGCGCCGATGGTCGCGACGGCCATGAGGAAGCTCTCGTCGAACGCCTTGCCGCGGCGGATGTTGTTGTATGCCTTTTGGAGCACGTCGTAGCCGGCAATCAAAAACGGCACGAGGAACAGTGCGAAGCTGGCGTAGATGTCGCCCGGGGTATCGAATGCGGCGGTGAGGGTGCCGAACTCATCGAGGGCGTACACTACGGCAAAAATGCCCAGCGCTACCAGGATGCGGTTGCGCTTATGCTCGAGTGACTCTTTCTTCTTGCGCTTCTTCTTTTTCTTCTTGGGGTCGGCGGTGGCCATGACTCGTATCCTCCCATTTGAATGTATGAACACTCGCTCATATAATTTCGCGAGCAAAGGCCGCGGCAATCGCGGCCTTGCAGGTTGGCGTAAACCTGGGCTAGAGAATGATCTCGCAGTCCGGCTCGGCGTCGGCCGTAAACTCTACAACGCGGTTGAGCACCTCGTCGAACTCAGCATCATCGGCCTCGAGCGTCAGTTTCTGGGTCATAAAGTTGACGGACACGGATTTGACGCCCTCGAGCTTGGCCAGCTCGTCCTGAAGCTCACGCGCGCAGTTGGCGCAGTCGATCTCGTCGAGTTTAAACTGCTTTTTCATGGTGGATTCCTTTCCCCGTATTTGCGGCTTGGGTGCAGGCCGCGCTGGTACCGTGGTTGGTTGCTATTCACAGATGTGGCTCATGCCCTGGTTGAGCATGGTGTAGACATGGTCATCGGCGAGCGAGTAGAGGATATTGCGCCCGTCGCGTCGGAATTTAACCAGGTGCGACTGCTTGAGCGTGCGCAGCTGGTGCGATACTGCCGACTGCGAGGTTGCGGTCGCCTCGGCGATGTCGGCCACGCAGAGCTCGCGGCCCATGAGGGCATAGAGAATCTTGATGCGCGTGGTGTCGCTGAAGACCTTGAACAGGTCGGCGAGGTCGTAGAGAAGCTCCTCGTCGGGAAGGTCCTCGGGTGAGCAGGTGGTGGGGATCACGGGCTTGGTGGCCTCGGTGTCGGGTTTCGTTTCATCAACGCGGATGCTCATTGCAATATCCTTTCATATGAACATGCGCTCATATAATTTGCTTCCGATTATATGAGTGTATGTTCATATGTCAATGACGTTCAGGTAATTCGTTGCACAAAATGATGGGGAATAGTGGACGAGATTCCGGACTGAGCGGTTTTGATAGCCGATGCCGGGGTGGGTGCCCCTGAGCCGTGCAAAAATTGGAGTATTCTGCAACGATAGGGGGTCTGGTAATTTATTGCAGGCCATATAATGCAGTTCAAGAGTTATCTTAGGGTGTTAATCCGATGAGTTCTTCCTCAAATGATGCCTAACGCTCTCACGCAAGAGTGATTTCGCTTCACATTTGGATCCACTCGAGGGTGATAGACACCCGGCTCTGCTGAATACTCGCAATTTTGCACGTCGCTAGGGTACCCACCTTGTTAGCCGGCCTAGTTTCCGGCACCGAAGATCCTGCCCTCGGGCGCGAGGCTGCTTGTTTGGGCAAATGATGGGCTGTCGGATTCGACTGTCTGCATGTCATCGATTGCCGGAACTTCATTAATTGTCGGGTCATCCAGCGTGATGCCTTCGAGTGTTGCTTTTTCGAGGTCGATTCGTTGACGATCTTCGGAATCCTGGCGGAGCTGCTTCTGAATTCGCTTTTTCTCTTCTATAAGCCTTCTGAGTACAAACTGTCTCAGGTCCTCTTGCATGATTTGAAAGTCTTTTGGCAGACGCGAGGGGCGTACGCCCTCTTTCCGCTGGATTGCTTCCATGACCCTAACAAAAGCGCTGGCATGCATAAAGGAATAACGACTGACGGTGATGATTCCGTATCCCATGGACGCAAGCGCATTCTTGCGCTCCTCATCGATGGCGCGGTCTTCTTCCGCGTCATGATAAAAACCGTTGTATTCAATGTCTGTGCGAGATTTCTTTAGATATGCATCCATAAAGAACTTTTTGCGTCTCGTGAGATTCTTTGCGGCAGCGGTGACCTGCACCTCGTAATCGGTCTCAATTCCCTTAATACCAAGTCCTCCTTCGCTTTTAGGCAGCGTTAGCATCATGACAAAGGCCGTTTCCATAGGAGACCGGCATCCATCGCGTACACATTGGATCGCCTTTCGGGCAAGGGCCAAACCGTCGCATCTGGTAATGGAATTAAAGAACTGCTTTAACCTTTCGGTCGAGGTGAGCGCGAAACGCTCGGTATAGGAGGTGGAAGAGTCGGTTCCAAGGGAATAAGCGCCGCACAGTTCAAAGTAGTACTCCACTAGTTCGCGAAAAGAAAGATAGGTGGCGGCCTGAAGTGCGCAAAGCTCAACGCCAACAATGAAGATGCCATCTTTGAGCTCTATAAAGCGTGAGTTCGAGAATCGTTTTGAAGAAACGTGGCACTGACAGTTCATTGCATAGCGCGCATTCCTGCGATCAAACACCATCACCTCGAGGGGATCATTTGCGTCGAGGGAAACATCATTTTTGGTGAGCCATTCTGTGGCTGCGTCAAGGAGCGTTCCGGTGGGACATGATCCGTAAATCGCGGCAGGACTACAGGATTCGATGCCTTTCGCAGACACCGAATGCGCGGCCTGGTAGACCGCTTTTGCAGTGGTATGTGACAATACGATACTCATGGTATATATCGTGTCAGCTAATGTCGTGTTGATGGCGCTGAGTGGAAAAGCCGTTTTAGAGGTCTAACCAAATGCTGTCCAAAAGCTTGACGCAATTATGGGCTGGTATGCCCTAAATAAAAGTTTTCTCAGCTTAGCTATAGCATATAAATACTCAACTGCCGCACATTTGATAGTGATGCATCACCATCCGACAACGAATTACGCGTCGGGAATTGGCCGAAATCGTTCAAAATGAGGGTTCAGAATTTGTGATGGCAAATCTATCTGTGGAACGTAGGGCGGCCCCGCTGCGGGGTTTCCCGCTGCGGGGCCGCTCGTGATCTACGCCGTGTTTGTCGTAGACGTTTCTACTTGGCAAATAGGTTCTTGAGGTTGAACTCGGCTTGGACGGTGCGGAGCATGAGGTCGGTGTCGTCCAGGCCCAGATGCTGCTCGTTGGCGTCGGCGGCGAGGGTTCCACGGCGGCGCGCCCAGTTCTCGAGCGCGGCGGGGGCGGATTCGCGGGGG
>DXMC01000038.1:18878-21814 GCA_019414365.1 Collinsella sp.
GGGAGCGAGCGGACGTCGGCATCCAGGCTGCGGCAGATCTGGCGCGAGTCGATGACGATAATCTTGCCGGCACGACGCGCCTCGGCGTAACCGTCCAGGTGAATCTTGAACCAGCTGTCCTCGAACGCGGCGTTATGCGCCATGTACGGGTACTTCTTCATAAGCTTGAGCAGCTGCTTCTGCAGTCCCTTGTTCTCACGGAAGGGCGTTTTGCCGTCGATGTCGTCCCAAGTGATGTGGTGGATATTCGACAGCGGCACGTCCTCGCCGCGATAGATGTCGGGCAGGCCGCAGTAGTGTGCTTCGGCGTCATGCGGCACGGCGTCGCTGGTGAGCTCCATGATTTCCCAGCCCACGTTGATGATGTAGCCGCGCTCGGGCGCGCGACCGGTGGTTTCGATGTCGATGCCCAGCACCGTGCCTTGGATGGGCTTGCGGGCGTAGGCCACGCCGAGCGCGTCGCGGTCGCCGCGGATTTCGCGCATGACGGACGCGGCGGTGCGCTTTTGCATCTTGCCGATGGCAGCGCAGGTGTCGGCATCGGACAGGCCGCGCGAAAGCGTCGCGGGCGTCACGTTGCGCAGGCGCGCCTCGCCAATCTGGTCGCACAGGTCGCGGTTGCGGTCAGCCAGGCCGCGCACGGTGGCAAAGTCGAAGCTGGGGTCGCCCTCGGCGGTAAAGTACTCGGTTTCGAGCACCTTAAGGGCCTCCTCGCCCTTCTGGCGCTCGGACTCCATGGCGCCGTGATCGCCATAGATAAACATGGGGATAAACGGCTGGCGCTCGTATTCGAGTGCTTGTGAAACGTTCATATAACTGCTCCTTGGACGGGCCGTGTCGCGCGGCTCGGTGGCATTGAGTTATGGCGAGATGATAGTTTACCATGGGCAACTATTGGCATCGCGCCTAGGACAACTACAATACCCTAGTTGACCGCTAGGACTTTTACAATGCTGCCGAAAGACATGAAAGGTTCCATCCGTCATGGATTTGCTGATTGATATTCTGCTCGACGCCGGCAAGGACACGCTCTCGCTGGTGCCGTTTTTGTTGGTGACGTATCTGGCCCTCGAGACACTTGAGCACGTTGCGGGCGACCGCGTCAACGGCGCTATCAAGCGCGCCGGCGCTGCGGGTCCCGTGGCTGGCTCGCTGCTGGGCATTGTGCCGCAGTGCGGATTTTCGGCCATGGCAGCAACGCTGTACGCCGGCCGTGTCGTGACGCTGGGCACGCTGGTCGCCGTGTTCCTCTCGACCTCCGATGAGATGCTGCCGCTGTTGCTCGCCGAGCAGGTGCCCGTGCAGACCATGGCGATGCTTTTGGCTTCGAAGGCACTGATCGCGCTGGTCACGGGCTTTATCGTGGACGCGGCTATCCGCGGCCTTCGTCGTAATGCCCGCGCGCATGCGGCGATTCGCCGTACCGTGCTGGGGACCGCTGCCAATCCGGCTCATGTGAACTGCGCGCACGACGACCATACCGGGGGCGACATCATTGATGAAGTGGCCGAGGCGGGCGTGAGCGCCGACCACATCCACGAGTTGTGCGAGCGCGACCATTGCGGTTGCGATGATGATGAAGATGAACACGAGCGCGACCACGGACACAGCCATGACCACGGTCACGCAGGCGAGCATGAGCACCACCACGGCCATGGGCACGACCACGGTCACTCCCACGAAGGTGCGCCCGTCCTGTCGATTATCCGCAGCGCGATCTCGCACACCGTGCAGGTTTCGGTTTTTATTTTCCTGGTGACGCTGATTCTAGTTGCCGTGCTCGAGACCTTCGGAGAGTCCGCGATCGAGCAGTTCCTGCGTGGCAACGAGACGCTCGCCGTCTTGGGCTCGGCACTCGTCGGCCTGATCCCCAACTGCTCGGCCAGCGTGGTCATTACGCAGCTGTACCTGGAGGGCGCGCTACAGCTGGCGCCGATGCTCGCCGGCACGCTCATTTCCGCCGGCGTGGGCTATCTTGTCCTGTTCCGCACCAACCGCAGCGCTCGTGAAAACGCCGTGTTCCTGGTCATGATGTACGTCATCGGCGCCGGCTGGGGCCTTATCCTATCCGCCTTCGGCCTCTAAGTAGGCCTAAAAAATGGGCTTCAAATAGCCATGCTCGGCGCCTGCGCAATGCGGCGACGCATGGCATTTTGAAGCCCGTTTTTTGTTGAGCCATGGATTCCGAGCGCTCACACCGCGCAAAACAAAAAGGTAGATTTCCGGGCATGTCCCGAAAATCTACCTTGGTTAGCGCAGCAGCTCGGTGAGGTTGCGCTTAAAGCGGGCCCGGTCTTCGCTGGTAAATGCCGCCGGACCGCGAGTGCGACCGCCGGCGCGGCGCACCTTCTTTTCCTCGTGGCGAATAAACAGTTGCATGTCGATGGTCGCCTTATCGTAGACGCGCCCGCGCACGCCGATGGCGGCGGCATCGCGCCCGAGCACCATGCTCGCCAAGCCAATGTCCTGCGTCACGACTACATCGCCCGCCTGCAGGCGTTCGACAATGGCAAAGTCGGCGCTGTCGGCGCCCATGCTCACATCGAGCGTCGTGACCCAAAATCCGCGTCGCGCATGCTCGACGTCGCGCGGATCGTCGCGGCGAATGTGGCGTTCCAGGTTCTGTGTGCTGTTGCCGGCGATAACGACGGCGACGCCCGCCCGCCGCGCGCAGTCAATCGACTCGCGCGTGACCGGGCAGGCGTCTGCATCAATAAAGAGCGTTCGCGGCATCTAGTGCACCAGTTTGCCAAATTGAATAGCGCGAACAATCAGCGTTACGCCAAACACCAGCAGTGCGGCGCCGCTAAAGATGACGAGCATCTTGGCCGACCACAGCGGATAGATAAACACGAACATGCCGGCGATGATGGAGAGCGCGTGTTAGCGCTAATCTAAAATTGACCACTTTCGCAAACGCATCTCGCCGAATGCGC
>DXMC01000039.1:0-19644 GCA_019414365.1 Collinsella sp.
TATATAGATACGCCCGGAACCGTGTATCTAGAGGTTTTCGTTGACAGCCCCCAAGGTTGCATCGTATTATCTTTTTCGTTCGCGGGGGCGGCGGTCCAAAAGACCAAAGAACCTGCGGATACTTGAACGATTGGGAGTTTGCCCGAGTGGTTAATGGGGACGGGCTGTAAACCCGTTGGCTCTGCCTACATAGGTTCGAATCCTATAGCTCCCACCCGTCAAGTGCCTGTATAGCTCAGTCGGTAGAGCACTTCGTTGGTAACGAAGAGGTCACCAGTTCAAGTCTGGTTGCAGGCTCCATCCGGCGGTGTAGCTCAGTTGGTTAGAGCACACGGTTCATACCCGTGGCGTCACTGGTTCGAATCCAGTCACCGCTACCATAGGTAACACGGTGGCTTCTCAATAGTATGTTGAGAGGCCACTATGGTATAAAGGCAAAGTCCCGTCCGGGGACGACCTGTTTAGAGGAGGGCTTTATGGCCAAAGAGAAGTTTGAGCGCACTAAGCCGCATGTTAACATCGGCACCATTGGTCACGTCGACCACGGCAAGACCACGCTGACCGCTGCCATCACCAAGGTTCTCTCCGAGACCGAGGGCTGCAAGGCTGACTTCACTGCGTTCGAGAACATCGACAAGGCTCCCGAGGAGCGCGAGCGCGGCATTACGATCTCCGTCTCCCACGTCGAGTACGAGACTGCTGCCCGTCACTACGCTCACGTTGACTGCCCGGGCCACGCTGACTACGTCAAGAACATGATCTCCGGTGCTGCTCAGATGGACGGCGCTATCCTGGTCATCGCCGCTACCGACGGCCCCATGGCTCAGACCCGCGAGCACATCCTGCTCGCCCGTCAGGTCGGCGTTCCTTACATCGTCGTCTTCCTGAACAAGTGCGACATGGTCGACGATGACGAGCTCATCGACCTCGTCGAGATGGAGACCCGTGAGCTCCTCTCCGAGTACGATTTCCCCGGCGACGACATCCCCGTCATCCGTGGTTCCGCTCTGGGCGCTCTCGAGGGCGACGCCAAGTGGATGGACGCTATCCGTGAGCTCATGAACGCCGTCGACGAGTACATCCCGACGCCTGCTCGTAACAACGACCTCCCCTTCCTGATGGCCGTTGAGGACGTTATGACCATCTCCGGCCGTGGTACCGTTGCTACCGGCCGTGTCGAGCGCGGTGAGCTCAAGCTCAACGAGCCCGTCGAGATCGTCGGCATCAAGGATACCCAGAACACCGTCGTTACCGGTATCGAGATGTTCCGTAAGTCCATGGACTTCTGCGAGGCTGGCGACAACGTCGGTCTGCTGCTCCGCGGCATCAAGCGCGAGGACATCGAGCGTGGCCAGGTTCTCTGCAAGCCCGGTTCGGTTACCCCGCACACCAAGTTCACCGGTGAGATCTACGTTCTGACCAAGGAGGAGGGCGGCCGTCACACCCCGTTCTTCGATGGTTATCGTCCTCAGTTCTACTTCCGTACCACCGACGTTACCGGTACGGTCAAGCTCCCCGAGGGCACCGAGATGGCTATGCCTGGTGACCACATCACCATCGAGGGCGACCTCATCCACCCGATCGCCATGGAGGAGGGCCTGCGCTTCGCTATCCGCGAGGGTGGCCACACCGTCGGTTCGGGCATCGTCTCCACGATCATTGAGTAAATTAGCTCTTTGATATAGCTGACTTAGAGAACCCGGCACTTATATGGGTGCCGGGTTCTTTTCTGCAATGGATATTCAGCCGTTGCTGGTGTCGAGAGGATCGATAATGGTCCTGGATGCACCGTCGATTAGATCTCGATGGCTTCATTGATGTGTTCCAAATATGAATGGATCCACCGAGAACCAATTGACTCGAGGTTTTCGTTGACAGCACTTACGTGGAGCTGATAAAGTAACAACTCGTGCCCGTACGGGGCGGAAATGAAAGGTTCAGGATACATGCGTACTCTAGTTACTCTTGCGTGCACTGAGTGCAAGCGCCGCAACTATACGACCACCAAGAACAAGTCGACCATGCCTGATCGTATGGAGATCAAGAAGTATTGCCCCTGGTGCCGTCACCACACGCTGCACAAAGAGACTCGCTAGTCTCTAGTCACATACGCCAGTAGTTCAATTGGTAGAGCATCGGTCTCCAAAACCGAGTGTTGAGGGTTCGAGTCCTTCCTGGCGTGCCAGTCATTATTCCGTAAGCTCCCAATTGGGGGCTTACGGTTTACTCATGTATAAGCGCATTGCGCGGAGGTAACCCAAATGGCCAACAAGAAGAACAAGAAGAAGGCACAGCAGCAGGCGCCTGCCAACAACGCTGCCGCCAACTCCAAGGTTGAGGCCAAGAAGGCCGTTGCCAAGAAGAGCGAGAAGGCTGCGAAGTCTAAGAAGAACGAGAAGCCTGGTTTCTTCGCCCGCACCAAGAAGTATTTCGCTTCGGTCAAGTCTGAGATGAAGCGTGTCACGTGGCCTGACAAGAAGGAGCTCGTGAACTACTCGGTCGTCGTTTGCGCTTCTCTGGTCGTCGTCGGCGTCGTCATCGCTCTGCTCGATGCTGGCTTTGGCGAGGCTCTTGCTCTGTTCTCCGGATTGAGGGGCTAAACCATGTCTAAGCGTTGGTACGTCGTTCACACTTACTCTGGATACGAGAACCGCGTTAAGTCCGATCTCGAGCATCGCATCGAGACTATGGGCATGCAGGACCGTATCTTTGATATCGAGATTCCTATGGAGCGCGTCACCGAGATTAAAGAGGGTGGCAAGCGTGAGACCAAGGATTCCAAGATCTTCCCGGGTTATGTCCTGGTCCGCATGGAGATGGATGACGATGCTTGGACGTGCGTTCGTAACACGCCTGGCGTCACCGGTTTCCTGGGCGGCAACGGCAAGCCCGCTCCGCTTTCCCGCGACGAGTACAACAAGATGACTCGTCGTCCCGGTAAGGGCGATTCGCCCAAGCGCACCTCGGTTGATATTCAGGTCGGCACGTCCGTCCGCGTCACCGATGGCCCGCTTACCGACTTTGATGGCAAGGTCTCCGAGGTTAACACCGAGGCTGGCAAGCTCAAGGTCACGCTGATGATCTTTGGCCGCGAGACGCCGGTCGAGCTCGACTTTAACCAGGTCGCTGTCATCGCTTAAGTTTTCGTCCGTTCGCGCGAGCGTGCTTCTTCTGTGACTGCTCATCTCAGGAGTGCTTCTAACACGTGCGTGCTTACGATATAGCAAGTACTTCACACTCGTGATTCGAAAGGAATGACCATGGCTGAGAAGAAGGTTGCCAACGTCATTAAGCTCCAGATTCCTGCTGGTGCAGCTAACCCCGCTCCTCCCGTCGGCCCCGCTCTGGGCGCTGCTGGCGTGAACATCATGCAGTTCTGCCAGGCCTTTAACGCCGAGACGCAGGACAAGAAGGGCGACATCATCCCCGTTGAGATCTCTGTCTACGAGGATAAGTCCTTCTCCTTCATCACCAAGACCCCGCCGGCGGCTCACCTCATCAAGAAGGAGCTGAACCTCAAGTCTGGTTCCGCTAAGCCCCAGGCCGACAAGGTTGGTCAGCTTTCCCAGGAGCAGCTCACCAAGATCGCCGAGATCAAGATGCCGGACCTCAATGCCAACGACATTGACGCCGCCAAGAAGATCATCGCCGGTACCGCCCGTTCCATGGGCGTCACCATCGCTGAGTAGCGATTTCTTTAGGTAACGACGGGTGCTCCGACCGGGGCACCCGTTAAATGTGTGCAATAGGGCACACGATACGATGTGGGAGGGCTCACGCCCGTTTAACCACAGGAGGTAATGCACATGGCTAAGCATGGTAAGAGCTATAACGCCGCTGCCGAGAAGATCGACCGCGCCACGCTCTACACCCCCCTTCAGGCTGCCAAGCTCATCAAGGAGCTCGACACCGCCAAGTTCGACGAGACCGTCGAGGCCCACTTCCGTCTGGGCATCGATACTCGTAAGGCTGACCAGAACATCCGTGGTTCCATCTCCCTGCCCCACGGCACCGGCAAGACCGTTCGTGTTGCCGTCTTCGCCGAGGGCGAGAAGGCCCGCGAGGCTGAGGCTGCCGGCGCCGACATCATCGGTTCCGACGAGCTTGTCGTCCAGATTCAGAAGGGCGAGATCAACTTCGACGCCGCTATCGCTACGCCGAACATGATGGCCAAGGTTGGCCGCATCGGTAAGATCCTTGGTCCCCGTGGCCTCATGCCGAACCCCAAGCTCGGCACCGTGACCATGGACGTCGCCAAGATGGTCTCCGAGCTCAAGGCTGGCCGCGTTGAGTACCGCGCCGACCGCTACGGCATCTGCCACGTGCCCCTGGGCAAGAAGTCCTTCACCGAGCAGCAGCTCGTCGAGAACTACGCTGCCCTGTACACCGAGATCCTGCGCGTCAAGCCCTCTTCTGCTAAGGGCAAGTACGTCAAGTCCATCTCCGTGTCTTCCACCATGGGCCCTGGCGTCAAGGTCGATCCCGCTATCCAGCGCGACTTCCTGGCTGAGTAACTAACAGTTACTGCCTGAGCAAAGCAAGCATTGCTAAAGAGACCCGGTTCTGCCTCGTGCAGGACCGGGTCTCTTGCTTTTGAGTCAACGAAACCACCACGAAGGGGACAGGCACCCTTGTGGTGGTTTTACTTGTGTTGTACTTTAGCGCGATGTAGTACTACCCGAGGCCGAAGGGAGCCCAACATGTTTAAGAACACGCAACAGCTCCTAGGCCTAGCGCTACTAGATTGGATAGCGCGCTAGGGTTGTAATCTCGCTATAACGATTTGTTGTACCCGGGTGCGCTATCGTCTGCCGCTTTCAGGCGTGATGAGCGACACGGGTATTTTTCTATCTCTAGGCCTTCTCTCTCTCCTGAAAGCCATCTGTCATAAAACGGTCAATCAGGAGGAACATATAAGCCGCAAAATCACAATCTTTGACGCCACCCTGTGCGACGGTGAGCAGTCGCCGGGCGCCAGCATGAATACCGAGGAAAAGCTCTTCATCGCCCGCCAGCTGGTGCGCATGAACGTGGACGTTATCGAGGCGGGCTTTCCCATCTCGAGTCCTGGTGACTTTCGCTCCGTACAGGAGATTGGCAAGATTGCGGGCGACCGATGCACGGTATGCGGCCTGACGCGCGCTGTCGACAGGGATATCGAAGTGGCTGCAGAGGCGCTCAAAACGGCCCAGAGGCCCCGTATCCATACAGGGCTGGGTGTGAGCACCAGTCACCTGCGCGACAAGCTCCATATGACTGAGGAAAGGGCAATTGAGTGAGCGATCCATGCCGTCAAACATGCTCGCAAGTTCGTTGACGATGTTGAGTTTTATGCCGAGGATGCCGGCCGCTCCGATCAGGAGTTTCTGGTGCGCATTATCGAGGCGGCCGTAAAGGCCGGTGCCACGGTCGTGAACATCCCCGATACGATGGGCTACAACATGCCGTGGGACTTTGGCGCCCGCATCCGTGACCTGCGCGGGCGCTGCGGGTGCGGCCGGTCAGCGTGCGGTCGACGTGATGGAGTATCGCGAGTACGAGATTGAGCGCATTGCGCGCCAGGCATTTGAGGCGGCGCGCAAACGTCGCGGCAAGGTGACGAGCGTTGATAAGCGCAACGTGCTGGAGACGAGCCGCATGTGGCGCGAGATCGTGCATCGCGTGCAAGACGAGGAGTACTCCGACGTGGAGCTTGAGGACCTGCTCGTCGACAACGCCGCCATGCAGCTCATCAGTCGACCGGCAGACTTTGACGTCGTGGTGACGGAGAACATGTTCGGCGACATCCTGTCCGGTGAGGCGGCTCAGATTACCGGATCGCTCGGTATGCTTGCCTCTGCCTCGCTGGATGATGGCGTATCGCTGTTTGGGCCGAGCGCTGGCAGCGCTCCTGACATCGCGGGGCTCGGCGTGGCCAATCCGCTGGCTCAAATCTTGTCGGTGGCGATGCTGCTGACCTACGCGCTCGACATGGGCGAGCAAGCCGCGTGGATCGAGAGCGCCGTGGCGCGCGTGCTCGACGAGGGCTGGCGCACCCGTGACATCGCCGATGTCAACACCCCGGCAGATAAGATCCTCGGCACCACGACGATGGGCGACAAGGTCGTCGCCGCGCTGTAGGCGATGCCGATTCAAGCTGTCAAATATCTCAATCTGTAACATCTAAGGGGCAAAATCGTTCCTACCTGTTACAGATTGAGATTTTCGGCTGAGCATCCGTGGTCTGTCTCGATCTGTAACAGCTAACCGATTATTTGGGCCCTACCTGTTACAGATTGAGACAAACCGTTGGGACAGGTCGGACGAGTCAGCAAAACCACCACAAAGGTGCCGGTCCCCTTCGTGGTGGTTTTTAGCGCAACGAGGTGTTCCCAGCCGACCATACGGGCGGCCTTGCGCTCACGCTGCTCGATGACAGCGCATCTTTAGACGCGAAGTGCGGAACCGGGTGCATATACGAGCCGCGTAGCGTTACGAATTCATGGGAATGACCGTATCGCCAATTTGTACGCTTGCAATCTTGTCTGTGTCACAAACTTGCGAGAACGGCCAGGTCTTGTGGACATCAGTGGTGCCGTTATCCAGTTTATTTGCGAAATAGCCGCTGTGGCTGGTTGCGTCCTCAACATGACCGTCTTTGAACGTCACGATGAGGGGTATGTTGCCAACGGCATCCATAGACTCCTCCATGTTTTGAGACATCTTGCCGCTGTTGTTGTCGTGTTCGATGGAACGATCTATGTTGTAGCGGACTGAAACGCCAACGCAGGATACGGTGGCCTCTTGAATCGTCGCCTTGGTGCCGTTAAAGTTGACCGATTTGGGCGCGGGAATCGTAACGGATGTATCTTCGTAATTCAGCTGGAACTTAAGATCCCATGGGCCCGTAAGTATTTTCTTATACTCGGGAAGCTCTTTGCCAGCACGTGGCACAACGAGAGAGTTGATATGCGTGCGGACGGTCCTGCCCATAAGGCCGGGTGATTCAACGCTGAACTGTTCAAAGTATTGAATGCTGGAGTCATTGGGGTTCTTGTCAATGAGCCATGATTGGCCTTGGCCGCCATGCTCGCCATCAACGTATACGTTTCCATCGACACTTCCGGCGATAGTTCCGTTCTCGCCCGGCTCGGAAAGCTTTTTCAGGGCAGCGGGATCGTCGAACGTAAGCGTATAGGCGATGGTAACCATATCCTTGTCGCCCATGATGGCGTCGGCGGTCACGGTGACTCCGTTGTTGGAGCAGCTAGCACCGACGGGCCGGCCAATACGGTCGATGATCTCGGTTTGAGAAGCAGGTCCGTCAAAGATGTCGGAAAGCATGTCAGAAGGAAGCGGCAGGACGCCTGTTGCCATAGCCGTGCCAGCGCCTCCAATGACGATAGCGAGGACTGCCGTTACAGCGGCAATGCGAGCGACTGTTCTTACGGGATGGCGGGCGATGCGCGGCTTGCGTCGCGTGCCATTAAAGTTGCTTTGAGCGGTCGCCGCATCGCTTGAGACGACGGACTGAGCAATCGAGTTTGCCATGTGCTGCTTCGCATTATCGGTAAACGAAATGTGCTCCAGGGCGTGGCGATAGTCATTCGAATTCGTAGTCATTGTGGTCTCCTTTCAAGGAAAGCCGAAGTGACGCACGTCCGCGGCTAAGGTGCTGGGCGGTTGCAGCTGGCGTCGCGTGAACGGCGTCTGCGATTTCCCTGATGCTCATGCCTGCGTAGTAGTGCAAAAAGATGGCGATGCGCTGTGCTTGAGGCAGGGCCGTGACAGCGGAAAGAATGGCGCAGTCGCGTTGCGCGAATTCTTGCTCGGTATGTGTTACGGGTGCGCAGAAATCGGGGAGCGAATCGAGGTCGACAACCGGGTGATTCGCGTGCGTACGGCCGATATCGCGACATGCGTTCAGTGCGACTCGGATCACCCAAGCACGTTCGTGTTCGAGCGAGTCGAACGGTTGAGTGCGTTGGAGAATCTTAATCAGCGTGTCCTGGCAGATGTCTTGAGCGTCGTCAGCGGATCCAAGGGCCGAATAGCACAATCGAAGGATGAGGTCGGAATACGTGTCGACCAAGCGCTTTGCTTCCCGCTCGATCTGATCGGCATCGCATCGGAGCGTGCTATTGCGGTTACGGCGTGCAGGCATAGTGTCACCTCCAATTGGTCGTGGTGGATATAGGGAAGGCGTCTCGCGAGGTCCCTCTACATACAACACGGTCGAGACTGCATAAGTTGACAAAAAAAGACGGCACGTGAGCGCCGTCCTTACAAAACAATGAGTGTTCTCGTTAATTACACAAGCACCGTGATGGACAGGTCGGACGAGTCAGCAAAACCACCATAAAGGTGCCTATCCCCTTCGTGGTGGTTGTTGGCAGTTACCAGGGGGTTCTGGCGGTTGAAGACTCGATTGCTTCGTGGCGTTTGAGCTCGCGGCGCATGGTTTGCGAGTTGAGCCAAGCGGCCTTCCAACCGCGCGTGGGGTAGCGCGCCTCGTCAATTTCGATCTTGGTATAGCCGCAGGCGTTGACAATCTTCGTTCCGCATGGGTGTTGGCGCTCGCGTTGAAAGTTGGGGCCGTAGCTTTGGTGCACATGCCCGTGAATCATATAGTCGGGACCCCAAGACTCAAGAGCCGCATTAAAGCACTCGAATCCTCGATGCGGCAGGTCGTCCAGGTCGCCCATGCCTGCGACGGGTGCATGGGTAAGTAGAATATCGCATCCGTCTACCAGTGCGATTTTTCGCGATAGCTTGCGCATGCGTTTTGCCATCTCGCGCTCGGTATACATGTTCGCGCCGTCGCGGTAGCGCATGGAACCGCCCAGACCCGCAATGCGAATACCTCGGTACACATATACGCTGTCCTCAACACAAATGCACCCGCCCGGTGCATGGCGCGCGTAGCGGTCGTCGTGGTTGCCACGAACGTACACAAGCGGTTTGTTGATGACAGTGACCAAAAACTCAAGATAGTCCGGATCCAGGTCGCCTGCGGATAGAATCAGGTCAACGTCCTCAAAGCGCTCCTTGCGAAAACATTCCCACAGGCAGCGCTCCTCTACATCGGCAATGGCTAGGATATTCATAGGGCACGGACCTCCGGCTCGTTATCGAGCTGCGGAATCGAGCCTATAACGTTGTCAGCCAGCCAGTTCATCTCGACAATCTGCGTACTCGGCAGGGGAGGGAAGCCCTCAATCTGAACCACGCCGTCCTGGCTGTGGAGCTCGCCGCCAAATGGGTTGATGGAGCCCTCGACAATGCCGTTGCGAAGCAGCTGCACAAGTTTACGCGTCTGATAGGGTAGGCCCGGAGCGTAGCGAATATCGATGACGCCGGAGCTCATACCGTACCAGTAGTTGACGGCGCGCACCTGCTGGTCATCGGCGGTCTCGTCCCATGTGCCGTGCAGTAGGCTGCGTACGATGAGTTCGTAGTAACGGCCCCAGTTCCATACCGGCATAGCAATACCGGTAACTTCCTTGCCGTTTACCAGACGGTGAAGCCCGTAGGCGGTGGGGTCCTCGAGAGACTTGGACATATCGGCGCCGGTCATGACGCTCACGCCCTCGCGACACATGGCTTCGGCAAGACCGCCGGCGGGAACATCTCCCCAAGTGAGGATAATCTGCGCACGAGGGTCGAGCAGCGAGGCACCGATAGCGAAGGCGTTGATTTCGCTCAGCGCGCCCGAGGCGAAGACCGACGCATGGTAGCCAATACGGTGGTTGTCGGCCATGCTGGCGGCAAGGGCGCCCAGTAGGAACTTGGCCTCGTACATCTTTCCAAAGTACGAGCGGACGCTTTGGTGGGGAAGGCCGATTGAGCAGTTAAGGAACCGCACCTGGGGATACTCGACTGACGCCCTGAGCGTGTATTCCATGAGCCGGTGTGAGGTCGAGAAGATGACGTTCGCCCCGTGCTTTACGGCTGTCTCGACGGCGGCGTAGAACACGTCCGAATCGTGGCAGTCCTCGAACGCCTCGGTGCGCACGATGCCGCCAAAGTGCTCATCAAGATACCGGCGGCCCTGGTCGTGTAGGCTGTCCCAGCTCGACGTGGCACAGGGAAACTCGTGGATAAAGGCGATTCGCATGGGATTGGCAGTGGAGTAGACGGTCTTGCTCATAAAGAAGTTGAGCACGCCGGAGGTGGACTTGGCGGGCGCCTCTTCCTCATCGACGCTCGGCGCTTCGACAAGATCGACCTTGTCCTCGTCATTTTTGCCGGCAATGACCAGCTCGCGCCAAATCTTGCACAGGCGGTTGACGACGATGTCCGTCGGCGTATCCAGTAGACGGTCTTGGTTGTACACGTTGAGGTAGACGAGCATGGCGTCGGCGGGCGTAATGTCCAGATGGTCGCCGCCGGCGCGCAGGTAGGCGCGTTTAAAGAGTAGGAAGGTATGGCGCAGGTAGTCGACCTTTTTCTGTGGCCACTTTTCGACAAGGTCCTGGCCGAGCATCTTGGCGAGCGTCTCGTAGCTTCCCTCGCGCGAGAACTCGATCTCGTATAGGGGGCAGACGCGCCAAAACGCGCAGAACTCGCCGTACAGGCGACTTTCGACGGAATCCCATTTTCCGGGGTAGAGGCGGGTGACCTTGGCCGAAACCGTCGGGGCGTCCAAGAATTTGAGGACGCTGACGCGCTTGTTGCCCTCCTGGACGTAGAACCGATGCATGAACTCGGTGACGATGATGGGGTCGCGATAGCCCTCGGTCACCTGGATGTCGTAGAGGTTGGACCACTTGTGGGCGAACTCGGTGTTAAACGGCAGCAGGGGCATAAAGTTGCACGAAAAGGCAGACTGACGGCCCTTGGTAACCGTGCCGACGACCATTTCGAGCGGAATGTCCCTTAGGCCAACGCTCTCTCGCTGACCTAAGGGGAGCTGGGCAACGAGGCCATCGAGGTCCGTAAGGTACGGGTGCTCGCTTTGGCTGATGGCGCGACGGCGTCCCTGCTCGCCGCGCTTGCGTGCTTGACGATAGGCCTCTTCCATGGTGTCTACTCCCTTAGTCGTTTAAACAACGATATGAACCATGGTACCACGATGCGAAACCACCACAAAGGTGCCTGTCCCCTTTGCGGTGGTTTTAGGCGATGATGGGGGCGATGGCGCGGATGCAGGCGTCGGCTGCCGTGAAAGTGGTGCTGTCGTCGCTGACGATAAAGATGATTTTGCCCTTGACGCCAAAGTCGCCGATCTCGCTAAAGAGCACGTACGGCTCCTTGTCAAAGCCAGAGATGGGAAGCACCGCGGCCTTGGTGGCGTCGGTAAGCTCATCTGCCAGCGCGTCCAACGAGGCCCACTTGGACGTGTCCTTTACGGCAACGGGCACGGCAACGCGCCCAAAGGGCATGAGGTGCACGAGCGTGTTCTTGGAGATATTTGAGTTGGGGACGATGATGGTCTGCCCGCAGGCGTCCTCGATGGTCGTATGGCGCCAGGTGATATCTTGGACCACGCCCGTCACGCCGCCGACCTCGATATTGTCGCCGGGTTTGATGATGCCCATAAAGGTCACCTGCATGCCACCGATAAGGTTTGACAGCGTGTCCTGAAAGCCGAGCGAGATGGCGATGCCGCCGACGCCAAGAGCGGCGACGAGGGCGTTTGCGTTAATGCCAAAGCAGTTGTCGAGGATAAAGCTGCCGCCGATCATCCAAATGACGGCGCGCGCGATGTTGATGAAGATGCTCGATGAAGGGAGTGGGTTATCGTCGCGGTTGAGCAGGTGGTACAGGGTCTTGGACGCGACCTTGGCGGCAACGGCGGTGCCGATGGCCAAGATACCTGCCCAGATGATGTTGTGGACCCATCGTTGTGCAAAGAAATGAAGAATCGGCTCAAACAATTCCATGTAGAGAAACCTCCTAATGATCGTCCAACCATGATACCCATCAAGAAGCCCGTCCGATCACATCGTACGGGCTTCTGTGCTCGATATGGGGGTTAGCGAAAACCGCCGCAAGGGCGTCTGTCCCTTTGCGGCGGTTTTGATGTTTGCGCAGATAAAACCTGCCAAAATAAACCTGTCCCTTTTTGGCATGTCCCTTTTTGGCAGGTTTTAGCTCAGCAGCATGCGGTCGTTGGCGAGCTCGCCGCCCGAGACCTCCTCGAACTTCTGCAGCAGGTCGGCCACGGTGAGCGACTTCTTCTCGTCGCCCGCCACGTCGTAGATCACGTGGCCCTCGTGCATCATGATCAGACGGTTGCCCAGACGGATGGCGTCGTTCATGTTATGCGTGACCATGAGCGTGGTCAGGTGGTTCTCGTCGACGATCTCCTCGGTCAGGTTGAGCACCTTTGATGCCGTCTTGGGGTCGAGGGCCGCCGTGTGCTCGTCGAGCAGCAACAGGTGCGGCTTGGTGAGCGTGGCCATCAGCAGGGTGAGTGCCTGGCGCTGGCCGCCCGAGAGCAGGCCGACCTTAGCGTTAAGGCGCGTATCCAGACCAAGGTCCAGACGCTTGAGCAGCTCAACGTACTCGTCCTTTTCGGCCTTGGTGACGCCCCACGAAAGACCTCGACACTGGCCGCGGCGCTTGGCGAGGGCTAGATTCTCGGCGATCTGCATGTCGGCTGCAGTGCCGCGCATGGGGTCCTGGAAAACACGGCCCAGGTACTTGGCGCGCTGCGACTCGCTCAGACGCGAGATATCGTTGGCGTCGAGCTCAATAACGCCCGAATCGAGCGGATACACGCCGGCGATCATATTGAGCAGCGTGGACTTGCCGGCGCCGTTGCCGCCAATCACGGTTACAAAGTCGCCGTCGTTAAGGGTGAGGTCGACGCCGGTGAGTGCGCGCTTCTCGGTGACGGTGCCCTTGTTAAAGGTCTTTTTGACGTGCGAGAGCTTAAGCATCTGCCTCATCCCCCTTCGTGTAGGAGCTGCGGAGCTTATAGCGCTCCCAAACCACGGGCACGCACAGGGCCACGGCAACGATCACGGCGGAGAGCAGCTTCATGTCGTTGGCGTCCATGCCCAGCTGCAGCACGATGGCGCGAATGAGGAAGTACACCACGGAGCCAAAGACGGCAGAGGCAAGACGGACGCTAAACTGCGTCAGACCGCCGGGCAGCAGACGGCCGAGCACCTCGCCGATGACGATGGCGGCAAGACCGATAACGATGGCGCCGGTGCCCATGCCAATGTCGGCGTACTTTTGGCTCTGGCAGATGAGTGCACCCGAAAGGCCGATAAGGGCGTTGGAGAGCACGAGGGCGATCATCTTGGTGGAGTTGGTGTTGACGCCTAGGGCGCGGATCATGTACTCGTTGTTGCCGGTGGCACGCAGCGCCGAGCCGATCTCGGTGCCAAAGAACCAGTACAGGATGGCGACGATGGCCACGGCCAGCACAATGCCCAGGATGATGGCAACGGTGGACTGCGGCAGGCCCGTCATGTGGCTGACGGATGAGAAGATGGTGCCCTTGGCAAGGATGGGCGTGTTGGATTTGCCCATGATGCGCAGGTTGATGGACCACAGACTGATCTGTGTAAGGATTCCGGCGAGGATTGCAGGAATCTCAAAAACGGTGGTCAAGATGCCCGTGACAGCGCCCGCGATGGCGCCGGCGCACATGCCGGCAAGCACGGCGAGCAGCGGGTCGACGTTGTTATTGACGATGAGCACGGCGCAAACACAGCCGCCGAGGGCAAAGCTGCCGTCGCAGGTCATATCGGGGATGTCGAGCAGGCGGAACGTGATAAACACGCCAAGCACCATAATGCCCCAGAGGACGCCCTGCGAAACGGCGCCCTGCAATGCAATGAGCATGCTTCATACCTCCTAGGATAGGGTGGACACGCGATGTTCCATAATAGCGGTAACAATGAATATAAGAACGGCAGGCAAACGTTTTGTTATATCTGAAACAAGCAGGGCGAACGCCGGTCTATGACGTTCGCCCCAAGGACTCAGATATTGAATAACGCGGCTGTGGCGCGCGTGCGGGCCCTAGACGCGTTACCGCGCATGGCGCTACTCGTCCAGAGCGGAAAGGTCGATGCCTAGGGCCTCGGCCATCTCGTCGTTCTTGACGACGACCAGGTCCTTGCTCGAGAGGTGCTTGATCGGCATATCCTCGGGCTTGGCCTCGCCCTTCAGGATCTTAACGGCCATCTCGCCCGCGGCGTAGCCCAGGTCCTTATAGTTGATGGAGAGGGTGAACAGGCCGCCGGCCATGCACATACCCTCCTCGCCGGTCACGAAGGGGAGCTTATTCTCCTTGCAGATCTGGCCGACCTGCGAAGCGCCCGCGGCGATGGTGTTGTCAGTGGGGGAGTACAGCGCGTCGACCTTGCCCACGGCAGACTCGACGACGGACTGAATCTCGTTGGAGCTCGAGACGGTGAAGTCAGTGTACTCGAGCCCCAGCTTGTCGAGCTCCTTCTTGGCGGCCTTGATCTGGACGTCGGAGTTGGACTCGGCGGTGCAGTAGAGCAGGCCGACCTTTTTAACGTCGGGCAGGACCTTCTGCATCATCTCGAGCTGCTCGGCGACCGGGGTGAGGTCGGAAGCGCCCGTGACGTTGGTGCCGGGCTTGTCGTTGTCCTGGACCAGGCCGGAGGCGGCGTAGTCGGTGATGGCACAGCCCACGATGGGGATATCGGCCGTGGCGCCGGCGGCAGCCTGCGCGGCGGGCGTGGCGATGGCATAAATCAGGCTGACGTTGTCGCCCACAAACTTGTCGGCAATGGACTTACACGTGGACTGGTCGTTCTGGGCGTTCTTCTGGTCGATCTTGACCTTAAGGCCGCTCTCCTTGATGGCCTTGACAAAGCCATCGTTGGCGGCGTCGAGTGCGGAGTGCTCGGTGAGCTGCAGAACGCCGATGGTGTAGTCGGAACCGGCGGCAGCAGAGCCGGAACCAGAGTTGCCGCCGCATCCGGCGAGCGGGGCGAGCGCGAGCAGGCCAGCGGAGACCAGAAGGCTCCTGCGGCTGATGGTGATGTCCTTCATATCATTACCCCCAGTATAAAAATGGCTGGAAACACTGCACTGGGACAAAGTGCAAGTGGGACTATAGTAGCGCTGATGTCCATTTTTACAACAGCCTGGCGGGTTTTTTAATACAGAATCGGATGGGCGGTACGGGTAGTCGAATGGGCGGCGGAGGGTCTTATGCGGCGGAGGAGGCATCGTCCTCGTCCAGGGCGGCGAAGAGCTTCTTGCCGTCGAGGAGACGTGTGGTGACGTTTCTCATTCGGCCGATCTCTACGGTACGCAACGTGTCATCGGCGCCTCGCGCGTCATAGACCGTTCCCAGCAAATACGAGATGCCGTCTCGTTGCTTGATGGCAAAGGGCCGGAGTGTCATCCGTGCCACTTCGACCTCTCCGCGTGCCGTGACACTCGAAATATCAAAACTCACCGTGGTTCCGTGGTCGATGGCCTGCTCGATGAGCTCGCAGGCATCGATGCGCTTGACGGGCGTGCGTGTGGCCTTGGTGGATTTGTCGCCTGCGCTTGGAGCAGGCTCGGGTGCATCGAGGTAGCCGCGAACGTCGGCACTCGCCATGGCGACCAGGTGCTGCGCCATGCTCTTTCGAATGGCGATGGGCGTGGAGCGGTTGCGCATGACCATGCCGTGGAGCCGGATGATCTCTTCGTCGGTGAGCGGACGGGTCAAGAGTCGATAGCCCACGCCGCGCTTGTACTCAATTTCGTATCCGGCATGGCGAAGTGCGGAGATGGCGGTGTAGATGCTGCGCCGCGCCGCCGAGATGGGCATGCGGGCGGGGTCGTCGGGATGGGCGAGGCGCCGGATCAACTCATCGGAAAGCATGGCCTTGTCCTCGCCGGTGTTTTCGCTTAATAGTTGCAGGATGCGAACGGCGCGATAGGCTGCCATCGAGGCGGCGCCCCTCGTCGTGGTCTCGTAAGTTTCAACAGCGGTTTCGGTCATGGCGCCCACGTCCTTTCCGTTTTGGGTGGCGACGGTATGGAGCCTAGGACGCGGGGCTTTCCCAGGGGTGCAGGACGCCCTGGGCGGTCGGTAGCCGTCGGCAAGCGGCGGGTCGAGTTTTCAACAGCCCTGCCCAACTGACCAAAAACTTGCCAAAAGATTGACGGATGCTGTTGAAAAAAGCGCCCCTCGGCTTGCCGAGAGGCGCTGGCGTGATGCGCTGGAACGTGTTTGGTGGCGCTGTGGCGATTAGAAGTCGGCGTTGCCCACGGTGCGCGGGTGCGGCAGGACGTCGCGGATGTTGCCCACGCCGGTCAGATACATGACCAAGCGCTCGAAGCCCAGACCGTAGCCGGCGTGCTTGCAGGAACCGTAGCGGCGCAGGTCAAGGTAGTACTTGTACTGCTCGGGATTCATGCCCAGGTCCTTGATGCGGGCCTCGAGCAGATCCAGGCGCTCCTCGCGCTGGGAGCCGCCGATAATCTCGCCGATACCCGGCACCAGGCAGTCGGCGGCGGCGACGGTCTTGCCGTCCTCGTTCATGCGCATGTAGAACGCCTTGATCTCGGCCGGGTAGTCGGTTACGAAGGTCGGGCGCTTAAAGTGCTCCTCGGTCAGGAAACGCTCGTGCTCGGTTTGCAGGTCGATGCCCCAGCTCACGGGATAGTCAAACTTGTGACCGGCGGCGACGGCCTGCTCCAGGATTTCGACGGCCTCGGTATAGGTGACGCGGGCAAAGTCGGAGTTTGCCACGTGGTCCAGACGCTCGAGCAGACCCTTGTCCACAAACTTGTTGAGCATATTGAGCTCGTCGGGGCAGGTGGCCATAACGTCCTTAAGGACGTACTTGAGCATGGCCTCGGCGTTATCCATGTAGTCGTTAAGGTCGGCAAAGGCCATCTCGGGCTCGATCATCCAAAACTCGGCGGCGTGGCGCGTGGTGTTGGAGTTTTCGGCGCGGAAGGTGGGGCCAAAGGTGTACACGTCGCCAAAGGCCATGGCAAAGTTCTCGGCATTGAGCTGGCCGGACACGGTAAGGCTCGCGTGCTTGCCAAAGAAGTCCTGGCTCCAGTCGACCTCGCCGGACTCGGTGAGGGGCGGATTTTTGGGGTCGAGCGTGGTCACGCGGAACATCTCGCCGGCGCCCTCGCAGTCACTCGTGGTGATGATGGGGGTGTTGACGTAGACAAAGCCCTGCTCCTGGAAGAAGCGGTGGATGGCGGCAGCCGCGACAGAACGGATGCGGAACACGGCGCGGAACAGGTTGGTGCGCGGGCGCAGGTGCTGCTGGGTGCGCAGGAACTCGACGGTTGCGCGCTTCTTCTGCAGCGGGTAATCCGGGGCGCTGACGCCCTCGACCTCAATGGAGGTGGCAGAAAGCTCGAAAGGCTGGGGCGCATCGGGGGTCAGCTTGACGGTGCCGGTGCAAATGAGTGCGGCCGAGACGTTTTGATGGGCGATCTCGTCGTAGTTGTCGAGTGCCTCGCGGTTCATGACGACCTGCAGGTCGCGGAAGCAGCTGCCGTCGTTGAGCGTAACAAAGCCAAAGTTCTTCATGTCGCGGATGGACTTGACCCAGCCGGCGACGGTGACGGTCTGGCCGCCAAGCGACTCGGCATCGGCGTAAAGCTGCGCGATTTTGGTGCGGTTCACGTATCCTCCCATAACGGTTGAATGATAGTTATCCATACAGTTCGATATTCTAGCAGCTCGGCTCATTTGGGCTATACGGATAAGGCATTGGCGGGATGGTTTTTCAAACGAAAAGCGCCTGCGGCCAAATGGTCGCGGGCGCTTGACGAGGTGCCTTTTGGCTGTGTGGCGCGGGGCCTGGCTACTTGGTCTTGGCTACCAGCAGCGGGTCGCCCAGCTTGACGAGCGGGTTGCCGCCGATAAGCGTGCCGGACTCGCCGACATGGTCGATGCTCTTAAGACGATCGAGCTCGGAGACGATGACGGTCACGATGTCCTCGTGACCGGCGGCCTTGATGGCCTCGCGGTCGAAACTGATGAGCGGCTGGCCTGCCTTGACCGTGTCACCCATCTCGACAAAGCGGGCAAAACCTTTGCCGTTCATTTCCACGGTGCCCAGGCCAACATGGATGAACACGCGAAGACCGTCCTCGGTGATCATGCCGATGGAGTGGTTGGTGACGGTGGTGGCGCCGATGCGGCCGTTGGCGGGCGCATAGATGGTGCCGGTAATGGGCTCGATGCCGTAGCCCTGACCGAGCATACCCGAGGCGATGGTCTCATCGGGAACCTCATCGAGGTTGACGAGCACGCCGTTGACGGGGGCGTAGATGACGCCTTCGCGGGTGGCGAAGCTTGCTGCGGGCGGAACGGATGCCTCGCCCGTCGAGGTGAAGGTGGACTTAAGCGAATCGAGCAGACCCATAGTTGCCTCCAACTTAAATAGGCGCATATCGCGCGCTTGGTTTGCCGGAAACGTTTCATATGTGTTTCGCGGCTTGGTCAACGCCCCTATTTTACGCTGCTCAACGATACCTCTGAACTGGGATTATGTGATATATCAGTTGAAGGGAAACTTATTGCTGGCGTGTTTCTGCGTCACGGGTTCAAGTGGGGTACGCTTGAAGGCGAAAAACAATGGCGCTTAATTTGCGCGAAGGGAGCACATATGATTGTCGAGAACCATGCGCTGTGGGGCGAGGAGCCGACCGAGGAATATCCGGCGACGTTTACGTATTTGGGTGCCGAACCGCTGCCCGATAAACCGAATGGCCGCCGCCCTGCCGTGATTATCTGCGGCGGAGGTGCGTTTACGCATATCGCTCCGCATGAGCAGGATCCCGTGGCGTTTGCGTTTTTGGATCACGGTTACCAGGCCTTTGTGCTCAACTATGTCACAAGTTCTACGGGTGACGTGAGCTTTCCGCACCCCCAGGCAGATCTTGCCAAGATGGTCGCCACGGTGCGTGCGAATGCCGACGAGTGGCATGTCGATCCCAAGCGCGTGTGCGTCGTGGGCTTTTCTGCTGGCGGCATGATTTGCGCCTCGCTGGCAACGCAGTGGAAGACCGGCCCCTTCGCGGCACTTGCCGGGGCGCGTCCGGACGACATTCGTCCCGACGCCGTGGTGCTGGGCTATCCGTTGCTCGACCTTGCCTATGTGCGCGATATGCAGACGCGTGACCCGCGCATCGACCTGCGCGTGCCCAAGACGGGTGGCAAGACAGGGCGCGATTTGCTCAACGACTATCTGTCGATGGTGACGGGCGGCGAGGCGACCGATGAGCACCTGACCGACATTTGCCCTACCACGCATGTTTCGCGCCAGATGCCGCCGACCTTTGTGTGGGGCGTGTCCGACGACAAGACAGCGCCGATCGCACAGGTCTATCCGTTTGCGCAGCGCATGGCCGAGGAGGGCGTCGCTTGCGAGATGCACGTCTTTGACCAGGGCGGTCACGGCCTTTCGCTCGGCAACGCCAACACCGCGGTCGACAACGAGGACAAGCAGGTGGCAGTCCGTCCTTGGATCCGCCTGGCCTTCCGTTTCCTGGAGCGCCACGGGTTTTAGTTACGGCGTTTTACCAAACGCCGTAACCACTTGACGCTACAAGCCCGCCAGAGCGGCAATCTGCCTTTCAACTTCGGCGGCATGACCAGAAGGTCAATGCCGTCTCGTTTCAAGGCACCTTGCTCGCTCTGACGGGCTTTCGCTCATATGACCCAATCCGCTGTCAAGAGCCACAATGGCCCCGCCG
>DXMC01000004.1:0-30573 GCA_019414365.1 Collinsella sp.
TCTCGCTTAATGTGTCGCGCGTGGATATCCTTGCCTGCGACGTTGCCGAGCATATGGGGGCGCTCGCCGACCAATACAATCTGCCGCCCGAGCTCATGCGCATCGAGATCACCGAGACAGCCTATACGGGAGAGTCCGAGGCCGTGGACAAACTGACGGCCGACCTGCACACCCTCGGTTTCTCGACCTACATGGACGATTTTGGCACCGGACAGTCCACGCTCGCGATGCTCAAGAATGTCAACGTCGACGTCATCAAGCTCGACCGCACGTTTGTGCCCGTCGACGGCGATCAAGGCCGCAGTGTGCAAATCATTTCATCGATGCTCGAGATGGCGCAGTCGCTCCATCTGCCCGTTGTGGTCGAAGGCATCGAGACAAATGAGCAGGCAAACATGCTGCGCCAAATGGGTGCCCGTTACGCTCAGGGCTTCCTCTACTACCGTCCCATGCCGGCAAAGGATTTTGAGGCGTTACTCGATGGTGGCGACAGCGACTAGTACGCTCGCGCGCAAAACGCTGGCACCGAGGGGGACGTTTGTCCCCATGAGCCAGCCTACGTCCCAAAAACGCCACCGCCGAAGGGGTGTTTTGTCCCCATTGGCTAACTTATATCCCCAATCCAAACCAAATTGGGGATATGATACAAACCACTGTTGTGCCCAAGGAGGTTATCCATCATGAACGAGTCGTATCGCTTGGGCGAGCAATCGATTATCTCCTATCTTCAGCGGCTTGCGAGCGGAGTCTCGACCGCCGAGCTCGATGTTACCGCGCTGCCCCCGGAGCTGTGCGCCATCGGCGATCAGCTACAGAAGACATTTGCCATCCTGCAGCAAGAACGCGAGCTGCTTGAGCGCGGCGCCTATATCGACTCGCTCACCAATCTTGGCAACCGTGCTGGACTCCACCGTTATGCCGACCTGCTTTGGCGCAAAGGCACCCCCTTCACCTGCGCCTATATCGATATCGACCACCTCAAACATTGCAACGATAAGTTTGGCCACACCGAGGGCAATCGGTACATCCTGAGCATCTGCCGTGCACTCACCGAGACAATGGAGCCCGATGACCTGCTGTTCCGTATCGGCGGAGACGAATTTGCACTCGTGTCCCCCACGACAGACGAAGCCGAGCTCGAGCAGCGCCTGGAGCGGACGCGTGCCAATCTTATCGAGGCAACATCAGGCGACAAGGCGCCCATGATTACCAGCTTTAGCTTTGGCTGCTCGCGCGTCGACCCGCTTGCAGGCGATACGCGTCGCCAGATGACCATGGACGCCGACCGCAAAATGTATCGCTACAAGCTCATGCACCGTGTACAACCGCCAAAAGAAGACAACGTGCCGCAACGTCCGGTCGCCGACCAGCCTCTCTGCAACGACCGGGTGTTCCAAGCGATCTCCATGAGCTCCGAGACACGCTATCCGTTCATCATTAACCTCGACACCGGCGAATCGCAATGGTCGGTTAATGCCGTGCGCGATTTTGACCTACCCTCCCAGCATCCCTACAACTCGCTCGATATATGGCTTGCCCGCGTTCACCCCGAAGACCGCGACAACGTACGCACCGAGCTCGATATGATGGTAAACGGCACGTGGCACTTCCACTGCATGCAGTATCGCGTCATGAATACCGCCGGAAAATACGCGCTTTGCGACTGCACGGGTTACCGCCTGGACGGCACCGACACCGAGCCCAACATGTATGTGGGCATTGTCACCAACCGAAGCTTGGCAGATACGACCGATTCCGTGACCGGCCTGGGCGATATCCACGCCCTGGTCAACGCCATTGGCGAGATGCGTCGCGTGGCACGAAACGCGGGCTTGATCGCCATTAAAATCGACGAAATCGCACAGGTCAATGCCCGCTTTGGCTTTGATGCAGGCGACCGCGTTTTGGCAGAAAGCGCCGCCTGCCTCATGGATTGCTCGCGCGGCAAGGGTCGTCTGTTCCGCTCGACCGGACCGATGTTCGTGGCGCTCTTTGACGAGCTCGATCCCGAAGAGACCGACGCGGTTGCAGACGAAATCGAACGGTTCTTGGGATCGCCCGTGCTCCTTGGCTCATTTGAATATCAGCCGCCCCTTCGCGTGGCGACGCTTCATCTGGACGCCGTCGACCGACAGCCCGTTTCCATTTTGAACGAACTTAATGCGCTGATTAAAGAGGCGCCGCAGGTACCGGGCACCAAGCTGGACTAGCGTTATGGGGCGCATGATGGTTAATTTCCGATCTCGGGCGAACACATTGGGCAAATAGGCCGTACCCGCAGTTAGCCGAACGCCCCCCCCGCAGTCCCTAGCGGGCCCGGGGGCACCGTTTTCCCAGTTGAAAGAATGGCGGGGATGCGTTTCGATGTGTCCGGTGGCCATACTCCGCCCACCGCCCGACATCTTTTCCCAAGCAAAGTCGAACGGTCGGTCCGTCTATTCCGTTTCCCCTAGGCTAGGACAGCGGGGGTTCCGGAGCCGCCCATTACATTCGTTCGAGAGGCGCTAAATTCATACGGAACGCGAAAGAGTTGATCACCCGATTATTATGCCCGCCTAAAAAACATCCAAATATACGCCCCAATATCATTCCAGCACAACCAGGAATCCATTATTTGGCCAATTCAATAGCCCCCTCACCGCTCATTACCAAAATATGATCGGCGACATCGAGCAATCTAGAATCATGCAAAACGATCAAAAAGGCCTGACCTCGCTTATTTTGTTTAATGTACTCTATCAGGCAGCCACATGTCGATCCGTCAAGATCATTGGTCGGCTCATCGAGAATTACAAAATCCGCTTTTCGGCATAACGCCATAGCCAAGCGCAACCTTTGCAGCTCTCCTCCAGATAGATTAGAACATTTTTCCCATCTTTTTTTATCAATTGGTTCGAAACCGCATTCCTTGAGAAACGACGCCATTAACTCATAGCTAATGCCGTATTCATGCAAATAGTCTTCAACTGTGTCGTCGGGGACGAAAGCCGTTTGCTGCATAGCAGAGAAACACTCAGACCGAACTCGGTCAAGATTGATAGCGGTCAACTTTGTGCAATCGTACTCGATATTGTCATTTGCATGCTCGTAAAAACCCAGGAGCAGCTTTAATAGTGTGCTTTTTCCAACACCATTAGGGCCTGTAATTACATACGTTCTGCCCACGTCAAATTGAAGATTCGCCCCGCATGTTATATCAACCAGCTCTTCATCGCGAATTAAACTGAAGTCTAAATCTAGGACCTGTATGCGGCCCACATTATTAACCGCAAGGCAATTTCGGTAATCCCGTTTTCGCGCCTTTATTTCATTCAGCCTAGCTATTGATGCCCTCGTTTCCTGCAAAGACTGAAAGACGCCGATATAGTACTTGCCACAGCTCATCAATAGGGAATAATAAGAATTTATCATGGTAAATTCCCCAATTGTCATAGCTCCTGTGGCTATTCTTGCTCCCGAAACCAGCAGCAAAACAGCTTGAAATCCTGCCGCCGCCATACGATCGCTAGAACTTACTATACTTTGTACTTTCGCGAGTGCGAGAACTGAAGGATAGTACGCAGCATCAAACTGTTTTTCTACATGCTCGAAGCTGCTGTCATAACCGGCTAGCAGCTTAATCTCGAACGTCCGTTCGATACGTGATGCTATGGAGCTGAACAGGAACCCATCTTCCTCTTTCTTTTGAAATGAAGCGGCAAGCAGTGAAGGCTGGAGCATAAGCACCATAATGCAATACGCCCCAAGAAGCGTTATGCCGACGGTGCATATCGATAAATCGAGAGAAGCGATTAGCAGAAAAACCGCAATCATTGTAATCGCATTCATGAACAATGGAATTATGTTTATGACAACAAACGATGTTATTGAAGAGGTGTCCGAGTTTATCTTCTGAGCAGAGTACAACGGGGAAGTCGACTCTATGTCCGTAAGTGGCAAATGTTGAAAGTCTGACACGATTTCTTTTAAAAAACTGAAATACGAGAGGTTCAGGACTGACGTCTGGAGCATCTTTGCAAAGTAAGAGAAGACCGCCGAAATAATCCCCAATAATGCTATTGCAAAGGCTAAAATATAAATTGAATGCATGTCCTGACCGTAAACGAGCATATCAACAAACTGTCCGTTCAAATACGGTGACAGCGACGTCAGAGCATAGCTCACCAGAACCATGACCATCAGCATCTTTGCACCGCGGCATGACATCGTTGTTTTGACCACATGCCAGAACAACGCGCACTCGTCCCTCCGCCATTTGAAATGCATCATCATATCAACCACGCCTCTGAACAGGGCCTTTTATTTGAGTTGTCAATTATATTCAGCCCTCTATCCAAAGAACTGTCCTTTCGCAGCCGTAACACATAGTAATAAACGCCTGCAGTGTGGTCATTTCGATAGAGTTCGTAAACATCATCAATTGCCTCATCTACTGATGTCCACCTTGTTGGATTAGCCAAATACGCACTCCATGCAACACCCTCAACAAACGAAGAGCATGGATAGACCTCGTCATATCCCAGCAAAGACATTGTTCCCGACAACTCGCTGCTCATTATTTCTTGCACTATTGAGACTGCATCCAGACTGTCCTTATTAGCACAAGCCATCATTCCCACCATCAACGCGGTACCATCATCGCTTAAATAATCTGGGAGCTTTTCGATAATCTCGTTGCTAACTCGGCACCCATCAAATCCCCCATCTCCGACAAAAGGATATTCAAGTCCATTGGGAATGGGGACCAGCGGAGGATTTGCAACAATATAGTCGTATTTACTATCAGGCTCGAGCTTCTCATACAAATTACCTTGAACCGTTTTTATCGCACCGTCCAGCCCATTCAACTTGGAATTAAGCATGTTAGTTGCACAAGTTTCGGCGTTTATCTCCACCGATGTAACCGTCATGCCACCCGCTGCCATGATCAGCGACTGAATCCCAGAGCCCGCACACAAATCAAGCCCCTTCTTCCCGAGCTGAGGAGACAGCCGCCTGGCAAGTCCTAATGAATCTGGGCCGAAATATCTTTTAGGGTTTGGCCGCGGAGCATCCGCGACAATCCAGACACCTCTATATCGATTTAAAACCAGACCCGTTGAGTGGACAATCCCGTCCTCTAAAACAACGATGCCAGCGTCCACTAATAGTTTAATCAGCTCAATAAATGGCTTCATTTCAGCTTGCGCTACAGACTCTCCAAGATACAGAAGCCTCACTAGTCCTCGATATTCTTGGTTTACTTTACCCGATGCAAATAAGTGCTCAACAACATAAAACCTATCCCCCGCCACGGATATGCCCTCGAGTAAATCTGTTAAGCCAACCCTATCAAATTCTTTTGACAATTGACTGTATTGGTCCATTTTGTCGTCCATCCCGCTTCCGCTGGCTATCGCCTCATAAACACAAACCTAACTAGCCGCACGAACGACAAAGAGGCCAAGCTGAACAGAAGTAGAACCAAAACTTCAAAAACACTGGTATTCCAATCACGTACCCAGTCCTCTACCGCCAACAAAAAAAACAGCAGCCCCATCCATAACGTCACAGAAGAAATCAACTTTGCGTAAGGGCGTATATCAATCCCGCTCTCCCTTTTTGTGACATCATATCCAGCAATTGAGCAGAGCCATCTTCCTCTTCTGTATTGGATTGAAAGGATAATCAGGGCAATCGAAGTCATCAAGCAGACAGCATCCCCTGTTTCCATAGAACTTCCTTTGCTTTCCGTCCTTATTACGCATTCACAATCGAATCAAACCAGGTGTGAATTACTCGATAGCAACCGCCTTCGTATAAACCATAGCCGCTGCAGCAGCATTAACGACTGCGCCGTAGTTAACACCAACTACGATGTCATAAACTGCAACTGCCCAAACTGCAGCCGGGAATATAGCAACTCCCACCGCTGGCTCCGGATCTTGACTGCCACCATTTAAGTTAACTGGACCAACCCGCGGATCAAAATCCATTTTTTACCTTCTTTCTAACTTGGCAATAGTCTCCAAAACTACAGATCAATCTGTAATTCTCTAATCTCCATATCACCTTCCATTAACTCATTAGGTATCACTCCCTTCAAGAGAGTGGGCGGCAAAAGACACCGATCTGTTTCGCTCACCGAATAGATCAGGTAATTCAGATCTCGCATTCCATCACTTTTCAAACCCTCTTGAGTCGTTTCGCTCTTAAAAACAAGCTCAAAGACCGACATGTAGTCTCGAATTCCCTGCCATTGCTGCAAGTTTGGAATTACGCCAAATATTGAATATAGGAAGTAGGCATCTTCAACAATCGTTCTTACAAAAGCAATTTGCGTCATACACTCTTGCTGGTTGTCCTGAAGCTCCAATACGACTGATGATGAGCCGAAGTTATCCGAGATGTCATTGACCGTTTGAACTATAGACCCATCAACAATCGGAGACAGATACGAACATCTCAGTGAAGCGGCTTTCGCGTAGTAGGGAATATACATGATATTGTTACGCTGATACAGAAATCTAGGTGCAAGATCGTCTAAATCGCCCTCGAGAAATAAGCCTGTTTTCCATATTTTCAAAATTGTATTTAGAACTTTATCGGCAACGATTGACCTATCGCTGCCGGACAACTTCTTATTGGCGCAAATTTCGTTAGCGATATCTTTAATGCACCGTCCTCCATCTATCAAATTAACGATAGCGAGCGCATCTTCATTGAGACGAATATAGTAGCTGTTCGCGGTCAAAACGCTACCGGTCTGAGTGTGCCTTACGCGTACGGCATACCGCATTCTCGGAACAGCACCCAGCATCTCTCTTTTCTTCATATTTCCTTACCCTACCTCTAGGAAATAGTAATTCATGATTCCGTTCGCAAGTTCTACCGACACCGACCGTTTAAACCCAAACTGCTCGAGCCCAGATTCGCAGCCATCCTCAGTGATAGCGGCTACTCGACATGGCGTTTCCGAACCTTCCCAGCGCAACTCCGTAATTTGAATCCCCCTTTCCAATATAAATAAAACCAAACTGCTAGACCTGCCTCTTAGTGCAGCGCCCTTAGCCGTAATCAGCATTCCGCAAGGTTCGATGGAATCAGCCCTGATCAGGCAAACCTGATAACGTCCATCAAATAGAGTCTGCCTAATTAGACGTCCTCTCATCTTTCCGTTTTGTATAGTTGAGAATGGGTCAAGCACGACATATTGATCCATGCTTTCATTGGCTCTATAAACAAAAGACAAAACCTCTTTGCAGTCGCTCTCTTTAGCCCTAACTGCTTTTAAGCAACTTACCCCCGTGCACACGTGCAGCATCCTCCAATTCTTGAGATATATCTATGTTCCTTTCTTTGAAAAGAACAGGAAGCCCCTGTTGGATACTTGTGAAGTCCGAAAGCTCCTCTATACGAGCTAGGCACTTCTCGACAATTGGGTGCCGTAACGCATATCTATCTATTTCGAGATCAATATAGTCCCGCAGAGTATTTCGATTTAGATTCCAAATGGTAATCGGCAGGTAAGGAGACACCGAGAGCTCCCCATACGCATTGACGCATATTTGCGGAATTCTCCCTGTCTCCCTATACATATACAAATGGTCTACGGGGTCACCCCAGGTAATCTGCATTTGAGAAACAGCATTGCGCGCGCTCAAATATGCAGCAAGCGCATCATTTTGCTCGGGCGTTAGGCACAGATCCTTATAATTCAGCTCACCTCGCCCGAGCGGCATCAAAGGCTGTGCTCTAAAATCACTTACACCTTCTTTTTCACAAAAACTAATTATTGAAGGGTATTCCCTTATATTCCTAGCATGGGGAAGAGAAGCAACTGCGACCCTTATTCCGTGTCTTCGTGCGATCTTAATCGCATCCAGTACTCGATGAAGCTTACCGTTACTCAACCTCACATGGTCATAAGACGCATCTGAAAGCCCATCGAGGCTAAACTGCACTAAATCCAGTCCGTCTCTTTTTAGGGCGTCAGCAATTTCGTCTGTCCAAAGAATGCCATTGCTGACCATTGACACGAGAGTGCCTCGGTTAAGCTCCTTAACTAACCTCACCGCGCGACGAATCAAATCAAACCTAAGAATGGGCTCTCCGCCACAAATGCAAATCGACGAAAGATCAATCAAGGCAAGCTGTCGAAAAACGCTGATTAGTTCGTCATCATTCATTTCCTCATAGGCACATTCCCCGCCGAAATCAAAACAATGCCGACATCGCAAATTGCATCGATAGGTCACATCAACTGAGGCCGAGCTAAGATAATTCATATAGAATCCGCCCTCTTTCGTGCTTACAAAATACTTAATTGCAATTATGGACCTAGCAATTCTCGTTTATTTCTAATTATTTGTAATGAATATGTAATGGATTCAAAAGCTGTAAGTTTGAGCCCTACATATTAAAGACATTGACGGCTTCCTCGGACCTAAAGTAGATGACAGATTCCCCAATCATGGAAACCGTTATATAAGCCCACTCTAAAACTCAATTTGTTGTTTTTTATTATAGGACAATCTTTCGCCTCATCTTTGTCTGTTTAAAGGAAAAGGACGATATGAAAGAAATCGGAGAATTTGTACCCTTTGGCTTGCTCTTTTACAAACGTTTTCCCAATACGTTTTAAACATGCGGCACTCGCCTTAAGATCGAAATATAAACGGGGCGAAGCCGGAATACGTCACATACCGCAGGACGGGGGCACAGATCAGATTCACCTATCATGAATTCATCTGCGCGATAAAACTGTGCATGCAGATTTACCGCACTATGAACTACATCGTGCGGGACATGAAGGAGTCGACGACCCGTTAGCTTCACCCGCTTGAAAACACCCGCAAGCGACGGCAGCGTGAAAAGCAATTGGCCTCCGGGGAAACCTCTGCGGAGTTCTCGATCTCCGTATTTGTCGAACTGCCAGTTCTGCCACGCCGCCACTTCCTGCCCGCCGAGGTCATTCCTCAAGCCGCACAGCAGCCCGCCTTCTAAGACCTCAGAGTTCGCCATCGAAGGCGACCTGCCCAGACTCCTCACAATCGGCTTGCATGAGGCCCCGAGCTCCAACACACTCTGGACCGTGTCCCTCTCGTACCTGGTGAGCGAGCCCGCCGTTGGCCCTCGGGGCCGGCTTCCCGGCCCCGAGAAACACTCGGATGAAGCTACCGATCGAGACGGGGCGCATGATGGGCGGTCGCTGGAATCGCGCCCCACGCCATCTGCCCGCTCGTGCGATAATCCTCCGCAGCAGTCACCAACAGCAGAGGGAGTTTGTGATGAAGGTTCTTTTGGTCAATGGCAGCCCCAAGGCAAACGGCAACACGGCCCGCGCACTCGCCGAGGTCGCCGAGCAGCTCAACGCCGAGGGCATCGAGGCCGAGATGTTTCAGCTGGGCGCCAAGCCTATTCGCGATTGCATTGGTTGCGGCCAGTGCGGCAAGCTCGATTGCCGCTGCACCTTTGACGACGATGTAGTCAACGAGCTGATTGCCGCTGCCGAGCAGGCAGACGGCTTTGTCTTTGGCTCACCCGTCTACTATGCGCACCCCAGCGGACGCATCCTCTCGGCACTCGACCGCGCATTCTATGCAGGCAGCAAGGCCTTTGCGCACAAGCCGGGCGCCGCTGTCGCCGTTGCCCGCCGCGGCGGCACGTCGACCACCTTCGACGTGCTCAACAAGTACTTCACCATCAACCAGATGCCCGTGGTAGCATCCACCTACTGGAACAACGTCTTTGGTGCCATGCCGGGTGAGGCCGCCCAGGACGCCGAGGGCCTCGCCACCATGCGAAACATCGGCAAAAACATGGCCTGGCTACTGCGTTGCATCGAGACGGGAAAGGCCGCCGGCATCGATGCGCCCGAAGCCGATCGCGCCAGGACCAACTTCATCAGGTAGAACGGCGGAACATAATATGAATATTCAAATTTTTGGCACCAAAAAGTCCTTCGATACCAAGAAGGCCCAGCGCTATTTTAAGGAGCGCCGCATTAAGGTGCAGTTTATTGACCTTAAAGAAAAGGAGATGAGCAAGGGCGAGCTCACGAGCGTGATGCAGGCAGTCGGCGGCATCGACAAGCTGCTCAACCCTAAAGCCAAGGACGAGGAGACGCTCGCGCTCATCCAGCACCTTACCCCCAGCCAGCACTTCGATAAGTTGCTCGAGAATCAGCAGGTCCTGGCCGAGCCCATTGTGCGCAACGGCAAGAAGGCAACCGTCGGCTATTGCCCGGACGTGTGGGGAGCCTGGGAGTAGCCTGTGTTATTTACCGGCGCGTGGGTATAAGAGCAGGCGTTTGGCATATGATTCAGCTGTAAACCATGTCTAACAAAGGAGGGCACATGCCCAACAAACCCGTGAGGATCATCATGCTTACCGGATACCTCGGTGCCGGTAAGACCACGCTGCTCAACCACATCCTCGCTAACGACGGCGGCATCCGCGCCGCCGTGATCGTCAACGATATCGGCGAGATCAACGTCGACGCCAGCCTTATCGCCGACGGCGGCCTTTCCGAGACCGACGACCTCATCCCGCTCACCAACGGCTGCATCTGCTGCACGCTTTCGGATGACCTGGCCAACCAGCTGGAGGGCATCGCCGATTCGGGCAAGTTCGATTACATCATTATCGAGGCATCGGGCATTTGCGAACCTATCCCCATCGCCTACACCATCTCGAGCTTCTGCGACGAGGCCAAGGTGGGCGGCGAGCCCAAGCTCGCACTCGACAACATCGTGGCCGTGGTCGATTGCGCCCGCATGTACGACGAGTTCAACGGAGGCCGCGACCTGCTGGCAGAGGATATCGACGAGGACGACATCGAGAGCCTGCTCATCCAGCAGATCGAGTTCTGCTCCACGCTAATCCTCAACAAGACCGATACCGTGAGCCCCGAGCAGATCGCCGAGCTCAAGGCCATCGTGCGCAGCCTGCAGAAGGACGCCGTGATTGTCGAGGCCCAAAATGGCGAGGTTCCTATGGAGGAGCTGCTCGACACCGGCCGCTTCGACTTTATGCGCGCCTACAACTCCGCCGCTTGGATCGAGGCCATGGAGCATCCCGAGGAGCACGACGACCCCGAGGTGCTCGAGTACGACATCGACACCTTTGTGTACTCGCGCCGCAAGCCGTTTGACCTGCAAAAGTTCACCGATTTTGTTGAGCAAGAGTGGCCCGACGAGGTCATTCGCGTCAAGGGTCCGCTGTGGCAGACCGGCGATCCGGACATGTGCTACATGTTTGAGCAGGCCGGCCACCAGATGCGCCTGATGGAGAACGGCTTGTTCGTTGACTCCGCGCCCGAGGGCGAGAAGCAGAAGATCATCGACGAAAGCCCCGAGATCATGCAAATTTGGGACGACGAGACGGGCGACCGCATGACGAGCCTGTGCATCATCGGCCGTCACATGGACAAGGATGCACTCATCGCCTCCCTCGATGCTTGCCTGACCGACTGGCACCGCGCCTAGGTTTATCCAAGCGGGCATTTTTCCGCCTACGTAACCACCAAACCACCACGAAGGTACCCTTCGTGGTGGTTTTTCGTTCTGAGCCAAGGAGATTCATGTTCAACATTGTGCTGTATGCGCCCGAGATTCCGGCCAATACGGGCAATATCGGCCGCACCTGCGTGGTTACCGGCGCCCGTCTGCATCTGGTGGAGCCGCTGGGGTTTTCGCTCGACGACAAGACGGTGCGTCGCGCCGGCCTGGGCTACTGGCAAAACTTGGACGTGACGACCTATGCCGGCTGGGAGGATTTCCTTGCGCGCAACGGCCTCTCCCCCGCCGACGAACGCCTGCACTTGCTGACCAAAAAGGCGCGCCGTACCTATGCGCAAAGCACCTACCGCGACGGCGACTTTTTGGTCTTTGGCAGCGAGAGCTCGGGGATTCCCGAGCCACTGCTTGCCGCGGCGCCCGAGCGCTGTGAGCGCATCCCGATGCTGCGCGATTGCGACTCACTCGATAACGCCGAGACTTGGGAAGCCCACGAGGAATCGCTCGGACATACCGAAGACAGCCACGACGCCATCCTTCAGCAGGATATCTGCGGCAATTTCGTCGACCCGGACGATTACCGCATCAGCGCTCTCAACCTCTCCAACAGCGCCGCCATCGTCCTCTACGAGGCCCTGCGCCAGACAGGCTTCCCCGGAATGTGACAAAGGGACGGTCCCTTTGTCACATTGATGCACCAAATAACGAGCCGTCGCTTTTAATCAGAATTAACTAGAATAAAATGGAGTTAAACGGCGATGCGAAAGGAGAGCCTTGTGGAATATCTCGAGAACCCGTTTACTCCCAGTTTTGGTGAGGTTCCTGCCCATCTCGCCGGCAGACAACAGATTATTCGGGATTTGGACCGTGCCTTCTTGAGCCAGCGTAGACGCCCGGAATTAACCTCGATCTTCTCAGGCGCGCGTGGAACCGGTAAAACTGCTCTCATGTCGTCGCTCGCGACAAGGGCGGAATCCCACGGCTGGATAGCGGTAAAGACGACCGCGCTCTCGGGAATGCTTGAGGAAATCGAGCTCGGGGCGAAACGTGCTGCAGGCCACCTCATCAACCCGTCTAACAACTTCGAAGTCACCGGTCTCGGAATCGCGCCGCTCGGCAGTATCGAGGTCAATCGCGTTCACGATGCCTCGACTTGGCGTTATCGCATGAGCGACATCATCGACCAGCTCAACGAAACGGGCACCGGCCTGCTCGTCACGGTTGATGAGGTCGACCCGACGCTCGACGAGATGATCCAGCTCGCAGCCACGTATCAGCACTTTGTGACCGATGGGAAACGCGTCGCCCTACTCATGGCGGGACTTCCTAACAACGTCTCGACGTTGCTGAACCACAAAACGGTCTCGTTCCTTCGTCGCGCCCAGCAATATCATCTGGGGCGTATCGCCGACTACGATGTACGTGAGGCCTTGATCCGAACGATCCAGGAAAACGACCGTTTGGCGGATTCCGAGGGAATCGATAAGGCCGTTCGCTCGATTTCGGGCTTTCCTTTCCTTTTGCAGCTTGTGGGTTACCGCGCCTGGGATCTCACGAGCAACTCAAGGGAAATATCATCTCGCGACTTTGACCAGGGAATCAAAATCGCACGCGATGAAATGGACGACAGAATCCTCGCAGCGACCTATCGGGAACTCACTGCGGAGGACAAGCGTTTTCTCATCGCCATGCTCGATGACGAGGAAGAGTCCACCACCGCTGACCTTGTCGAGCGCCTTAAGCGTTCGCCGCAACAGGTCTCCCGCTACCGACGCCGCATGATAGACGCCGGCATCATTGGAGAACGCGGGCGCGGAATCGTCGCTTTTGAATTACCGTTCTTCCGCGACTATCTCGCCGCTCAATGCGTGAAATAGGCATCGGATGTGACAAAGGGACTGTCCCTTTGTCACATTCGGTTATAGGTAGCGGCCGGTAATGCTCTTGGGGCAGACCGCGATGTCGCCCGGCGTGCCGGCGCAGACGACCTGCCCGCCGGCATCGCCACCGCCCGGACCCATGTCGATCACGTAGTCGGCATTACGGATAAGGTCGAGGTCGTGTTCGATCACGATAACCGTGGCGCCCTTGGCAACGAGGCCGTCAAACACACTCAGCAGCACCTGAACATCGAGCGGATGCAGGCCGATCGTGGGCTCGTCGAATACGAATACGGCATCGTCCTGCACGCGGCCCATCTCGCTCGCAAGCTTAAGTCGCTGCGCCTCGCCGCCCGAGAGCGCCGGCGTGGGCTCGCCCAGCGTCAAGTAGCCCAAACCCAGGTCGTGCAAGGTCTGCAAGCGCGCCTGGACTTTCTTGAGTCCCAACGTGGCGTCAATGGCCTCGTCCACACTCATATCCATGAGCTGCGGCAATGTAAGTAGGCTGCCGTCCTTGCCCTCGCGATGGATATACGAGGCTGCGTCGGCATAACGCGAGCCGCGGCATGCAGGGCAGACGATCTCGACATCGGGCAAAAACTGCACGTCAAGCGATATCGAACCCGTGCCATCGCACGTAGGACAGCGCAAGGTGCCAGTGTTGTAGCTAAAGGCGCCCGCCTTATACCCTGCCTCCTTGGCCTCGGGCGTACGGGCAAAGGCGCGGCGCAGCTCGTCATGGATGTCGGCATAGGTCGCCACCGTCGAGCGCACGTTGGCACCGATGGGCGTGGCGTCAATCAGGTTGGCGCGCGCGATACCCTCGGCATCGATCCAACGCACGTGCCTGGGCAGGCGCTCGCCGGCTGCCTGCACCTTGAGTGCCGGGATGAGCGTCTCGAGCACCAGTGTCGTCTTGCCCGAACCCGAAACACCCGTCACCGCGACAAGGCGGCCGCGCGGGATATCGACTTCGAGTGGTTTGACGGTATGGATGGCATCGGTCGCCATGCGGATATGGCCTAGGTCGAACAGTTCGTCGTCAGCCACCTGCGGGCGCAGACGCTTGGGGTCCGAGCGCAAGAACGGGGCGATGCGGCTGCCCTGCGATTGTTCGACCTCGTCCACCGTACCTGCAGCAATCACATTACCACCGCCTGCTCCGGCAACGGGGCCCATCTCGACCAGATAGTCAGCTTCCGCTAGAACGCGCGTATCGTGGTCAACAACAACCACAGTGTTGCCGTCATCCACCAGATCGCGCATCACGCCTACCAGACCGTCGACATTGGCAGGATGCAAACCGATCGAGGGCTCGTCCAGCACATAGAGCACACCCGTCGATCGGTTGCGCACCACGCGGGCAAGTTGCACGCGCTGGCGCTCACCTGTGGATAGCGTGGCACCGGCGCGGTCGAGCGAAAGGTAATCGAGCCCCAGGTCGACCAGGCGACGCGCCGTGCTCAAAAACGAATCGCAGATGTCCGTCGCCATGGGCCGCATCTCGGTCGGCAAGGATGAAGGCACCTCGCGCACCCACTCAATCGCCTCGCCCAGCGTCATGGCCGCCGCCTGTGCCAGATTGATACCACGCACCTGGGGCTGGCGCGCAGCCTCGGAGAGACGCGTGCCGCCGCAATCGCGGCACGGGCCCTCGCGCAAAAAGCGAGCTACGCGCTTAAGTCCCTTATCGTCCTTAACCTTGGCGAGCGCATTCTCAACGGTATAGACGGCGTTGTAATAGGTAAAGTCGAGCGGCGTGGCGCCCTCGCCGTTTTTGGGAACGTAGAGAATGTGTTTCTTAACCGCCGGACCATGAAACACGATATCGCGCTCGACAGGCGTGAGCTGGTTAAACGGCACGTCGGTGCGCACACCCATCTCGCCAGCCACCTGCTTCATCAGATCCCACATGAGCGTGCCCCAGGGAAGCACCGCGCCCTCGTTGATGGTCTTTGACTCGTCGGGCACCAGGCTCGCCTCGTCCACCTCGCGCATGACGCCGGTGCCTCCGCAGGTAGGACACGCGCCGCCACTGTTAAAGGCAAGGTCCTCGGCCCCCGGCGCATAGAACTCGCGGCCGCATGCGGGGCACGCGAGCGACAGGCCCGCGGCCACGTTAAGGCTCGGCTCCACACGCGCCCCGCAATGCGGGCACACGTGATGGGCGCAGCGGCTAAAGAGCAGACGCAGACTGTTGTTGAGCTCGGTCATGGTGCCAAAAGTCGAGCGCACGCCCGGTACACTGGGGCGCTGATGCAATGCGAGTGCCGCCGGCACGTGCAGCACCTCGTCCACCTGAGCGTGCTCTGCCTGCGTCAGCCGACGGCGGGTATAGGTGCTGAGCGCCTCCAGGTAACGGCGCGAGCCCTCGGCATACAAAACACCCAGCGCCAGCGAGCTCTTGCCCGAGCCCGACACGCCGGCAATACCCACCAGCTTTCCCAGCGGAATATCGATATCGATGTCCTTAAGGTTATGGACACGCGCGCCACGCACCTCGATAGCGCTTGGTTGTTGCGACACCGCCATCGCTCCCCTTCCTGTTGATCGAATGTGACAAAGGGACAGTCCCTTTGTCACATTAAAACGCAATCGCGAATGTACTTGCTCAGCATGGGCACGGTAAACCGGACGAGACCGTATCCGGCAGCCTCGATGACGCGCTCGCGAATCAGGCTTGCGCGATATTTACTCGCCCAGCTCTGGGTACGGTCGCAGCGCTCAATGATATCCGCCATGCGCGTCGGCTTGTCCTCGTCAACCGCCATGGCCTCGATAAAGAGACGCTGTGGGGTGCGCAGTCCGTAATACAGAGGCGCGTCAACCGCTTCGTAGAACTCGGAGACGGCATCCGCATGGCCATCCTCGACATCGCGCCTTTCAATGACTTGCGAGCCACGCCGGACAGCAGACCGCCACATGTAATATCCCACCAGCTGAACCATATAGGGATGCCCCATGCTCTTGTGCGCTGCAAGGTCCGCCGTTCCCGCATCAACGCAAAGACCGGCACACTCGACCGTCTGGATATACGAATCGCGCACCTTGGGCAAAGAAATCGTCCCCAACGTACGCTGCTGGGCACGTCGCAAAAACGTCACGCTCGGCTCTTCGAGCAGATCGTCAACCATGCTGGGCAAGCCGGCAAAGACCAGCGCAAGACCGCGCTGGTCGCTATCGGGCAAGCCCGTGGCATCCTGATCTCCCAGCACCTGCTGATAAAGAACGGCAAGGGCCGCCAGCTCCTCAATAGACGCCGATTGAGCCTCGTCAATCGCAAACAGGATGCCCTTACCTGGACCGAGTTTCTTGAGACGTTCGTTGACCAGCCCTCGCAACGTCTCGCCTTTTGCCCGCGCCGCCTCAACCGACATCCGTCCAAACGATGGGCCAAACTCCATTGACGTCACAACGGGCTTATTCGAGCGGAGTGCGTCGGCCAAGCGGTCGCATAAACCAAGCGAAGCGGAATCGGAGACAACCGCCCATCCGCGCTCACTGGCCAGACGTTGCAGCTCCCGCAGGAGAACTGTTTTGCCACAGCCGCGGTTTCCCGTAATGAGCATGAGCCTGCCCGGCGCCCCGGCGCCGTTATCGAGCCCTTCCTCAAAATCTTCGATGACCGACTCGCGACCGATGAGTATCGGAGGTCGTTTACCAGCCGTTGGCTTAAAGGGATTTGGGTTCATGTCGGCCTCCTCGGATTAGCAAACGCTGGTAATAGTTATACCAACTTATACCGAGTTATACCAACTCAATGTGACAAAGGGACTGCCCCTTTGTCACATGTGGCCGAAAAATTCCGCGTCGGCGGAGCGATAGGGGCGGAAAGTGGCGGGATCGACGTTTACGTGCGCCACGGCGGGTACGTCGTACCATTTGACCGTGTAGCCGGCGCCGTGGGCGCAAAAGACCGAGTCGGGCGTGTTGGGCAGATCGGCCTCGGGCTCGTAGGCGGCCGCCTCGATTACGCACTCGGCATCATGACAGGACGCGTAACCGGCGAACTCTAGGTACAGATGCCCGCGACCGCTCGTGTAGGCAGCCACCTCCAGCGCATAATCTTGCACCTCGGATGCCGGAACGCGACCCACAAGCTTCGCCCGGTCGCCCGCCATCGTCGGCGGCTCGTACTCAGCACCCATGCGCGTGGCATCCGAGAGCGCCCGGCCCACGCACTCCCCCGGCACCTCGAGCTCAAAGTGGTACCACGGCTCCAGCAGCACGGCTGCGCCGGCCTCGCGCGCCTGCATCAAACCCTGGCGAATCGCGCGGTACGTGGCCTGGCGAAAATCGCCGCCCTCGGTGTGTTTGGCATGCGCGCGGCCGCCCGTGAGCGTAATGCGCACATCGGTGATGGGCGAGCCGGTCAACACGCCCAGGTGGTCGCGCTCCATAGCGTTGGTGAGCGCCAAACGCTGCCAGTTAAGATCGAGCTCATCGGTCGAGGTGACGGTGCCAAACTGCACGCCCGAACCCGCCGGCAACGGCTCCAAGCGCAAATGCACCTCGGCATAGTGGCGCAGTGGCTCAAAATGGCCCACACCCTCGACCAGCTGCGAAATAGTTTCCTTATAGAGAATGCCGCCGGGCTCAAACTCGACCGCAAGGCCAAAACGATCGGCCAGCACGCGCTGCACGACCTCGAGCTGCACGGCGCCCATCAACTGCAGGTGAATCTGCTCAAGATGCGTATTCCAGCTTACGCCGAGCATGGGATCTTCGTCCGCCAACTCAGTCAATGCTTTGAACACCATATGGACGTCGTGTTCGCCCGACAGCACCGTATAGGTGAGGACTGGCGCAATGACGGGCGCATCGCCCGCGGACTCCGCGCCCAGGGCGTCCCCTGGGCGAACGTGCGCAAGGCCCGTCACGGCGCAGATGCCGCCAGCGGCAACTTCCTGGGCAAGCTCGTATTTCTCACCGTTATAGATGCGCACCTGGTCGATCTTTTGCTCCCAAGTGGAGGCGCCAGAGCATCCCTCGACAACTTGCTTTGCGCGCAGCACACCGCCCGTCACCTTAACCCAGGCAAGACGCTCACCACGGTCTCCACGACTCACGCGATAGACGCGCGCGGCAAACTCCGGGAGCCACGCCTGCTCACGCATCAGCGCGCATATGCCATCCAGCAGCTTGTCCACGCCCTGGTCCTTGAGCGCCGAGCCGGCAAAGCAGGGAAAGAGCTTGCGCTCAGCGACCATGCGCGACAGCGTTGCGACGGAAAGCTCGCCCGCCTCGAGAAACTCCTCGAGCGCCGCCTCGTCCAACGCGGCAGCGTCCTCCCGGGCGGCACCGCCCGCCAGCAGCTCGCTGGCATCCAGGCAGCCCTCGGAAAGACGCTGTCCCAGCTGTGCCAGCAAAACATCGCGGCCGGGATGCTCCAAATCGATCTTGTTGATAAAGACGAACGTCGGGATGTCATAGCGCGCAAGCAGGCGCCACAGGGTTTCGGTGTGCCCCTGCACGCCATCGTTAGCACCCACAACTAAAATCGCGTAGTCGAGCGCGCGCAGCGTGCGCTCCGCCTCAGCCGAAAAATCCACGTGACCGGGGGCATCCACGAGCATAATGTGGGTTTCACCGTGGTCGAGCACAGCCTGCGACGAAAAGATCGTGATGCCGCGTTCGCGCTCAATCGCGTTGGTGTCCAGGTGCGAGTCGCCATCGTCCACACGGCCGCGTTTGCGAATGCGGCCCGCGTTGAGCAGCATAGCCTCGGCCAGCGTGGTCTTGCCGGCATCGACATGTGCCAAGATTCCAACGACCGCTTGCTTCGACATGGCTCTCCTCTTATTACAAGCCCATCGCACGCGGCAACGGGCATCCTCGTTCCACACTGGATGATACAATTTACGGGCCGGCGGGCGAAGCGGGCCCTATCCCCCGACCGAGCTCATCGCCCTGCGTTGCCGCGCGGCGATTTTCGTAGGTTCGCGCCTTGCGAAAGCCGGCACCTCCCCTTTTTGTCCGCCCGGACTCATCTGGGCGGTAACAACGCGAGCCCCACAACGACGCGTTTTAACAAAAACGGCCCCACTCGAGGCCATTTTTTATTTGAGCTGGGTGATGATACGTGCCTTGGCTCCTACGCCTCGCGCAGCCAATCAAACGCGACGCGCGGCGTACCGTCCGACACATATACGATACCGGCGCGCTTAAACCCGGCCTTGGCGATGGCGCCCTGCATGGGCAAGTTGTCCTCGTGCGTGTCGATACGCAGATGGTCGGCGCATTCCTTGGCAAAGGCAAACATCGCAGCCGCGATACCGTGCACGGTGCCGTCGGACGCCACTCGGTGCAGTACGGCATACGGAGTGTCGCTACGCCATTGCCCGTCCTCAATGACGTCATAGCACTCGTCCGGCCCCGGCAAAAGGGCAAACGTCGCCACCACGCGACCGTCGACTTCGCACACGTAACTGCCATCAGCGGCAATATCGGCAGCCAGCTGCTCGGCCGAAGGCGTGCCCTCGGGCCACTGCGTGGCGTTGCCATGTGCGCGCATAAAGGCGCGGGCGACGTCATAGATGGCCATAACGGCGGGAATGTCGGTATCGAGGGTTTTTCTGATCATCACGCGGCGACCTCACGTTTATTGGTATCACTTTGATTGAGCAATGATACCAACGTTTGGAGAGGGGCGCGAAGCAGATGGGAAGCAAAAAGCGAGCCGCCTGGTCAAAGGCCAAAAGCGAGTTTTTGGGCGCTGCCACCGGCGGCGATATGAGCGACCTGTTTGCGCGCGAGGACGAGCGCCGCGACGCCCTGGACGCCGAGCGCGATGAGGCCTGGCGCTACAAGTCGTGCGAGCGCAAAAACCGGTACGACACACGCGCCGAGGCCGAGGCCGTTATGGCCGACTGCGAAAACCGCGGGCGGCGTGGTTTGGCCTGCTACAAATGCGAATACTGCGGCGGATGGCACCTGACGTCGCACCCTTGGAGATAGGCGCCGCATCGGCGCGACGCTCACGCAGCGGCACGGCACCGACACATCGCCGACCATCGCACGCAAACTACGGGCGCGGCGGCACCAAAACATCGTAGCGGACGGCCTTGCCCGCAAGCTGATAGCTCGGCTTAACGCCGGCAAGCAGCGGCCCCTTCACCGGTCGCTTGATAACGACCTTGCGCGGATGCACTGCGAGCGCAGCCTCGACCAACATCCCCTCATCGGCACATGGCTGCTCCAAATGGTGCAAGAGCTGGAACTTCTTTTTCACCGCCGCGCTCTTGGTGCGCTCGGGAAACATGGGGTCCAGATACACCACATCGGGGGCCGCGAGCTCACCGTGCTCGACCAGCTCAGCCGTATGGCGAAGGCCGGCAATGCTGTCCTCGCCCGCATGCAAGCGCATGCGTGCCACGGCGTCCGCAAGCGCCGGATCATCTGCCGCGCGATCCAAGGCGTCCTTGAGGAGCGCCGCGATTACGCAATCCTGTTCATACAGATCGACGGTAAAGCCCGCGGCCGCCAGCAGCAGCGAATCCTCGCCAAAGCCCGCCGTGGCATCAATCGCCCATGGGTTCTCGATGCCTTTCGTGCGCGCGGCCTTTACCAGCAGCTCTTGCTGCAGACGGCCCTGTTTGAGTCGTGGCAGCATGCGGCCAAAATCGGCGCGCAGCTCCATCGTGCCGTCGGTGAGCGTGAGGCCCTCGGACTTCCCGGTCAGCTCAAGCCCCGCGGCCCGAGCAACAGAAAAGGGATCGACGACACCCATGGGTACTCCTTAGCAAGCAAAGCGGATACGTGAGCGCCGCATGTGTCGGCACTCAATCGTCCGCTATTGTCCCACATGCGACATGGCCCACAGCATCCCAATGCAAAGCACCGCCATCAATCCCGTGCACACGGCAGCGATCACGGAATCGCTCATGCGCCTTCCCAACGACTGCGGCTCACACGCTTGCCCTGTTCCATACATCATGGCTCCTCCTTAGACCAACTCCTTGTTACATCCTCATCATCGCAGCGCCGCACTCGAGCTGCCATCGATTTGGCTTACGTCCAGCTTTCCTTTTTGAAAGGTTGAGGTGCGCAGGCACAAAGCGCTTTCGAACGCACGCATCGCCGCGTTGAACTACAATGTGCTTCACCATATGTGCAGCACAGGGGGTACGCCAGTTCGGCCGCACCCGTATCGAAAGGATCCAGCCATGAGCTACACTCGCAAGACACTCAAAGTCCTTGCCCTCATTTACTTTGTTTTGGGCATCGCCAGCCTCGTCATCGCCGGCGTCGGCATCGCCCGAGGCAGTCTCGATTCCACGTACGGGCCGAACGCCATGCTCGCCGCGGCCGTACTTGTCATCAAGGGTCTTGTCGATCTTGCCGCAGGTGTTGCGGGCATCAAGGGCGCCAACAAGCCTTCGCAGGTGGATGGCGCGTTTAAGCTCGGCATCGTCGCCGCAATCGCCACGATTGCGCAGGCCGTGCTCACGCTTCCCGCGTTTGGCGGCGACGCCATCAACTTTGGCGCCTTTGTCATCGTGGTGTACGACCTGTTCTTTGTTCAGCAGGCGCACGCCGTTAAGGCCGAGAACAAGGACCGCCTGTAAGCGCTCGCTTCTCTTAGCCTCTGCAGCCAAGCAACTAAAAAGGGCCGATCGCACATCTCCGCGGTCGGCCCTTTGCATTTGCCCAGATAAAACCTGCCAAAATAAACCTGTCCCTTTTTGGTAGGTTGTTAGCGGTGGCGGTACTCGGCGATGATGAAGTCGATATCGGTTTGAAGAGTGTCCAGGTTTGCCAGGCGCTCTTTGTCGGCAGGGCGTGTGCGGTAGTAGTACGGCGTCATCTGGAACACCGCCTCGATGTCGGCCTGCGTCTGGAGCGTAATGTTCGCAGACACCCGCTGCGTTTCCACCAACTCGAGCTCGGTTGTCTTCGGCAGCTTCTCGTCGTTAAGGTACGGCGTGTCGTAGAGCACCTCCTTGAGCCCAAAGAGATGACGGGCGCCCGGCACCACGGTGTAGAGCGAGCCCTCGGGCGCCAGCACGCGGGCAAACTCGCGCTCGTTAAAGGGGGCAAAGAGCTCGGTCACCATATCGAAGGTGCCATCGGCCACGGGGATGTCCTTCATGTTGGCCACGAAGTAGGTCGCATCGCCGCGCTTGGCGGCCAGACGCACCATCTCTTTGCCCAGGTCGAACCCATAAGCATCCACGCCCGGCACCGCACCCATGGCGCTGGTGTAGTAGCCCTCGCCACAGCAAATATCGAGCAAGGTCATGGGGCCGCCCGTAGACGCCGCACGCTCAGACGCCTGCTCGAGCACCAGCTCGACCATCGCATCGCGCAACGGCGCGTAGTAGCCGCGGTTCAAAAAGTCGCGACGACTGCGCGCCTGCGACTTGGGATCGCCCATGGAGTCGCCGCTCTTGGACGAGCGCAGCAGATACAGATAGCCCTCGCGCGCACGGTCAAACCGATGTCCGCCCGCGCATGCAGCACCGCGCTCATCGTCCACCAACGGCTCATGGCAAACGGGACACAACAACATGGCAACTCCTTAGCGCGAACAACACAACGCCCACCATTGTCGCACGCCTTCCCCACCTAGTCATAGAAGAGACAAGGAGTGTCCCCAGCTGCCGACAGAAAAGGAACGTCCCTAAGTGCCGGTTGGCTGCATTAGGAGTATCATCGTCTGCGCAAATAAGCACGAAAGAGCATATTAGAGATTGAGAGCGTATGGCAGACACCGCATCTAAGCACATTGACATGACCACCGGCTCGCTATGGCGCAATATTCCCCTGTTCGCCTTCCCCGTGGCCGCCACGAGCATCTTGGAGCAGCTGTCGAACCTCATCGCCACGGTCATCATCGGTAACTTCTCGGGCGACCAGGGAACCCTCGCCATGGCGGCGGTCGGCTCCAATGTTCCGCTTACCAGTCTTATGCTCAACCTTTTTATTGGCATGTCGCTTGGCTCCAACGTGGTCATCGCCAACGCTATCGGCCGCAACGATCAGAACATGGTCAAACGCGCCGTCCATACCTCGATTTTAATGGCGCTCGTGGGCTTTGTCGTCATCGCACTGGGCGAGATCTTTGCCGAGCCCATGCTCGCTGCGCTCAACGTGCCTGCCGAGACCATGCCGCTCGCTTCGCTCTACCTGCGCGTCTTTTTGCTCAGCATGCCCTCGATCTTGCTCTATAACTTTGAGGCCGCGATCTTCCGCTCCGTCGGCATCACCCGCATGCCGCTGCAGGCACTTGCCGTGTCCACCGTCCTCAACATTGGCCTGGACCTCATCTTTGTCCCCGTACTCCACTGGGGCGTCGCGGGCGTCGCCATCGCCACCGCCATCGCCTACACCGTCAGCGCCGCTACGCTCTTTATCCGTCTGCTCAAGACCGACTCCGTCGTCCGCGTCACCCCACGCGACTTAGGCTTAGACCCCGTCGCCCTCAGGCGCATCGTCAAGATCGGCCTGCCCGCCGGCATCCAGAGCGCCGTCTTTGCCGTCGCCAACATCATCATCCAGTCCGCCATCAACAGCTTGGGCACCGAGGTCATGGCGGCATCGAGCGCCGCCATGAGCCTGGAGTACGTGTGCTACAACCTGCTCAACAGCTTTAGCCAGGCTTGCACCACCTTTGTGGGGCAAAACCACGGTGCCCGCCAGATCGACCGTTGCACCAAGACCCTTAAGGTCTGCCTGGTCGAAGGTGGCATCGTCGCGCTCACTACCATCGTTATCATCGTCGGTCTGGGGCGCGAGATCCTAGCGCTGTTTAATAGCGACCCCAACATCGTCTCGATCGGCTATATCCGCGTGTGCTCGATCTTCCCTGCCTACGCCTTTAGCATGTTCTACGAAAACATGTCCGGCTACCTGCGCGGCTTTGGCATCTCGCTCATGCCCGCCCTCATCACCATGATCTGCGTCTGCGGCATCCGCTTCTATTGGGTATTCTGCGTGTTCCCGATCTTCCGCACCTTTTCGAACATCATGATGGTCTACCCCATCAGCCTGGGCACTACGGCGTTCTTTATGGTCGTGGCGGTATTGCTCTGTCACCCGGCACGCACCTATCGCGCCGCCCAAGCCAAAGCGACAGCCCGCTAAACACCGCACTCAACGCCATGCCAGTCATTAATTGACAATATGCGAGCTCATATAGTCGATAAAGTGCCTCGTGGCGATAGGCATGGTGTCCCAGCTGCGCCAGGCTGCCACTACGTCACGCGAGGGAGCGTGCACGATGGGACGCACGCGAATATCGGCCCTCATGCCCTCGACGGTACGGCGATACAGCATACTCACGCCTAGGCCCTCCTCCACCATCGCCATGATGGTGTAGTCATCGGTCACCTCGCTCGTCACGTGCGGCGACAGCCCATGCGCCGCGAATGCATCGAGCACCAGGCTCTGTTCGCCCTCATCCAGCAGCACAAACGGCTCGGACGCCAGGTCGGCGAGCGTCACCTTTTCCTTTGCCGTCAGCGGATGCGCGGCCGGCAACAGCGCCACCAACTCGTCGTGATAGACCACGCGCTTCTCGAGCCCGGCGGTAAATCCGCGCGCCGTAAAGCAAAAGTCAACCACGCCATCGTGCACCCACTGGGCGTTGCGCGTGTAATCGCCCTGCTTGAGGGTAAAGTGCACGCCCGGATGCAGAGCCCCAAAGTCGCGAATCACGCGCGGCAGCACGGTACGACTCACGTTGGTAAACGTCGCAATGCGAATGTCAGTCGACGAAAGCCCCAGCAACTCCTGACGCTTGCCCTCAAGCTCGGCCTCGGCAGTTACAATCTGGCGCAGATACGGCAGGTACTGCTTGCCGTCGCGCGTAAGCGAAACGCCCTGCTTGCCGCGCTCGATAAGCGTGGTACCCAGCTCGCGCTCGAGCGCTTTGACGGCCTGGCTCACCGCGCTTTGCGTATAGCCCAGCTCGTCGGCCGCGCCCTTCAGACTGCCGCAATCGACCACCATACATACAATCTGATATCGCGATGCCATCGTGCCTCCACATCGGTGTAGCCGTAAAACGTTTTGCCAGCGCTTTATCTAGCAACATTAGTATTTCTTAATCATACTGAAGATACATTCGCTTTACTACATCCAAATCTGGGAGCAGAATCCTTTTTGCGAAACCGTTCTGTAACAAAAGGAGTCCCATGGATCGCAAAAAAGCAATCGCGCTCTCATTTTCCGTTCCCGTCGCATGGGGCTTTTCGTACCCCCTTATGAAGATCGGCATGGACAGCATGAACGCCACGAGCATCGTTGCGCTGCGCTGCATCATCGCCTTTGCGGCCTGCCTGCTGCTCTTCCACAAGCGCGCGTTGCGCATTAACCGCGACCTTATGGTTCGCGCCGCCATCATCGGCGCCATCATGGCAACCGAGCTCACCTGCATGTGTCTGGGTTCCAGCCTCACCTCCGCCTCCACCGCCGGCTTTTTGCAGAGTCTGACGGTCGTGATCGTGTCGTTTGCCAACGCGGCCCTGCTGCGCCGCGCCCCCGAGCGCAAGGTGCTCATCGGCACTGCCATCGTCACCTGCGGTATGCTGCTGCTCTCGGGCGCCGACTTTACCAGCCTGAATCCCGGTGCGATCATTATGCTGCTCTCGGCCTTTGTCTATGCCGGCCACATCATTGTGGCGAAGCGCTTTGTCGAAGATGTCGACCCGCTGGCTCTGGGCGTTTGGCAGCTGGGCTTTGGCGGCCTGTTCTCGGGCATCGCCGCATTCGTCTTTGGCGGTTTCACGCTTCCCAGCACGCCCAACGAGATCGTCGTGGTCATCGCGCTCGCACTCATCTGCTCTGCCTACGGCTTTATCACCCAGACGCTCGTGCAGCCCCACGTGCCCGCCGAGACCACCGGCTTTGCCTTCTCGCTCGAGCCGGTCTGCTCCGCCGTCTTCTCATTCTTCCTGGTCGGCGAGGTCCCGAGCCCCATCGCCTTCTTTGGCGCCGCCCTCATCCTCACCGGCGTGATGGTGGCAACCGTCGAGCTCCCGTGCCTTCGCTCGCAAGGACACGCTCACATGGCAGGAGCACCCGAGCGCGTCTCGTAGACCCCACTCTTCATGCAGCCGCGGCATAAAGGCAACCGGTGCGCCTTTACAATAGATGCCAACAGAGCATCTGCCATAAAGGAGCCCCATGGACGCCGCGACCCGCGACCGCAACATAGCAACTTGGTTGGGCGATGCGCCGCAGCCGGTACGTGACACTACGAACCAGCTACTCGAGCGCATCGCCCTTCTGCGTGCCGAGCAGACCATCTACCCGGCACAAGACGACATCCTCAATGCCCTCGCCTACACGCCGGCCGACCAGGTCAAGGTCGTCATCTTGGGTCAAGACCCCTATCACGGGCCCAACCAGGCCATGGGGCTGTCGTTTTCGGTCCCCGCGACGCAAACCAAGTTGCCGCCGAGCCTGCGTAACATCTATAAGGAGCTCAAAGCCGATCTGGACTGCCCCATTCCCGCCACGGGAGACCTCACCCCCTGGGCTCAACAGGGCGTCCTGCTCCTCAACACAACGCTCACCGTGCGCGAGCATGCCGCGAACTCGCATGCCAAGCTGGGCTGGAGCACGCTTACCGACTACGTTATCGAGCGCTGCTGCCAGCTGCCCCAGCCGGTCGTCTTTTTGGCATGGGGCCGCTTTGCCCAGCAAATGGTTGAGGGCAAGCTCGACGCGATCGGCGCGGGCAAGGCAACCGGCAAGTTCTGCCTAGCTTCTACGCACCCCTCGCCGCTTTCGGCCAACCGCGCCACGGCAGAACTCCCCGCCTTTATAGGGTCGCGCCCCTTCTCGGCAGCCAATCGGCTACTCGAACAGCACGGCTCGACCCCCGTCAACTGGACTTGCCTCGGCTAAAAATCAATACATCAAAAACGCGCCCGACGGATTTCCATCGGGCGCGTTTCCTATTCGGGCCAAATAAATTGTGTGCGGCCGGCCTCGCCGCCATCGATCAGCAGGCTCTGCCCGGTCATAAACCGGTTGGTCACGCCCGCAAAGTAGATCCACTCGGCGATCTCTTGGGCGGTGGCCCAGCGTTTAAGCGGCGTGAGCTCCATAATCTGGTTCCACAGGCGCTCGTCTTCCATCACGCAACGGTTGAGCGGCGTGATAACGCCGCCCGGGTCCACACTGTTGGCGATGGCCTGCGGTGCTAGGCGGTTTGCAAGGTTCTTGGTGTAGGCGATAACGCCGCCCTTGCTGGCGGCATAGGCGGGAAACTCCGATCCCGTATGTCCGCTCGCCGACCCCACATTGACCACGGATTTGATAGCCGGCGTCGGCTTGGCGGCAAGCCCCTCCCCCACAAAGGCGTAGCGCTCGGTCACGTTGATGGTGCCACGCAGGTTGGCGGCGATGTCATCGGCCGAATCCTGCGTACCGGCAACGTTCACGATTACCTGAGGCTCAAGGTTGCCCGGAAACGAGTCAGGCTCGCGGACATCAACGATCAGATGGCGGTAGCGCTCGTGTTCGATCGCCGCCAGCAGCAGATCAAAGCCCACGACCTCGTGACCCTCGTCCAAAAAGCGCTGCACGCACGCGGCTCCGATACCGCCCGAAGCGCCCGTGATCAAAACCCGCATACTTGCTCCTTAGGCGGTTGCGTGGCGCTCGAGGTACTCGGCGCCCACGTTCTCGCGCTCCCAGCCACGCACAACCTTGTAGCCCACGGGGCTCAGGAAGACCTCGCACAGCAGCTCGGCGACGGCGCCCGTCAGCGAGCACATAATGACCTGCACCCAAGTCCAACCAAAGAACGTGTGGCTCACCACAATGGCAAAGACCAAGTTGTCGATAAACTGGCCAACACCCGTGGACACATAGGAGCGGAAGGCAAAGCTCGCAAAGTTATTCTTTTTGAGCATACGGCCGAGCGACTGGTTGAGCGTGGAATTAACCACGGCAGAAACGAGCATTGCCAGCGAAGAGCCCAGCACCACGTACCAGGTGCCGCCGATGGTGGCGTTAAGGGCGGTGTTGACCTCGATCATACCCGTGTCGTAGTAGGCGCCCCACATGCCGGGCGTGAGCGAGCATGCCCAAAAGCACAGACTCACGGCCAGATTGACCAGCAGCGCGAGGATAGAGATTTTGATGGATGCCTTGGCGCCAAAGCGCTTACAGATCATGTCCTGGCACAAAAACGAAACCCAGCTCACCACAAAGCCGCAATCGAGTGCCAGATACGGCAGGCTGATAAGCTCTTTGTTGGCCAGCAGGTTCATCATGATGACACTCACGAAAAACAGCGAAACCGTTGCCGCGGGAATGCTCCGCAACAGGACCTTGTAGTCCTCCATGACCTTCTTGATCATTATGTACTCCTTTGGTTTTAGGTTTAACGAGCAGGATATCGGACCCGAACTGCTCGGACGTCACGGGCTTGAGACGACGATGGGTATAATAGCCGCTCACACGGCATCAGGCAAGCAAACGGCGCGGCAGCCCCACAGGGCCACCGCGCCGATGCATTAAAAGGCTACGTTGCCAAACTCCGACAGGATAAGATCGGGGTTGTGATCGGTTGCCCAATCCACGTTCCACGGGCTCGTGAACAGCAGCAGCTTACCGCCGCGCATGTCCTCGACGCGCAGCGTGTCACGCGTGAGCGAAAGGCCCGGGATATCAATGGTATCGGGGTCGTTCTGAATCCAGCGGATGTCCGTATAGGGCAGCGGCTGGCGACGAACCTCAACACGGTACTCGGCCTTGAGGCGGCGCTCGAGTACCTCAAACTGCAGCACGCCGACCACGCCCACGATGACGCTCTCCATGCCGGCACCCAGCTCGCGGAAGATCTGGATGGCACCCTCCTGGGCAAGCTCCTCCATGCCCTTCACAAACTGCTTGCGCTTGAGCGTGTCGACCTGCGTAATGCGGGCGAACATCTCGGGGGCAAACGTCGGGATCTGCGGATACTGCACGTGGCGCTTGCCAGAGCACACAGTGTCGCCGATGCTAAAGATACCCGGATCGAACAGGCCCACGATATCGCCCGCGTACGCCTCGTCAACAATCGCACGGTCATCGGCCATCATCGAGGTGCCAGTAGCAAGCTTAAGCTTGCGGTTGCCCTGCACGTGGAAGGCGTCCATGCCGCGCTCGAACTTGCCCGAGCAAATGCGCACAAAGGCGATGCGGTCGCGGTGGTTCTTGTCCATGTTGGCCTGGATCTTAAACACAAAGCCGCTAAAGTCGTCGCGGCAGGGATCGACCGGCTCGCTGGTGAGCGTATCGGTATAGGCGCGCGGCGTCGGGGCCAGACGCAGGAACTCCTTGAGGAAGGGCTCCACGCCAAAGTTGGTGAGCGCCGAGCCAAAGAACGCCGGGCTCAGCTTGCCGCAGGCCACGGCATCCAAGTCGAGCTCGTCGCCGGCGCCATCGAGCAGCTCGATGTCGTCCATCAGGTTCTTATGGTTCTCTTCGCCAATAAGCTCGTCCATGGAAGGATCGCCCAGCTCGGCCTCGACCTCGGCGACCTTCTTGGTGGCGTTGGCGTGGCCGTCGCCCTCGAAGGCAATGACGCGACGGGTCTGACGATCGAACACGCCGCGGAAGTTGCGGCCGCTGCCGATCGGCCAGTTCATGGGATACGTATTGATACCCAGGACGTTCTCGATCTCTTCCATGAGCTCAAACGGATCGCGAGCCTCGTGGTCGAGCTTGTTCACAAAGGTGAAGATGGGAATGTGGCGCAGCGTACAGACCTTAAAGAGCTTTTTGGTCTGGGCCTCGACGCCCTTGGCGCCGTCGATGACCATAACAGCAGCGTCGGCGGCCATAAGGGTACGGTAGGTATCCTCCGAGAAGTCCTGGTGGCCGGGGGTATCGAGGATGTTGACGCAGGCGCCGTTGTAGGTGAACTGCAGCACCGAGGAAGTAACGGAAATACCGCGCTCCTTCTCGATGTCCATCCAGTCCGAGACGGCATGCTTGGCCGAGCTCTTGCCCTTGACCGAGCCGGCAGTCTGGATGCTGCCGGTATAGAGCAGCAGCTTCTCGGTAAGTGTGGTCTTACCGGCGTCCGGGTGGCTGATGATCGCGAATGTGCGGCGCGACGAGATTTCATCCGACAGGCTTGCCATGCGGATCCTTTCTTGCATTGAGTGCATTACGTCGATGTAACCGCACTATTGTAGCCGCGAAATCCCGCTCTAGGGCGCCTATCAGGACAAATTCATCAGTTGGGGCCT
>DXMC01000004.1:30673-74909 GCA_019414365.1 Collinsella sp.
GTAGCCCCCGAAACCATGCAGTAGCCATCTGCAAGAAAGGCTATACCATGCAAAACTTGCTAGAACTCAAAGGCGTTTCACGCCGCGTAAGCGACCGCTTTTCGCTGCGTGACGTCACGCTTGCCGTGGAGCCTGGCCAGATCGTTGGCTTTGTGGGCGCAAATGGCGCTGGCAAAACAACGACGATTCGAGCCGCGCTCGGGCTTATCAAACTCGATGCCGGCGAGGTGCACCTGTTTGGGCAGCGCTGTGGCGCCGACGCACCCGGTGAAGCGCAGCGCTGCTTGCGCACCCGTGTCGGTCTCGTGCTGGACACGTGTCCTTTCCCTTCAACGCTCAAGGTGGGCCAGATCGAGGCACTCGTAGGCCCGGCGTACCCCACGTGGGACCGCAAAACGTTCGCCGGATTCATCGACCGATTTGGCCTCGATCCCAAGACAAAGGTCAAGGACCTCTCCCGCGGCATGGGCATGAAACTGCAGCTTGCCTGCGCGCTCAGCCACCAGGCCAAGCTGCTCGTTTTGGACGAAGCCACCGCGGGCCTCGATCCCATGGCACGCGAGGAGCTGCTCGATGAGCTGCTCGCCTTTGTTTCCGACGGCCTGCACAGCGTGCTGCTCTCGAGCCATATTACGTCCGACCTCGATCGCGCCGCCGACCGCGTCATCTGCATCGATAACGGCTCGATTATTTTTGACCTGCCGCGCGAGGACATTACCGACCGCGTCGGCATCGCCCACTGTACCCAAGCACAGGCCGCCGAGCTTATGGCTTGCGTCGAAGGCGCCCGTGCCGTCCACCACGCCTATAGCGTGGACGTGCTCGTGCCCAACCGTCGCGAAACGCTCGAGGCCTTCCCAGAGATTCCCTGCGATCGGGCAACCATTGATGACTATCTGCGCCTCATGCTGAAAGGGGCTTCGAAATGAAACGCGCCTTTATGTCCGAGCTCGCCATCGTTCGCACGCTCACCCCGAGCATCGCGGGCGTCGGCCTGTTCATCTTCGTCGTGCTAACCCTTGCCAACGCGTCGGATGGCGATTCCGGCATGAGCGCCGGCGCCTGCGCGGTCAGCGCCATGTCGCCCATCATAATCATGAACTCACTGGCTGGCTACGATAACCAAAACGGCTGGGAGCGCTATCGGGCAACGCTGCCGTTCTCGCGCAAAGACATCATCTGCGCACGCTACCTGTGCATTATTGCTTTCTCGGCCGTCATGGCATGCGCCGCCGTGCTTTTGAACATCATCGCCCTTCCGTTCTTCGATCCCACGGGCATTCCCTCGACGGGACAGACCGTCTTTGAAATCGCAATCGCCTCGGCAGCATCGATGCTCATCTCCCTCATGATGGTGTTTTTAGCACAGCCGCTGTTCTTTCGATTTGGACACATGGAGGCGCTGCGCCTTTCCGTCGGCCTGTTTGCCCTGATGGGCTGCGGTACCATGGCAATGCTGAGCTCTTCCAACCCCATTAGCAACTGGCTCATGTCGATTGCCGGAGCGAATCCCGATCCTGCCGTCCTTGGCGGTCTGTGCGCAGGAATTGCCGTACTGGCCCTCGCGCTATGTGCAATCAGCTGCACCGTCAGCACCAAGGTCTATCGAGCACGCGATCTGTAGTCACGCGAGTCTCAATCCACGAAGGGCGCGATCGCCGCCCCTCCCCGCAAATCCGTGGCAAACGGCATGTCCCTGGCGTGCGCCACCGTGCTACTTGCGCAGCGGCTTGGGTAGCGGGATACCGGCGGCGATGACAGCCGCGATGATCATGCAGACGATACCCTTGAGTGGGAAACACATGAGCAGCAGGCCCACGACCATGACCGGCTGGCGCATGACCGCACCCATCGTCGATGCCGTGCAGACGGCGACGCAAAAGACCGGATCGGCGCCGGTGAGAATAGCAAGGCCGTAGCCCAGGCTCACACCCGAGAAGATAACCGGGAAGAAGTGGCCGCCACGCCAACCAAGGTTGATGAGGGCGGGGGTCAGCATAGCCTTAACAAGACCGGTCGCGATGAGCACACCGGCGGGAATGGTCAGGTAGGTCTCCATGAGCACGTCGGCCTGGGTCTCGCCGGCAAACATGGTGTAGGGCAGGACCGTGCCGCAGATGGCGAGCGCCAGACCGGCCAGCATGGCTTTGACGACAGGGCGCGCCCCTATTGCATGGGCAAGCGCTTCGCTCGCGTGCTCAGAGACAAAGTACAGCCAGCCGCAGATCGTTCCGATCAGCGACAGAGGAATGAGCCAGGTAAGCTCCAGGTTGCCCACCACGGCAGCCTCGAACCTCGGCATGCCCATGCCGCCGCCCACAAGCTGGCCGAGCAGCAGGTAGGTGCCCAGACCGCCGGCAATCGCAATGCCGTAGACCACCGTCTTTTGCGCCTTGGGCAGCTTGATGGTGATCTCGCCGGACGCGGACTCATCGTCGGCGTCTTCGCCCTGGCCGTCGGCGCTACCAGCGAGCGGCGCCACAAAGCCAAAGACGGGCGCGGTAAAGAGTGCCGTCAGGGCAGCCTGGGTGCCCAGCAGCGTGAGCTCCCTAAACTCGGCGCCAAAGCGACGCATGCGATCGCCGACCCAGCTGCACAGACCCGCGATGACGCCGGTCAGGCCGGCCTCCGGTCCAATGCTGCCGCCAAACAGCAGCGGCAGCAATGCCGCGAGCGAAAGCTTGCCCAGATTGTCGTACGGGTAGCGTCCATCGCGCTTTACCTTGGCCATCACCTGGTTGAGGTCATCGGTCTTGGTGCCCGTCGTCTTTTCGTACAGACCGATCAGCAGGCCGCCCAGCAGGCAGACGAAAAACGGGTATGGCAGAAAGCCAAACGGGCCGCTGGCAAGCTCGGGCGAAGCGACGCCCAGCGCGTGTGGAATCTCAGTCCATAGATAGTCGATACCGTGCTCCATCGCGAAAAAGAACAGCCAGACCGCGACACCTGCGAACGCACCGGTCACGGCAACGCTAACTAAAAACAGCGCGCGGTTTGTGGGTTTGGCAAGGTTATCCATCGGGTCCTCCCGCGGTCAAAGTCGACATAGATACGTTTTATTGTAGAGCGAGTGTGGCCCAGACAAGCCAACCGTCTGCGCCGCAAACGGCACCATTGGGAGCCATAGTGGGGCAGGCTCAAGGCTTATCCGTTGATAATCGAGGCAATCTCGCGCAAATCGTCGGCAAAGTAGATGCCGTGCTGGCGCTTCAGGCTCGAAAGCCCCTTATCAATCATGTGCCCGAGCAGCGCCTTGAGGTCGTTGTAGTAACCGTTCAGGTTGTACAAAATGCACGGCGCATCGAGATGCCCCAACGACACCGCGGACATGACCTCGGCAATCTCCTCGAGCGTGCCCGTCCCACCGGGAAAGGCGATGAACGCATCGCCGAGCTCAATCATCTTGGCCTTGCGCTCGGCCATATCGCTTGTCACGATAAGGTCGTCGATACCGTCATGCTGAAACTCGGCCTCGATAAAAAAGCTCGGCTCAACACCCGTCACATGTCCACCTGCCTCGAGCACGCTATCGGCGAGCGCACCCATCAGGCCCGACTTGGACCCGCCGTATACCAGCGCGTGTCCGTTGGAGCCGATCCAGTTGCCCAGCTCCTGCAGCGCGGGCAGAAACGCTGGGTCGTTACCAACGCTGGCACCCAGATACACGGTGATATTCATATTCAGTCCCCCAATCGTGACGCGCGGCGCCCGTTCTAGCGTTGGCGGCGGCGATATTCGCGCACGTGGCGCGACAGGTCGGCGAGCTCGTCACGATCGAGCTCCTCCAAATGCTCAAGATCGTCCATAAAGTGCGCCATGGTGTCCTTTTGGCGCAGCTTGATGAGCGTATTGCAGTAGTTCACCGCCACGCCCGTAAGCATGGCGATATAGAAGATACTGATGACGCTTAGGATGACGGTAATGCCGCGGGCAACCGGCGTTTCTGCCGGGATATCGCCAAAGCCGATCGTCGAGACCGTCTCAAAGCTAAACCACAGGCCATCACCAAAGGTGAGGGTCGTAGGCTCGGACAGCCAGACAGCCGTCGAGCACAGCAGGTAAAAGATAAGAAACAGGCCCGTGATGCGTGCAAAGCCAGCCTGTCGCAGCACATCGGCAAGCGTCCTCAACCTGTTCATCGCGACCCTTTCCACGGACAACCAATCACGTTCGCTCGGTATTGTCCCACAACCGGCAGTTAGGGACGTTCCTTTTGTGCCGGCAGAAAGGGACTGTCCCCAACTGCCGGGCGGGACCGTTTAGCGGTGCAGCTGCCGACTGGGCAGGCTGAGCTGGTATCCTTATGCGGTAATGTCTCGATTCGTTAGGATTGCATGTGAGAGCTTCCGCTGTCCTTCGTTCAGTTATATATCGCACCCTGGCCGTCGCGCTTGCCGCACTCGCCATACTGAGCACCATCATGCCCGCCCCCGCCTATGCCGCCAATACCGATCAGCAGGTCAAAACGGTCCGCGTTGGTTGGCTCGTCAACAACGAGGGCTTCCAGGACGGCACCCCCGGCGAGCGTCTCTCGGGATGGGGCTACGAGTACCTCCAGACCCTCTCGTACTACACACCCGGCTGGCAGTACGAATACGTCTCCGGCACCTTCACCGAGCTTATGGACATGCTCGAGGCAGGCGAGATTGACCTCATGCCAAACATCTCCTACTCCGAAGAACGCGCCCAAAAACTGCTCTTCTCATCGAACCCCGAGGGCACCGAACGCTACTACATCTATGCCAGGCCCGAGCGCGACGATCTGGCCAAGGGTGACCCCCGAGCGCTCCAAGGCCTTACCATCGGCTGCAACCCCGGCGTTATGCAAACCTTCGTTGGCCAGCAATGGCTCGCCAACGAAGAAATCGCCTGCACATACAAGGAGTATGACGGAAACTCCGTTCTCTTTGATGCGCTGGCAAACGGCGAGGTCGATGCCGTCATCATGAACGACACGACCTCGTCGCCCAGTGCCTCCCCCATGTTCTACATTGGGTCGAGCGACTACTATTTTGCCGTCCCCAAAAGCCGCCCCGACCTGATGGACGACATCAATGCCGCCATGACAGCAATCGCCCGCGTCAACCCACGCTATAACGACGAAGTCAAATCTCACTACTCGGCCCAAAACAGCGGTTCATCATCGCTCAACAGCCCCGAATGTTCCTGGCTCAAAGCAAACAACAACACCATCACGCTCGGCTACATTACGGGCAAACTCCCCTACTGCAACGAAGACGAAGACGGCAAAATGGAAGGCTCGCTCGCATCGCTTGCGACGACGCTACACGATAAATTTGGCATTACGGTCAAAACCGTCGCCTTTGATAGCTACAAGATGATGTCAAAGGCCCTGTCAGAGGGAAGCATAGACGTTGCGCTGCCGGCATACCGAGATTACTGGTTTGCCGAGCAATCAGGCGTTATGCAGTCGGTATCGTTGGGGACCATGTCCCTCACCGCCATCCACACCGGCAGTAACCTGAAAAAAGACCTTCAGAACATCGCCTGTACCAAATCATCGTTTGTCAACAAAAATGCACTTGAAAGTCTATTCCCCACAGCGACCGTAACCGAATACCAATCCGACGATGAAGCGTTCGACGCCCTCAGGAAGGGAACGGCGCGCTGCATCGTCGCTCCCAGTTCACGCGTAAAAACCATCGGTGACCGTTATGATCTCGAGGACTGCGAGACGGTCGAGCTCCCTGACACCTGTGACCTCGCGTGCTTGATGTCGCGCGGCAAGCCCGAACTGCTGGGAATCATCAACAAGGGCATCATCAATGCCGGAGAATCGCTCTCCGCAAGTAATTACTCCTCCACGTCGTACACGGCCCAGGAATCCAACACGCTTCAATTCCTTTATCGCAACCGCACCGCCATTGCAGCTACCCTCATCGGTATGTTGTCGGTCGGCATCGTCCTGCTCATCTGGGCGCTCGTGCGCGCTCGAACCGAGCGCAAAAAAGCCGATGCTGCCAACGCCGCTAAGACGGCATTCCTCACGCGCATGAGCCACGACATCCGTACGCCGCTCAACGGTATCCTGGGCCTTATCGAAATTGAAGAATTGAAGGAAGGCGATATGCAAGTCGCCCGCGAGAGCCGTGCCAAGGCGCGCGTTGCCGCCAATCACCTGCTCTCGCTGATCAACGACATCCTCGAGATGGGAAAAATCGAAGACCGCAAGCTAACACTGGAACATGCGCCTTTTAACCTCAAAGAGCTTTGTGACGATACGCTGGTGCTGTGCAAGCTCCGCGCGTCCAGTAACGGCATCACAATGCAGGACAATAGTCTGCCGTACGCCACGGGGCCATACATGATCGGCAGTCCCACCCATATCCGACAGATCATGATCAACCTGTTAGACAACAGCATTAAGTACAACAAGCACGGCGGCTCCGTCACCTTTAGTTCAAAGACCAAGCCACTCGATAACGGGCGCGCGCTCTTTTGCTTTAGCGTTTCGGATACCGGCATTGGCATGGCTCCCGAGTTTTTAAAGCATATCTATGAGCCGTTTGCCCAAGAAGGTGACGATGCGCGCAGCAAGTTCCAAGGAACCGGCATGGGCATGCCAATCGTCAAGTCGCTTATTGAACTGATGGGCGGCACCATCGAAGTCAGCAGCGAACTCCATGTGGGCACCACGTTCTACGTGGAAATTCCGCTCGATATCGACAAGAACCCCCGGGCGCGGGCGAATACGGTCGAGAGGGCGCTCGACTGCTCGCTCGCCGACATGAACGTGCTGCTCGCCGAAGACAACGAATTGAATGCCGAGATTGCCCAGACGCTGCTAGAATCCGAGGGCGTCGTGGTCACCCGCGCCGTCAACGGCAACGAAGTCGTCGATCTGTACCTGTCTCATCCCGCCGGCAGCTTCGATGCGATCCTGATGGACATTATGATGCCGGACATGGACGGTTACGAGGCAACCCGCGCGATTCGCCTGAGCGAGAAGGTCGATGCAGCCGATATCCCCATCATCGCGCTCACTGCCAATGCCTTTGCCGAGGACGCCAAGGCGGCACACGACGCCGGCATGAACGCCCATCTGTCCAAACCGCTCGACTTTAACAAGCTCAAAAACATACTCGCCCGCATCAAGAAAAACGGATCCGTTTCGCTATAGTTTGTGCTCAACCACCACGCACGACCAGAAAGGAAGCCAACGATGTTTAGGCCCTTACGTCGAAAGAAACGCGCCATCACTGACGAGGAAGCGCGCGAACTGCTCGCTACCTGCAAGCGCGGCGTCTTTGCCGTCAACGGCGACGATGGCTACCCGTACGCCATTCCCGTCAACTACTTCTTTGACGCCGAGCACGACAAGATCTATTTCCATGGCGCCAAAGCCGGCCACAAGGTCGACGCACTCAAGCGCGATGACAAGGTCTGCTTTACCGTATACGGCAACGAGTGGTACCAGGACGGTGACTGGGCTCCCTACGTTATGAGCACCGTCGTCTTTGGCCGTTGTCGCCTGGCGAATGACACCCCCGCGTTTATCGAGGACAAAGTCCGCTAGCTCGCCCTTAAGTACTACCCTTCTGCCGAAGAAGTCGAAGAGGAAATCGCCAAGGACATTAAGGGCGTCCAGCTCTACGAGATTTCGATTGAGCATCTTTGCGGCAAGCAGATTCAAGAAAAGTAAGCCCCTCAGCAGGCCTCATCAATAACAATATGGCCCAGTTCCAACCCACCTTGGAACCGGGCCATATGCTTATGAAGCGTCGGCGGCGATGTGCGCTAGCGCCTCGACGAGCTCTTGCGAGCTCACGGGTTTACTTAGGTGCGCGTTCATGCCCGCCTCACGCGAAAGCCTACGGTCGTCGGCAAAGGCGTTGGCGCTCACGGCGATAATCGGCGTGGTCGCGGCATCCTCGCGATCGAGTGCTCGAATCTGACGCGTGGCCTCAAGGCCATCGATGCCAGGCATCATGATGTCCATCAACACCACGTCGTACTCGTGCGGTGCGCTCGCGGTAAACATCTCGACGGCAGACTCACCATCCTTAGCATGCGTCACGATGGCACCGGCACGGCTGAGCGTAAACTGCGCGATCTCGGCATTCAGATCGTTATCCTCTACGAGCAAAACGCGCAAGCCCTGGAGCGCATCGCCGTCTCCCGCATCCGCGGGAACTGCCTGAGGAATCTCGGAGCGGTCGCACTTCTCGAACGGCAGGCGAATGGTAAACGTCGTCCCCCGCCCCAAGACACTCGTAAAGCTCATGGTTCCGCCCATAAGCTCGACCAGCTGTTTTGCGATAGGCGCGCCCAGGCCAGTTCCCGACGAAGCGCCTTCCACCTGCTGCTCCTCGCGGCAAAACGGCTCGTAGAGGTGCTTTTGGAACTCCTCGCTCATGCCAATACCGTTGTCGGCGATCGTGTATTCATAGACGGGGACGCCATCCGCTGGCTCCACCTCGCGGCACACCAGGCGGACATAGCCGCCCTGGCGGTTGTACTTGACGGCATTGCCGGCAATATTGAGCAACAAACGCTTGAGGTGCGTCACGCTCACCCGCGCATAGGGATGATTAAGCGTCTGCTGGTCGGAGATAATTGTCACCAGACGCTCCTCGGCCTGGCGCTCCAGAATATCGCGCACTTCACAGTTGAGGGCCACCAAATTTATGGGCACGAGGTTCAGGTCGACCTGCCCGCTCTCCAGGCGACTCATATCGAGCGCCTCGTTGGCAAGGTCGAGCAGCAGTCCCGATGCCGTCCAGATTTTTGAGCGGCACTCAGTCTGCTTTTGCAGATCGTCCGCATTGGCATCGCCAACCTCGACCATGCCGCGAATGCCGTTGATGGGCGTGCGCAGATCGTGGCTCATGCGACGCAGAAACTCCGTCTTTGCCGAGTTGGCAGACGAGGCCTCACGCGCCGCCTTTGCCAGCTTGTCGCCATAGTCGCGCTCCTGCTGCAGCAAGTCCGTCAAACGTCGACGATCAGCGCGGCGACGCACCGTCACAACAACGGCTATAACACCGCCGTAGAGCACCAGCACGCCGGCGGCAACAGCCGCGGCGACCTCAAAGTAGCGCTGCGCCGAGGCATAGGTGTACACATAGAATTTGTGCGCTTTTCCAAATGTGCCCAAATACCACTCGCCGTCGGCGTTAACCAATCTGACCTTACCAGCCAGGCATCGATCCTTAATACCGTCGACAATAAAGACATCCGTCGCAGGCAGATCGAACACGCCCAATACGGTGGGTTCAACGGCATTGGTCGCAACGACCTTGCCGTCGCTTTCGATCACGATATTGCCGCTATCGATGGTTTCATAGCCATCAAGCAAGCTCTGCAGTTTGAGCGTATTGCTTGCAACCGCTTTCGCGCTCTGATGCCTTACCGCGACAACGATGCCCTCGCCATCCTGCCGAGTCACGCAGCCAATGTCTGCGACCGAATCATCCGCAAGCGTGATGCGGGCGGTATAGGACTTAAGCGGATGAGTTGCCACCTCAAGCACGGGTGATTCTTTGAGATACGTAGCGAGCGACCCGTAGTCCACATCGCCCGTCGAGGACTCGGACACCAAATTGCCCGATGCGTCCGTCACGATCAGCGCGCTCACGTTGAACTGGTCGGCGTATTGCTCCAGCATGGCGTTATCCACCGAACCGTCGCGCTCCATATCGCGGGCAGCCTCTCCGGCGATCTCCATAACGCGAATCAGGTTTTTGGTCGTATAGGCGCTGTTGAATGCATCGTAGGAAAGGCTCTGCGTCGCCACGTAATCGACAACGTCGGCAAAGCGCTGCTCGGCTTGGGCCGTCGTGTAACCGTAGCTCATCATGCCGGCAACAACCGAGAGCGCTATCCCCAGCAGAGCGACAAGGAGCCATGCCCCTGCCGAACGATTGCCCCGCTCCTGAGCAGCGTGGTCGGGCGCATCGATCATGACAGGCCCTCCATATTCAAAAATGGCGAAGGGTCATCGAAGTACTTTGACACCAGGCGTTCCATGGTGCCATCGGCAAGCATTTCTTGGTAGGCATGAGTGAGCTTGACGTCGATGCCACGCGTATCGTTGATATCGAAAGCGGTGCCCAAACCGACCTCTAGCAGCGGCTCATCCAAAATGCGATATGTCACACCATAGTCTTTTTCGTAGGTGAGGAACGAGGACTCATGCGCGGCGATAGCGTCGACCAGGCCCTCGACGAGCGCCGGGTTCAGGTATGAACCGTCCGAAAAGCTGTAGAGTTCCTTGATCTGCGGAACGTTTTCATTTATGCGATTGAGCAAAATGTCCTCGGGCTTGGTGGTGGACTGAACCGCCACGATCTTATCCTCAAGATCGGCAAGCGTGTAGATATCGCTCTGGGGATCGACCGCGACCACCTGGCGGCTCGCAAGGTACGGGCCGGCCCAACGATATTCGTTTTCGCGACCCGTCATACTAAAGCTGCCCATGACACAATCGAGTTCGCCGCTCGCCAGCAGCTCCTTCTTCTTTTCCCAGTCGATCAGCTGGTATTTTGGCTTGTAACCAATGCGAGCCAAAGCCTCGGTCAATATCTCGACATCCAGGCCAACGATATCGCCGTACTCGTCGGTATACACGAACGGTGGATAGAGGTCGCTTCCGACGTTGAGCGTCTTAAGGTCGTCGTCTTTGACTTGCGAGGCGTTCAGACCTTCTAATGCAGACGTCGAGGCTCCGTCATTCGACCCGGAGCAGCCAGCTATCGCTACGACAAAGACGCTCGCCACTGCAAGCGCAACAAACAACGAAATGGCAACCGAGCGACGGGATCTTTTCATCGAGCTCCATACGATCCTGTTTACAGACTTAAATGGTTAAAGATAATAGCAAACAAAACCACACGAGTGCCCAATTGTTACAGGCGCTTTACCGTGTGGGACCTTCCAGCCGACTTGGCAGAAGGCCCCGCATGCAGTGCTCACTTACCGTGCATTAAAAACATAGCGGTCCAGGCGGTCGCACGCCTCCCTTACGCGCGAAAGCGGCAGCGCCAGATTCACGCGAATGTGGCAGGGTCCGTGGAACGGGCGGCCGTCCTGATACCCCACGCCCACGCGTGCCCCCTCATCGAGCAACCACTGAATATCGCGGCCATGCTCTCGGCACCACTCGGTGCAGTCCAGAAACACCATGTACGTGCCCTGCGGACGTGAATAGGACACGCCCTCAAAATGCTCGTCCACGTAATTGCAGAAGTACTCGATATTGCCGGCAAGCACCTGATTGAGCTCGTCCACCCACTCATAGCCCTGCGGCTGGTAGGCACCGATAAGCGCATGCATGGAGAGGACATTCATCTCGTTGTAGTGGGTCTTGTTGGACACGGCGCACACGCGGTCGCGCAGCGTCTCGTTATAGATGATGTGGTAGCTGCCGACCAGGCCCGCCAGGTTGAACGTCTTGCTGGGCGCGTAGAGGGCGACCGTGCGCATGCGGGCATCCTCGCTCACCGACTGCGTCGGGATATGCTTGTGCCCCGGCAGGATGATATCGGACCAAATCTCGTCCGAGATCACCACGCAATCGTGCTGGCAATAGACGTCCATGGCGCGCTCAATCTCGTCGCGCTCCCATACGCGGCCGCAGGGATTGTGCGGCGAGCAGAACACCGCGGCATGGATGTGGTTTTGAGCGAGCTTGCGCTCCATGTCCTCAAAGTCCATGCGCCACACGCCCTGATCATCGAGCTTAAGCGGGCTATGGACAATACGATAGCCCGCGGCCTCAATGGACTTGGTAAAGCCGATGTAGGTGGGGCTGTGGACCAGCACCGCATCGCCCGGCTGGACATACGCGCGCAGCGTCGACACGACACCGCCCAGCACGCCGTTTTCGTAACCGATATGTTCAGGGCGCAGGCCCTCGACGCCATTGCGGCGGCTCTGCCATTCGATGATGCGGTCGAAATACTCGGAGCGCGGATTGAAATAGCCAAACATGGGGTGCTGGGCACGCTGAATGATGTGTTCCTGGACCGTGGGCACCGTGGCGAAGTTCATGTCCGCCACCCACATGGGAATGCGATCGAAGCCCTCGTCGGGTGCGTTTGGAGCCATGCCGGGGATCTCACCCCAAGAATCAACGGCGATGGAGTCCATGCCGTGGCGGTCGATAAGCGAGCTAAAGTCGTATTTCATGCTGAGCTCCCGTGCAAAGTGATTGTTTTGGTAGGCGTTATTGTCCACCAGCGTGGGCGGTTTTGGCGCGGAGTTTGGCGCTTAATTTGACGGGTGCGGACGAATGGCTGGTTAGTCTTGCGCGTCGTTGACGGCGACTACGGTTAGCTGGGTTTCGTCGACCGTAAACGATATGTCGAGCCCGGCGTAGGCCAGATGATAGACGCGGTTTGGCTCGTGTTTGCTGCCCGCGCGGCGCGGATCTTGGCGAAGGACCTCGACCAAGCCGAGGAGCTTTGCGGGCGGGACCTTATCCTGCAGTGCTTGCGGAAACTCAACATCGAGCTCTTGCCACGGAGCATCCTCGATCCAGCCTCCGGTCGCATCCGGGTGGCAGTCCGCAAACGGAATGTAGGGCTTGATGTCGTAGATGGGCGTACCGTCGCGCAGGTCGGCCCCCAACACATGGATGATGGGGCCATCGTCGGTGAGCTCGACACGATCAAGCTTGACGCAGGTGAGCCCGATGGGATTAGGGCGAAACGGACTGCGCGTGGCAAACACTCCCACACGTTCGGCTCCGCCCAGACGCGGCGGGCGCACGGTTTTCGACCATTTTGCGTTGGTGCCGGACCTGTCCTGCGTTTTAGCGTCGACGGCAATATCCTTAGCCGTGCCGCCGGGCGTTCCGTTTTCGAAGCGCCACAGCAGCCACAGGTGAGAGAAGGAGTCCAGGCCCTCAACCGCTGCATTGGAGGCAAATTCCGGCTCAAAAAAGATTCGTCCCTGCAGATGGGGCGCCAAAAAGCTGTTGCGCGGAATGCCGAACTTCTGCGGCAGGTCGGTATGTATGCGTGCGATAGGTTCCATGCCGGTCATTGTACGGCATGGAGGCGTGGGGCGTTGCGCGCAATTCTTCGCCGCGGTCCCCCGTCGTGCAACCAACGGTTGCTTGGAAGGGCGCCTGCCGCCGCGTATGCTTAAGCCATCAACCAGCAGAAAGGAGCCGCTATGGCCTTTGCAGAAAAGCTCATTGCTGTCCGTCGCGCCCATCACCTTACCCAAGAGCAGCTTGCCGCTAAGCTCTTCGTCACACGCCAGGCCATCAGCCGGTGGGAGCGCGGCGAGGTCACACCGGGCATCGACATGATGAAGCTCATCGCCGCCGTAACCGGAGAACCGCTGTCCCACCTGCTCGAAATGCCTGAGCACTATTGCCAGAGCTGCGGCATGATACTCACGCCCGACGACTGCGGCACCGATGCCACGGGCACCGCGACCGATCATTACTGCAAGTGGTGCTACGACCACGGCAAGTACACCTATGACACCACCATGGAGGCAATGATTGAGGATTGTGCCCCGCGCCTGGCACAAAACACCGGCATGTCGCTCGACGAAGCCGTCTCGCTCATGGGCGCCGTCCTGCCGCAACTGGAGCGCTGGCGCACCATGCAGGAAAACGAGGCGCGCTACGGTGCCGAGGCGCGGGCGCGCTACGGCGATGAGGCTATCGATGCAGCAAACGAAGCGTTGCTGGACATGGACCCCGAGACATGGAACGACATGAAGGAACTTGAACGCGCTATTCTGGGCCAGCTCTCAATTGCCATGGGCATTGGCGACCCAGAGAGCAACGAGGCTCGTAAGCTTGTCGCGATGCATCGTCGCTGGATTGCTCTCAACTGGGGATGCGAGCCCCAAGACGAGGCGTACCTGGGCCTCGCCCACGGTTATCTTGCCGACCAGCGCTTTGTTGACTACTACGACAAGCCCTGCGCCACCGGAGCCACGGCGTTTCTGGTCCAGGCCATCGAGTCTTCGTTGACGCGCGCATAGACCGCGGCGGCTTTGGGTATTTCAATCAAAACCTCAACCGATTGGAGACCTATGGCTACTAATCACGAGCTCGCGCTGTACGTTATGACCGGCTGCCCGTATTGCTTAAAGGTCAAGCACTTTTTGGCCGATAACGGCGTGACCATTCCCGAGCGCAATATCTCGACCGATTCCGATGCCGAACAGACACTCATCGCCGTCGGCGGAAAACGCCAGGTTCCCTGCCTGTTCATCGACGGCAAACCACTCTACGAATCGAGCGACATCATCGCGTGGGTGCAGGAAAACCTGCTCTAGTACGCACGCTCTGTCCGTCCAGGGCCCCAACCCATACGACCCAAACATGTACACCAGCATCCAAAGTCGACATTTTTCGACATCTTTGGATGCTGGTGTACAGTTTTTGCGGGTAGTCATCGGGGACGTTCTTAAATGACTAGTCGCTAAAGAACGTGCCCGATGTCTAACTAGCCGCGGAAGCGAGCTATGGGTGCGAGTGGCTGCTCGCGAAAGACCCGCTCGACGGCGGCGCGGTATTCGTCGACCTTTTTGGTCTTACGCACGAGCTTGTGAACGGTAGCGGGGTCAGCGAAGGCGCACTTGGCGTAGAACCACCACTCCTTCATGCGAAAGACCGCGTTGCCGCCAATCTCTTCTGCATAGGCCGCGAACAACGTGTCGTGGAAGCGCTGCAGCTCGGCTGCCGTGGCAGCAGGGCCGCCGTTGACCATACGGGCCAGAGCGGGATTCGCGAGCAGGCCGCGCCCCAGCATCACATGGCGTGTACCGGGATAGGCCTCCACCAGCGCATCCATGTCCTCAAGATCAAAAATGTCGCCGTTGTATGCCACGGGAAACGGTGCCCGCTCCAACGTCTCGCCATAAAACTCTTTGCGCGGCGAGCCCGTATAGCGGTCCTTTTGTACGCGCGGGTGCACAATCAGCTCCGCCAGCGGCATGCGGCAATACAGATCGAGCACGCGCTCGTATTCGTCGTCATTCTCCAGGCCCAGCCTGGTCTTTACCGACACCGGCAACGGCGACCGCTCGCACACATCGCTTAAGAACGCCTCGAGCTCGTCGAGATTGCGCAAGAAACCCGAGCCCTTGCCCTTGGCGACAACCGTTCCCGAAGGGCAACCCAAGTTGAGATTGACCTCGCGGTAGCCCATGTCAGCGAGCACCTGTGCCGCCCACACAAACTCGTCCGCGTTCTTAGACATCAGCTGAGGCACTACGTTGAGCCCCTGGTTATTGGCAGGATCGATCTCCTTAAACGCTTTGCCGCCAAAGCGGTTTCCCACCCGCGGCGGCGGCAAAAACGGCGTGTAGTAGCAGTCGAGCGCACCAAAGCACTCCGCATGCAAGCGACGGAACACATGCCCGGTAATCCCCTCCATAGGGGCCAACGATAGAATCATCTACTCTTCTCTCATATCAACGAACGTGACAAAGGGACTGTCCCTTTGTCACATTATTCGGAGCGCAGGGCTTCGACGGGGTCCTTCTTGGATGCGCTACGGGCCGGCAGCAGGCCGGCAACAACCGTCAGCAGCACCGAAATTGCAATGAGCACCAGCGCATCCTGCACGGGCAGACTCATCAGGTTGGGGACCTGTTTGGCCGCAAGCGCCCAGGCATTGACCGGGAAACTCACGAGCACCACGACGACAATGGCAAAGACGCCGGCGATGAGGCCCTCGATAAAGGTCTCGGCATTGAATACGTTGGCCACGTTGCGCTTCGACGCGCCGATCGCGCGCAGAATGCCAATCTCCTTTTTGCGCTCCAGCACGCTGATGTACGTGATGATGCCGATCATGATGGAGCTCACGACCAGGCTGATACTCACGAATGCGATGAGCACCAAGCTGATGGTGTTCACGATGTCGGTCACCGAACCCATGATGATACCCATGTAGTCTGTGTACGAAATTGCCCGATCATCGTGGCCAGCGGCTTTGACCTGCTTGTTGTACGCATCGATGTGATCGAGTACGCGCTCCTTGGCCTCAAAGTCGCGCGGGAAAATCTTAACCGAGATGGGATCGGCCTCGTCCGCATAGCCCAGTGTGGCCAGATTGTTATCATAGGTGAGCTTCGACGCCTTGGCATAGCTCATCATGAGCGAACTCAGGTCCTCGGCGTCCATGTTGAAATGGATGGCATGAGCAAAGGCACTCGCATCCACGCGCATGGCGCTCGCTAGGTTGGCAAAACTCGACGACATCTGCGTCGCCATCTGGTCCATAAGCCCTGCCGCGCCCGCCTTGAGCTGGGATGATACCGTCGACGCTATCTGCTCGCTGATCGACTTCATCACCTGATCCATAGCCTGCTGCAGATACGGAGCCAGCTGCTTTTGCACATAGTCGGTCATCGCCTGCTGCAGGCGCTCGGCCAGGGCATCGCCGCCGAGCGCTTTGAGCTGGGCTAGGATTTGCTGGGCTGTGTCATCATTCTCAAGATACGTCGAGAATGCGGCAGAGAGCTTTGACGCGTCCTTAAGATCATCGGGCGACAGCGCCTTAAACTGATCAGACTGCAAAAAGCCCTCAAACAGCTGGTTGGCTAGTGTTCCCACGTGCTGCATTTGCTCGGGCGTGAGTTCCAGACCGTCAAAGATACCCGAGAAATCTGGGGTTGGCGCTTTTGCCATGATGTCGCTGAAGTCGATGTCCTTGCCAACGTCCGAAAGGTCAATGTCCAGACCGGACAGATCGACGTCCGAGAGATCAATGCCGCCGCCGGCAACACCCGAGAGTGCAGACGAATCGAACGAGAACGCGCTCTTAAGTGCTGCCTCGTCCACACTGAACATGCTGCCCAGATCCACTCCTTGTTTGGCCTCGCCTTGTAGTTCGTCGAAGGTTTTGCCCGTAAAGACATCCGTCTCGGGGTGGTCGAGTTGCTCCTGCACAATCTGCGAATCGGCGGCGCGCTCCATAAGCTGGCGAGTCAGCGCATGCGTATAGGCAATGCCCGGAGACAACGCACTCGCATTGGCCGTCTCGTTAGGTCGCACCACGCCCACAATGTGCACGTCAATACCGTCGGCAACCTTAGCAGCCATAAAGTCGGCGTCGTCAGACATGTCGGTCCACATGCCGGTCTCTTCGTTTTTGCGATAGGCATCGGCCGGCGACAGCACCTTAAACGTCATGGACAACGCATCATCGTAGGTAAAGTCGGCGCCGGTCTCGGGCGTCTCGATCTTACCGTCGGCCGTCATGGCACTGTTTACCAGATCGTTGAGCTCATCGATATCCAGCGCACCGATGCTGTAGAGCGTATAGTCGCCCACCGTGCCACGACTCGAAAGCACCATCACGGCTTCGTTGGCAGACGTGGGCCAATGACCGGCGACGACATCGTACTGGCTGTCGAGCAGACTCTGGTCGTCGATCATCTCGTTAAAGACCGAGGTTCCCATGGATTCCATGCTCACCGTTGCCGCCGAGCTCGCGCCTCCGCTCATGGCCTCGGTCATGGCGTTGGGCACCAGCCGGACAGGCTTCTCATCGCCCTTGCCGGCACGATAGACAACCGGCGATACACCGTAGCCGTACTGAATGGCGTTGACCTCTTTGTCGATACCGTCGCCGCCGTCGTCAAGCCATGCCTTAAAGCTCGTCATGTCGTTGGACTTAACGCTCGCAAACATATCCTTTACGGCCGTGACCACGGGAATCTTATCGGTTTCGGCACTGTCGTCGGACGAATCCACGTTTTCAGGCGAGTCATCATCCGCAGCCCCCTGTCCGCCCATCATGGACGACAGGTCGTAATCCTGCTTGGAAATGGTGAGTGGGTAGCTCGAGAGCGTATCCTCCTCGACCTTTTTGATGTAGCCGTTTACGCCGTTGGACAGCGCCAGAATCGCCGCGATACCGATAATGCCAATCGAGCCCGCAAAGGCCGTCATGGCCGTGCGGCCCTTCTTGGTCATGAGGTTTCGGGCAGAAAGCCCCAGCGCCGTCACAAAGCTCATCGAGGTTTTGCGCGTAGGCTTGGCCTCGCGGCGCGTGGCGTCAGCGACATCGAAAGGATCGGAATCGTCGGTGATCTTGCCGTCCGCCAGGTTGACGATGCGCGTGGCGTATTGGTATGCCAGGTCGGGATTGTGCGTGACCATGATGACCAGACGGTCGCGCGCAACTTCTTTGAGCAAATCCATAACCTGCACGGATGTCGTTGAATCCAAAGCGCCAGTCGGCTCGTCGGCAAGGACGATCTCAGGGTCATTGATCAGGGCGCGGGCAATGGCCACGCGCTGCATCTGCCCGCCCGATAGCTGGCTCGGGCGCTTGTTAACGTGTTCGCCCAGGCCAACCGCCTCGAGCGCCTCGCGCGCACGCTGGCGGCGCTCGGCATGCCCCACACCTGTGAGCGTAAGCGCCAGCTCCACGTTTTCCAAGATGGTCTGATGCGGAATGAGGTTATAGCTTTGGAACACAAAGCCGATGCGGTTGTTGCGGTAGGCATCCCAATCGCGATCGTGAAAATCCTTGGTCGAAATACCGTCGATGAGCAGGTCGCCAGAATCGAAATGATCGAGCCCACCGATAACGTTGAGCATCGTAGTTTTACCCGAACCCGAGGGACCCAGAATGGCCACGAACTCGTTATCGCGAAAAGACAGGCTTACGTTGTCGAGCGCCACCTGCGTAAACGACTGCGTAACGTACCTTTTGCAAATACCTTTGAGCTCCAGCATGGACGGCAACCTCTCCTGCGCAGGCACCCTGCCCGCTCTCCTCCGCCGTTCGTATTCGACGCTTTTGTCCTACTCTATCCCCATTTTTTGCCGACGCCAGTGAGGAATGTAACAAACCGCGCCAAAAAACGAACGGGACGGCGCCCAAAAGAAGAGGTCCCGAGCGGGACCTCTATATGGTGGAGCTTATCTTGAAAGGCAGCAGACTACTTCGCACAGCGACACACGATCCTCGCTATGCTTTACGCGGTTTTTACTGCTCGCTATTCGCAATCGCCTGGTCGATAAGCTTGTCGAGTGCTGCGCGCTGCTCGGCGGAGCTGATGGCTCCCACGATTGGATCCCCTACGATGTTGCCATTCTGATCGATGACATACGTTGTCGGGAACGAGAACAAATTTGACGTAAACTTACCGGCCTCGCTATCCGACTTGAACCAGATGTTCTTATATGTCACGCCCTTCTTGCTCAGCACGTCCTTGGCATCTGCAATCTCGCCCTTGTTGCCATCGAGCGTAAAGGAATTGACGCCCACGACCTGGCCGCCCTTCTCGGCAAGCTCCTGATTCAGTTTCTCAAGATCGCCCAACTCACCCACGCACGGCTTGCAAGTGGTGAACCAGAAATTCATGACGGTAACCTTGTTCTTAGAGAACAGCTCGTCGCTGCTCACGTCGTTGCCGTCCAGGTCCTTGCCCGTAAAGCTGGGGAACTTCGTCGCCTCGCTCGAAGCATTGGCACCAGCCGTCATGCCAGCGGTCGAAGCGTCGACGCTCTCGCCTGCGCTCGGCGTGCTTCCACAGCCGGGGAACTCCTTCTCCAAGCTCTCGAGCTTGTCCTCGATTTCCTTGATCTGCTGCGCACCGGCCTTGAGCGTCTTAAGCTCATCCGCCGTAAACTCATCCTTGGCGCCGTCGATGGTCTTGAGCAAGAAATCGCCGTAATTGCTGCCGTCCTCAATCATTGTCGAGTCTTTATTTGCCGCATTGAATACCTTTTCCCACAGCGCGTTATCACTCGAAAAGATCTCGTTCTCCTTCTGCATGAGTTTTGAATACAACTCGGCGGCCTCGTCGGCATTGGCCGGCTTCTGCGCAGTGAGTTCTGCGATCTTAGGATCGGAGCCCGCAGATTTACTCGCATTGCCACCGGGTGCCGAGCACGCCACAAGGCACAAGGCCAATACCGGCACCATAAACAGGGCCGCAATCTTAGAAAGCTTCATAGTCATTCCTCCGTTTTGTCGAAGCTTGTTTACTTTTTATCGGCGGTCAAGGGAAGCTTTTCCGCCGACACATCCAGGCCATAGCGATAGCTGATGGCATCGACAGGACAGGCCCCGATGCACTTTCCGCACCGGATACATTCGGCATGATTGGGCGCGCGGACCACATCAACGTCCATCTGACAAACCTTTGAGCACTTGCCGCACGAGACACATTTGCACGCGTCAACCTGAATCCCCAACAAGGACACCCTATTCATGAGCGCATAGAATGCGCCGAGCGGGCAAATCCATTTGCAGAAGGGGCGGTAGAACAAAACACTCAGCACTACCACGGCAATGAGAACGACAAGTTTCCAAGTAAAGAGATGTCCCAACGCAGATCGAATGCCGGCATTGGCAATGGCCAGCGGAATGGCGCCCTCGAGCACACCCTGTGGACAGATGTACTTACAAAAGAACGGGTCGCCCATGCCCACGTCGTTAACCACCAAGACGGGCAGCAGCACCACGGCAAACAGCAGCACGACGTACTTGATGTACGTGAGCGGCTTGAGCTTTTTCGTGGAGAACTTTTTGCCGGGAATCTTATGAAGCAGCTCCTGCAGCCAGCCAAACGGGCACAGAAAGCCGCATACAAAGCGTCCCAGCAGCACGCCGAGCAAAATGAGCGTACCGGTAACATAGTAAGAAAAGTTGAACTTGGATGAACCTACCACCGACTGGAACGACCCGATGGGGCACGCACCCGATGCCGCGGGGCACGAATAGCAGTTAAGTCCAGGTACGCAGACTGTTTTTCCCGCGCCCTGATAGATGCTTCCTTTGGCAAAGTTTGGCAGGTGAATATTGGTGACCAGCGTCGCCGCCGCCTGAATGAATCCGCGAAATCGGGCCAAAACATGCGACGCAGTGTTTTCTCTTTTATCCAATTCCGATACACTCCAAGCACAGCCTAATCGCTTTGGCCAGCACGGCATCCGCCTCGCCACGCATAACACCAAAGCACACCATGGCAATTCCGACGATCAACAAAGCGACCTGTACCATGGGTTTTACCGCTTTGAACAACTCGACCACTCCTTTCGTTACGCGACCATTGGACCATATCGACTATAAAATCCGTGTTAAGCGCGATTTGGAATGTGCAAGGAGACTGTTATGCGTATTTTGATCGTCGAAGACGAGCGAGCACTGTGCGATGCAATCGCGCGCAGTTTGCGAAACTTGGCGTACAGCGTCGACTGCTGTCACGATGGACAGGAGGCGCTCGACCTGCTGGGCATCGAAGCCTTTGACCTCGTGGTACTCGACCTCAATCTTCCCCATGTCGACGGCATGACCGTGCTCAGGGAACTTAGGAAAACCGATTGCGAGACCAAGGTACTGATTCTGTCCGCGCGTGGCGAAGTATCCGATAAAGTCGACGGACTCGATGCCGGCGCCAACGATTACCTCACCAAGCCGTTTCATCTGGACGAACTTGCAGCAAGGATCCGCAGCCTTACCCTCAGGCGCTTCGCACAAAGCGACATAGTATTAACCTGCGGAAAACTCAGCTTTGACACCAAGGCGCGCATCGCTTCCGTGGGCAGCGAGGCCTTATCTCTTACACGCAAGGAAACGGGAATCTTGGAATACCTGATGCTTAATCAGGGGCGACCGGTAAGCCAAGAGGAGCTTATCGAGCACGTTTGGGATAGCACCGTGAACTGTTTTAGCAACGCAACCCGCGTTCACATCTCGTCGCTCCGAAAAAAGTTGCGCAGCGCTTTGGGATACGACCCGATTCGCAATCGGATTGGAGAGGGCTACGTTATGGAGGATAGCGAATGAAAAGGCTTTCGCTGCAATGGCGCATAACGATCATGACGGCGCTGCTGACGTGTGCGGCGTGCGTGCTGACGAACTGCCTGGTCGGCTATACGGGCATGCGCTATATGGATGCCATCGGCAGTGACATCTCGGCCTTTAACGCTGCCGGCGCGGATTCGCCCCAGGTGTTCGACCCAACGAAAACGGCCCTCGATGACAAGGTCACAATCGTCGTAAACGACGCACAGGAGTCTTTTGGCACGACAACCTGGTGCATCACGGCTGGAGTCACACTCCTTGGCGGCGCGCTGGCATACTTTGTGAGCGGTCGTGCGCTCAAACCGCTACGGGCTTTTGCAGCCCAGGTTGAGCGTGTGCAACCTGACAACCTAAGCGAAATCAGGCTCAGTGAAGATGTGCCCACCGAGCTACAACGATGCAGCGCCTCTTTCAACGACATGATCGCCCGTCTTGGCGAAGGGTTCTCTGCACAGCGTCAGTTTACCGGCAACGCCGCACACGAGCTGCGCACCCCGCTCGCCCTTATGCAAGCACAGATTGAACTGTTTGTCTCCGAGCGCTCCAACTTACAATCCGAAACAGCCGAGCTGCTCGGCCTGCTACAAGAACAAACCGAGCGCATGTCTCGAATGGCCAAGGTATTGCTCGAGATGAGTGAGCTCCGCAGCGTCCCTTGCGAGGACGATGTGGAACTTGGTCCTTTGTCCGAAGAGGTCCTCACCGACCTTGCGCCACTTGCCGAAAATAAGGGCATAGCCCTCAATTGTGCTGGAGACGCTTTAGTAATCGGGAGCGACACGCTCCTCTATCGGCTGGTGTTTAACCTGGTCGAAAATGCCATCCGTTACAGCCGCACCGGCTCGACTGTCAACGTCTCCATCCGCGACAACGACAGCCATGTGTTCCTGCGAGTCGAGGACCAGGGCCCGGGAATACCCAAGCAGTACCGTGAGAGCATCTTCCAACCGTTCTTTCGCCTGGATAAATCCCGCAGCAGGGCATACGGCGGCGCAGGACTCGGACTAGCGCTCGTTTGGGAGATTGCAGCGCTTCACGGTGGCACGGTAGAGGTCGAAGAAAGTTCCGAGAACGGGACCGTGATGCTCGTGACCCTCTCAAAGGGGGCCACCACGTGATCCGACTGTCCAGGAATCCCACTCGACATTGTGAAACGCGTCCCAAAACTTGGACATGAGAAATGGGAGAGAGTTCGCATCTATGCCGAGGACGAAGTCCTGGCGGGGATTCAGGATGCGCAGAGGAAGCTTGCGGCAGAAAACCCCGACAGAGTCGTGACCGTCGGCGGCAACTGTATGGTATCGCCTGCCCTCTTCGATTACCTGCACGGGAAATACGAGAACGTTGGAATCGTCTGGATCTATGCGCATCCGGATGTATCCACGCTGAATGATGGCTACCCCAACGCTCACGCCATGGTACTTGGCAGCCTTTTGGAGCAGGGTGCACCGCAACTCGTTTCGCGGATGCGGCATCCGGTGTTTAAGCCGAGCGATGTCCTGCATGTCGGGCTACAGCAGCTCCACGACTATCAGGAGGTTTGCTTAAACAAGCATAGGTGTTGCGGTTTTAGCCGATGTCCTCATGGAGGAAAACGACATGCTGGGTCTGTCTGATTAAAGTCCAACAGTTTCCATGAGGCATCTAGCGCGGTAAAAGCTAAAGACCCGGGAGACCCCAAACTGTCAACCATCTTTACGGGTGCAAGGGAAACGGGCAAGACAGCCCCCTCTCGCTCCTATCCGAAACGGCGCTTGAACACGGCTGGATTGCAGCGAATGTCTCCGCCATGCCCGGCATGCTCGAAGATATCATCGAGCACACAAAGGAGGCCGCAGGCCGTTACCTCTCGCAGCCCCATACACGCGTGAGCGGAGTTCAAGTTGGGCAGCGGGGCGGTTTAGCGCGCCAATATAATCAAATCGTGCACTTCCATAGCCTCTCGTCTACGTGGTGTACCGTCGTCTCCCCTTTTATCAGAGTTGGGCGATTTTCAGGCACCCGAGCTGAACTCAAATTGAACTCAACGATGCCTTATCGGTCGAGGGCGTCCTAGCGAGAATATACAGAGGCGCACATTTCGCAGGGAACCTCCCATTCGTTATCATATCGGGATGCTGTCAAGGCAGCGTCAATGCGTTCGACCTACACCTTCTCGCTTTTCGAGGCCTCGTCTGCAGGACCATCGGAATCGATACGGAATCGATCGGCATACCATTCATCCGAAGCAATCACCTTATGGAGCATCTGGAGATGCAGGTCGACATAGTGGCAGAACGCCTTGCCGCATTCCACGAGAGGCGCATTGTTTCTCTCGTTGGGCTCGGCTCCAAAATTAAACTCGACCTCATAGCCCTCCCCAGGCACACCCATGCTCGGCAGAATATCAATGGAGAAGTGGACGAATCCAGACGTCACCTTGTATACATCTTTTACCTTTGGATCGAACTTCTCGAGTAAGTCTTGAAGTCTTCCATCGGACATCTTCTCACCCGAGAAATCTTTCAGCTTGTTCACAGGCACACCTTGAAACACCTGCTTGAGAAAGTCATCCTGGTCTTCGGCGGCGAATAATGCGAATGTCCGCAGGCAGACTCCAACCTGTGCGCGGAGAAGCTGGGCGACGCAAACAAGATTCCTCGACTCGAGCATGGAGATGAATCCGTCTATCAGTCTCATCGCATACTCAGAGGAGGATGCCAGATATAGATCCCATTGGGTAAAGTCGCCGTTCATGAAGGGAATCGCTGCATTGCGCTCGGCGACTCTCAAGGCACTCAGGCTTTGTTCTATTTTCTCGGCTTCTTGTTTGAACTGTTCGCTATCCAAAATGCCCCCAAATGCCGGCTTCTCAACAAATCAAAAAAGCAGGAGAGACAGAGATTAGGTTCCTGCTCCACTGAACCCGCGCTTCCAGTCGAGACACTCCTCCTCGAAGATCTCCCCAGAGTCCCGTCTCTCGCGCCCCTCACGGAACTGTCCATATCAGTGTAGCCAATCCAAGCACAGCCCCACCGCACGGCCCAGTCGCTTCCGGTCCTGCGTGGCCCCGTGAAGGCGGAAGGGCGTGGTTGTCGTCATCGCGTTCCTTTCTCCTCATACCTTTTTGGGCATGCGTCACGGGCCCCCGCGCGGCGCTGAGAGCGAATCGGCGCAGGCTTGGGGCCAGTTGCGTAGAGGTTGAGGTTCGGGTTTCGCCGGCTTACGCAGCTTGGCGGGCAAAGCGCCCGGGCTCGCTGCGCCTAGGGCGCGGCGGGATCCGCGACGCCGGAGGTGTCGATCTCGCCCAGATTGGCGAGCTGCTCGATGAGGGGGAGGCCCATCGGGTCGTCCACCTCGACGCCGCCGAGCACGATGGTGCTGTCGCGCGTGTCGATTTGGGTTGTGAACACGGCCGGGTCGAAGCCCGAAGCGATAAAGCCAATGCCCGCGAGGACAACACCCGCGGCAACGAGCCCGCCCGCCACGGCGAGGTAGATCTTCTTCGCGCTGGTCATGGTACTCACTCCTTTCTACGCCGCGAGATGCGCGGCAGCGCCGCCCTTCTCGCTCTTACCCTTCCAGAAGGGCGAGGCGGCCTTCCTCGCCCAGAGCGCCGAGAAGCGCGCAATTTGTTTTGAGGCGGCCCAAGCGCCAGCACCAACGAAGAGCGCCACGCCGACGAGGCCAAGCCCCACGCCCGCCGAGGCGAGGGCGTACGGGAAGTGGCCGATGGTGACGCCGCTTACGGCAAACAGGAGCTCAACTACGCCCACGCCCCCGAGTGCCGCCGCGACGATCCACACGCAGAGCGCCAGCACCCAGATGCAGATATAGACCGTGACGACCACGGCGGCGAAGGCGGCGAGCAGCGGCACCCACACCGGGGAGCCCACGATGGTCAGCACCCACAGCAGCGCGGTGCTGCGCTGGCGCGTCCTCGCGATCGCGCGCGGCACGGCGGGCAGGTCGTCGAGCGTGGCCTCCGCCACCTCGCCGGGCGTGCCCATGGCGGCCACGGCCTCCTCCTCGCTCATACCGTCCTCCATGCGATCGGCGATGGCCTCCGCATAGAACGCCTTGGTCTCCTCCACCTGCTCGGCCGGCAGGCAGGCGAGCAGCTCGCCCAACCGGCCCAGAAACTCATCACGCGTCATGGTGCGCCCCCTCAACGTATGCGTAAATCTCCCGTACGGACGGCCACTCGGCCAGGAACTCCTCGATGCGCGCTCGCCCGTCGTCCGTGATGCGGTAGTACCGGCGCAGCCGCCCGTTGTGCTCGGCGGAGCGCGCCGTGATGCACCCGGCCTTCTCCAGGCGCTTGAGCAGCGGGTAGAGCGTCGACTCCGTGAGCCCCATGCTCGCCGGTACGTCCTTCACGATCTGGTAGCCGTAGGACTCCTCGCCGGAGACGGCCGCGAGCACGCAGGCCTCCAGGAAGCCGCGCTTCATCTGTGCCTCCATCCGCACACCTCCTCTCGTCATATACTGTGCTATACACACTATACGATGCAAGGTATTAGACGTCAACTCTCATCGCGAAGGTTCTCCGGCCCCTGCGCGCTGCGAACGTGATGTCGCGGGACGGTTGGCATTATGCATGAAACGTCAAGTAACGCTCTTTTGATCCACTTCCACTCGGCCCCATATGCCTTGCACAACGCCCCCTTCGACCTCGGAATCAAGAGAGCCGCTAGGCTGGACATGCCGGACGGTAAGGTCCTGGACGCCATGGTGGACTTCTCCGATGCCATGGGGGTCACGGGTCTACGCCGATGGAGGCCCACACACGCGGCAGGGCTCGCCCGTCACCGCTGGTCGCCGGACGGTCCCCACGCCTCGCTCGCCAACGCGCAGGCGACAGCAGCAGTCCAGCGCTGGCTGGAGACGCCGGAATGCCCAGAAGATGCGTTTCCCATCGCTGCGGCAGAGCTTTTTGTAGGGGCGGCAATTTTTCCTAATGTCGAGGTCAGCTAGGCTTCAGTAGCCACCTTGGGAGCATCGCCAATAGACTCTTCCTTTATACGTTCGGCATAATCGTAGGCGATACCCACAAATTCCGGTCCCGAGCAACAGGAGTACAATTGCTGCATTGTTGCCACCTGATGGGAGATGGAAGATGGACTGCGATGGCTACCCACGCGTTCCCATGCCGTTGATGTGCACCGCCTTTGTGCCGGGGCAGATTGACGCTGCGGTTGCAGGCATTTCCGACCCCGATTCGCGCGCCATTGCCACGGCAGAAGCTCTGTACTTTCGCGGACAGGCCGCCCTCGCTGCCAAGACGGCGCGCCCCTATCTTGACGCCACCGATCCCGCACTGCGCTATTCCGCATACTTTATCTGCGGATATGCCAGCCTGTCGCTCAACCGTATCCCCGACGCCCGCCGGTGCCTTGCTGGCATCCTCGATATGCCAACCGACGAGGAGTCGCCCGCCGTCCACGCCACGCATATCCTGTTCGCCTCGGCCGCGAGCGTCCTGCTGCACTTGCCTTCCCCGTATTCCGCCGAAGAGTTTTATCCGCTTGCGGCGCATCTGCCCGAAGGCCTGCGCCTGTTCGCCAGCTACGTGATGGCGCACGCCCTGTACCTGCGCGGCGAATATGGCCGCAGTCTGGGCATGGCAGAAAACGCCCTGATCATGAAACAGGGAAGCTATCCCATCTCGGAGCTATTCCTGCACTTGTCGGCTTCTATGGCATGCATGAGCCTCAAGGACATCGACGCCGCAAAGGCACACTTCGGAGTTGCTTGGAACATTGCGCGTCCCGACGGCCTTATCGAGCTCATTGGCGAACACCACGGCCTTTTGCAGGGGCTTATCGAGGCGTGTCTAAAAACGCGATTCCCTGACGACTTCGCGCGCATCATCGAGATTACGTATCGATTCAGTTACGGTTGGCGGCGCATCCACAACCCCGATTCGGGCGAGGACGTGGCCGACGATCTAACGACCACGGAATTCACCATGGCCATGCTCGCCTGTCGTGGGTGGACCAACGCCGAAATCGCACGCCATATGGGAGTATCGCCGGGCACCGTCAAAAATCGACTGTCCAACGTGTATGCAAAGCTTGGCATCGGCACGCGCACCGAACTGGTCGCGCATATGCTGCGTTAGCGGCCAGACTGCCTAGCGCGGCACGTGCGCCCCGGAGCCCCGGCGCTTCGCTCGCTCAAATTGGACATTTTGGCCCTCGGACGGCACTACCGTGACAGGATGCCTTCTCGCAAAATTGGATTATTTCCACCGATACCTGCGGGATGGGAGCCAAAGATGCTTGATCGCCGTTCGTTACTTGTTGCCGGAGCGTCCTCGCTGGCGAGCATTATGTTGCCGCGCGTGCCGGGAAGCGCAAACGCCTTCATATTGCCGTTCGCCCCCGCCGAGGCATACGCCGACGAAGATGATCCCTTCAAGGTCTTGGTGCTCTCGCGCACCATGTTTGGTGTGGTCGTGGTCGACGTCGCCAACAAGAATACGCCCATCACGGGTGCCCAGGTCACGCTCATATCGCGCTATGCCGCAGGCAAGCAGCTCACCGCCACGACCGATGACGAAGGCACGGCCATCTTTGAGGTCGCCCCTCTTTCAGAAGGCTACGTGGACGAGGCAACGCTTCTCGACGCGTACGACTTTAACGGCGGCATCTCCATTAGCATGGCAGGCTACCGCGATGTCGAGATTCCCCTTGCGCGTATCCAGGGCGGCACCGCTATTACCGCACCCACACGTCCGCTCTCCGATGGTGAGCCGTACTTTCGACAGCTCACGTTCGACGAATGGGACATCCAGTACGCCGACGCCACGTTTATGGCAATGCCAGCGGACGAAGCAGCAAACGACCAGCCCGACACGCACGCTTTTACCGTGCAGGCTCATCTGCCGCAGGGCGGGCAGGCAACGTTGCATATCAATAAAGTGATGCCCGCTGCGGGCAGCTCACCCGAAACCGTCACGCAGATCGGCCAGATCAAGGCCAGCGCATCGGGCGCGGATAATCTGGCGACGTTCACGCTTGAAGACACGTTCCTCGATGCAGCTTCGGGCCTTCTGGAGGAAGGGTGCAAGCTGCGCTTTATGCTCGACTACCAGGGCAAAACCTACACGCTCTCATCCCCTATGGCCGTTGTCACCGCGCCGGCCGCAAAGGCGGAATCGGGCTCGACCACCATCATTCCCACCACCATGGACCAAGAGATCACTCCGTTTGATTTCCCCGCGGCGTTTCCCGGTATCGGCGGCAATAAGTTCACGTGCTGGATGCCCACATTTCCCATTCTGTTCGATTTCTCGTTTGCTGGATACGTGCTGTTTGGCGGAGGGTACAAACCAGCTAGCTATATGAACGATTCGGGCAACCCTGATCCGGAATACTGGAAGAAATCGCCGCGCGAGTCGGGCGCCAAGCAGGCAAACCGCTACCTCGACGAGATGGAGGGGAAGTGGAATCAGTACAAGAGGATGAGTGCCGGTTCGGGCACCGATCCAAGAAACACCAAGCTCCTTCGCCACCATTGCACGCCGCTGTTCACGATGGATATCGCCACACAGCTGTACGGCTCGCTCGCCTACGATTGGGTGGGCAAAACCTGGGGTAACAACAACGACCCCGCATACGGCAATATTAAGGCCCTCTTCCAGGTAAGAACCGACCTCAATTGGACCGAGCAGTTTACCCTAGGACCGGTGCCATTTTTCCTAAACGTCAACCCCTGGGTGCTGGCAAAACTGGCGCTCGCCGTGGGTGCCCACACGCACGGCAGCGGCGCGGCGTTTTTTAAAACATTTCGCTCGACTATTCAAACACGTCGGGCTCGTTCACCATCCAGATCGGGCTTGCCGTCACCTTTGGCGCCGGCGTTGCAGGCGTCGCTTCGTCTGCCGTGCGCGGCGCCGCATCCCTCACGCTGTTCATTGGGTACGAAAAGGCAAATGGACACCAGCTTCCGCGACTGCGTGTAGGTGCAGACGTCGATGTCGATGTAATACTCCAGTTCGTAATGTTCAAGTGGACCACCAAGGCTTGGTCGGGGTCGTGGCCCACACTCATCGATTCGTGGAATATGTCGGTGAACAATGGCGACCAGTATGTGCTCCAGCGCTCTGAGCTCGCATTGGATGGAGATACGCCTTATACGCTGGATGCCTGCTTCGGCTCGGCCGGCAACGCCGAGGCGGGTGGTGTGCCGCAATTTATCGCATCGGCCACCATCGTCACCAACGCCGAACTGCTCGCACGCGCCGAGGTTAAGGCCACTGCCGTAAACACCGCGCCTGTCGTGCGCGATTGGGATCAAGCGGTCACGCGCATTGAGCTCGAGGCGGATGCAGAAAGCGACGACACGGGACAGATCGAGCATTTCGTCCATGCACTGATAGAGAACGACGAAAACGCCGTGCCGATGTATGAGTACACCTACATCGGTCAGGCAACAAACGCCGTTGCGGACCCGAACGCCAATTCTGCCGGCGTGTCGGAGGACGAGCGTGGCGGCATCAAGCCTTCGAGCGACAACGTGCTGTTTGCTGGCGTGCTCAGCGAAGCCCACATGAAGCTGGCAATGGTTGCCGGCGTGGAGTGCCTGTTCCGCATCGCTTCGGTGCGCTACGGCGAGAATGGCCGTTCGCGTCTGGTGGTGCACACAAAGGCAAACGGCACATGGTCCGCTCCTATGCCGGTCGACTTTCCCCTTGGGTTTGGCGAGGGCGACGTGGAGCGCGACGACATATACGATTACGACTTCGACGTGGTGGAATATACGGACGGAAGAGGAAACCAGGACGCCTACGTGCTGCTGGTCTCGGGCGAGCGCCCCGCCGGCGACAACACCCATTTCGATACGGCGAGCACATCCGGCATACTGTCCGTTGTGCGCCTGCGCATAAGCAACGACGGAGTTCGCGTGATATCGCACACGTCGTGGCGCAGCATCTCGCGCGGCCGCCTTCAGGAGGATGGCTACCATTGCCTGCAGTGCCCACGCATCACGGTGGGCAAGACACTTGTCGACGGACGTCTGTCGGGCGCCTACCTCCACCGCCACGGAGCCACCGCAGAGAAGGCGCTCGGCAGCGAGGCCGAGGTTGCGCTGGAATGCTTTGCCCTGTGGTCGGATGATTTGGGCGACAGCCTGACGTTTCGCCAAGTTCTCCGCTTTCCGCAAGCGCCGTCGAGTATCGAGCTAGGCGCGCCCGAGAATATCAACGGCAAAATGGTGGTGCCCGTTGCATACGAGACTGCAGGTGGTTGTGGCTGCGCATCGTACGCCGTGATCGGCCAGTCCATCGCAGGTTGGGGCGTTATGTCGCCAGATGCCACAGTACCCCACGCGGTGCCGTGGCCGCAGCACACGGGCTTTTTGGCAACCGTCAACGAGCAACTGCAGCATATTACTTGGACGCGAGGCGCATCGGCATTTGCAACGCAGCCCGTGGGTGCCGCAGGCTGTGGCCCGGCATCGTTTAGCGTAAGCAACAACGGCAGGTGCGTGCTCTATGTAGAGAACACCGATGGCAAGGTAGGGCAAACCTACGACGAAGAAGGCAACCCGGTAGCAGTGATGGGCAAGCACTTCCGCATCTTCGCCAGCACCTTGGCAGGCGATCTGTTCACGGAGCCGTTCGTGATGTGCGAGCTGGACCATCCCGTCGATCAGGTTACAACATTTTTGACGTCGGGCGGCATGCTCTCGGCGCTCGCCACGCACATTGTGAGTGCAGAGAAGAGCGAGGCAGAGCTACACGGCATCGAAGTGCCTCTGGTGGCATGCGCGACGCCGACGGGCGCGGTAGCCACCTCGGGCGCGGTGGTGCCCGGAGCGGCAGGCGAATCCTTCATGGTCACGGTGCGAAACGACGGCAACACCTTGCTGACCGCCGGCACGATCGATCTGTACCGAGAGGGCTCCAACCAGCCGTTCTCCAGCGCATCCATCGGATTCGGAGTGAACGCACGCATGGCTTCGATCTACGATCCAGAGCTTGCCGAGGACGCTTCGGACAACGACGTTGCACACGTGAAGTACGCGCTCGAGACGCTGGGCGAGCGCTTCGCTACGCACCCGCTGGCAGCCGACAACGGCAACGCCGTGCTGGCACCGGGTTGCACGGCACAGTTCCGCATGAGCTTTGCCATCCCAGAGAGTTGGGGCGACGAGGTGGGCAAACGCGTAACGCTATATGCGAAGGCGCGTAATCTGGTGGCGCTCGATCCCGTAACGCTCGAGGAAATTCGACCGGGCGCAAACTCGGCGCTGGGTGCCGTACTGCACGAGCTTCATGTGCCCGGCGCGGCATGCGAACGCTCAGAAGTTCAGGTCGGCGTATGCGACAGCGCGGATACGACGGGGCTTCACGATGCACCGATGACGGCGGACGGCGGTGGTGGCTCGAGTGGCGGCGGTACCGACGAGGGCGGCGGCTCCGGCGGAAGCAGCTCCGGCAGTGGCAAGGACCACAGCAATAACAAGCGCTCCGGAAAAGCGGGCGCGCTCGCTGGCACGGGCGATGTCAATGCACCCCTTACGGCAGCCGCTGCAGCACTCGCCGCGGCAGGCGCCGGCCTCATCGCCTACAGCGCCCGCCGCACGGCGCTCGAAAACGACACCGCCAATGAGGTCAATTCGGATAGGCCTCGCTAGCTCCTAAATTACCTTTGCGAGAGACGCCGACTCGGCTCATCGAACATCAAAAAAGGGCTGGCCCCGATAACTCGGAGCCAGCCCTGAGTCGCCTGACATGGGAATCACAGCGCTACTTGAGCTTTAGCGCCTCCATCATGGGCACGGCGGCGTCCCAATCGATCTTCCAGCCAATCGACACGCGGACGGTTTCACCCGTTGCGGGAGCCGTCGCAAACAGCGTATGGCCGTTGTCGGGACCGGTAACGCGCAGCCACGTTATGCCGTTGTACTCGACCTGGTCGGTTGTTGTCTCCTTGCCTTCGTAGACCTGCTCTAGGCTTGCAACCTCTTCCTCCGGCGAGCGCGGGAAGATGCTGATGTGCAAGCGTCCTCCAGTCTCGTCGTGGAAGAAGTCTGCCTTTTCGTGCTCTTCGTTGGACGAATCCAGCGTGTACCCATCGGCGGCCTCGATACTGTACGATGCGCAATCGATGCCGGTCATATTGGCCGCGTCACCAGAATCGGCCACACCGCCGGCCGCCTTGAACTCCTTGGTCTCGCACCCCGTGGTGTCAAAGTGCATGGCCTCATGATTCTTGGCGGGGGCGTAAGCATCTACGAACTCGACAGTGATGGGCCCGTAGTACGCCGTCTTGGGCGCCCAGAAATACACGTACTCAACAGTCTCGCCCGGACCGATATCTGGCCTCTCGGAAAGATCGATGCCCTCGTGAAGCTCATCTGGAGCCTCGCTTGCAACGTAATCGAGCACGGCCGCCTTGCCGGAAGTAAACAACGGGTCGCCTGCCTCAAGATCGCCCTGGGCAGCATGCACGTTAAAGGAGCTAAACGTCCTGTTCTTTGCATTATTGTTGGTGATCTTGATGTGCAGATAAAAGCCGTCCTGTAGCTTGGCATCGCCACGATAGAACGTACCGTGAGCCACCGACTCATAGGTAATGCCTGCCACCTCGACCGTCTGCGAATCATAGGCCTTGGGCTTTTCCTGCACAGGCGCGCTGCCGCCCGAACTGCCAGCCGAGCCGCTCGGAGCACTACCGCCACAGCCGGCCACCGTACACGCCAGCACGGCCGAAAGCGTCACGGTGGGAATTCCTAACAGCAGCTTCTTCGTCATGGGCTTCATCATCCTCACCGCTCCTTTCGCTTGCAGCTCATCCGTTGCCCAAGGCCTTCGTCGTCCTGTGGCATCGGCTTCCACTATGAGCGTATGACGAAACACGGCGCCGGCGAAGTTACCCGTGGCCCAAATAACGACCCACCAGCGTTCCTTATGGGCCAAAAGAACTCGCACATGCACGCCCCCGGCCCATAAAACGAGACGTCTGTCCCAATGTTCGATTCGATCCAACAATCCGCACGACACGTTTTCGACAACGTATCCAACCGCAAACGCAGCAAGACGCATTCGGCCGCCTTCAAATTAACTCGGGCAGAACCGACTCGGTTTTGTCCGAGTAAACTCGAGCATAAACTGATCCATGCGATACAATTAACTCGGACAAAACCGAGTCGGAAGGAACCGAGTAAGTGGAATTTATTGGCAGGGAGCGTGAGCTCGCCCGTATTAAGAAAACGCTCAAAGCACCCGAGCAGCGCAATGTTCTCATTTACGGCAGGCGTCGCGTCGGAAAAAGTGAGCTCATCAAGCAGGCGCTAACCGATTTGTCGGATGTCGCAACGGTCTATTACGAGTGCCGCCAAACCTCCGAGGCAGACAACCTCGAGAGTCTGTCCGTCCTTGTTGCTGAAGCGCTGAGCTTTCCTCCGCTCGCCTTCACAGGCATCCGCGAGCTCATCGAATTTCTGTTTGCCCAAGCTAAAGACAAGAACATTACCCTCGTTCTCGACGAATACCCCTACTTGAGAGATGCGGTTAAAGGCCTAGACAGCATTCTTCAGACCTCAATCGACGCCCACAGGGAAGACTCACGTTTAAACATTGTCCTGTGCGGCTCCTACGTTGAGATTATGAAATCCCTCATCGAGCATGAAAGCCCCCTCTACGGGCGAATTGATCTCGCGCTTGAGCTTAAGCCCATGGATTACTTTGACGCTGCGAAGTTCTATCCCGCGTTCTCGCCCGAGGACAAGGTGCGGCTCTATAGCGTTTTTGGCGGTATCCCCTTTTACAATCGCCTCATCGATCAATCCCAAAGCGTACGCGACAACATCATCGAGCTCGTCACGGAACCTGGCGCCCGCTTAGAAAGCGAGGTGCCGTCCTATCTCAACGCCGAGATCTCGAAGATGACCAACGCCAACGAAGTTTTCGGGGCTCTCGCACAAGGCTACTCCCGTTGGGGGGACGTGCTGGCACAGTCGCACGTCTCGAGCGGTCCGGCCATGGCAGACGTGCTCGACAAGCTCATGTCACTCGAAATCGTCCAAAAGCGTGCACCCATCAACGACCCTACGAACAAGCGCAAGTCTGGCTACTTTGTAGTGGATCCGCTTTCGCTCTTTTACTATCGCTATGTTTTCCGCAATGCCTCAGCGCGTCAGCTGCTCGACCCGGAAGTCTTCTATGATCGTCACGTCTTCCAAGACTTCGAGGAAAACTACGTTCCTCATATGTTCGAGGAGATCTGCCGTCAATACCTCGTGCGGCAGAACAGGACCGGCAAGATCGAACCGGCTTTCGACGCCATAGGCAAGTACTGGTACGACGACCCCGCAAACAAAACGAGCGGCGAATTCGATGTGGTAACGCAAGACCCCGAGGGCTACGCATTCTACGAAGCAAAGTTCCGCAAATCCCCCATCACGCAAAAAATGGTCGACGAGGAAATCGCCCAAGTCGAGGCAACGGGACTCAAGTGCCATCGCTATGGATTCTTCTCCCGTTCGGACTTCGAAGCTGGCGAAAGCGATCGAACCGTCTTCATCGACCTGCCGCAGATGTTTGGATAGGACAGGACAGGTCCCTCCCGCATTCCAAGCATTCATTATCTAATCGAACGATTGTTCGATGGATTTCGTGTTAGGTGGAATCGCCCACGGCCTGGGCTATGCTACCTTGACTATCTATATGACTTAAACGCAGCAAAAGGAGCACCGAGAGAGCGAGTATGGCAAAAAACACCGCAAACTATGGTAACGACAGTATCCGCCAGCTCAAGGACGAGGAGCGCGTACGCCTGCGCCCTGCCGTCATCTTTGGCTCGGACGGACTCGACGGTTGCGCGCATGCCGCCTTCGAGATCCTGTCCAACGCCGTTGACGAGGCGCGCCAGGGCTACGGCAAGCTCATCACCCTTACCGCCTTTCGCGATGGCTCCATCCAGGTAGAGGACAACGGCCGTGGCTGCCCGCTCGACTGGAACCCCTCCGAGAAGCGCTTTAACTGGGAACTCGTCTTTTGCGAGCTTTACGCCGGCGGCAAGTACAACAACAACCAGGGCGGCGACTACGACTTCTCGCTCGGCACCAACGGCCTGGGCTCGTGCGCGACCCAGTACGCCTCCGAATACATGGACGTCACGGTTTGGCGCGACGGTAACAAGTACTCTCTGCACTTTAAGAAGGGCAAGGTCGTCGGCGCCAAAAAGAAGGCACTCGAGATTGAGCCCAGCGATGAGGACCGCACCGGCACCACCATCAAGTGGCGCCCCGATCTTGAGGTCTTTACCTCCATCAGCATCCCCCACGATTGGTATCGCGAGACCATGCGCCGCCAGGCCGTGGTCAACGCCAACGTGACCTTCCGGCTGCGCATCGAGGGCGACGACGGCGAGTTTTCCGAAGAGGATTTTTGCTATCCCAAGGGCATCGAGGACTACGTGCTCGAGAAGGTCGGTACCGACTATCTCACCGAGCCCTTCTTTATCGAGGCTGACCGTCGCGGTCGCGACCGCGAGGACCTGCCCGACTACAACGTAAAAATCACCGCATGCATGTGCTTCTCTCGCACCTTCATGATGCAGGAGTACTACCACAACTCATCGTGGCTCGAGAACGGAGGCTCGCCCGAGAAGGCTGCCCGCAGCGCCCTCACCAGCGCCATCGATGCCTACATTAAGCAACAGGGCAAATACAACAAAAACGAAAGCGGCATTAAGTGGCAGGACGTCCAGGACTGCCTGGTACTGGTGACCAACTGCTTCTCCACCCAGACGTCCTACGAAAACCAGACCAAGAAAGCCATCAATAACCGCTTTATCCAGCAGGCCATGACGGCCTTCTTTAAGGAGCGCCTCTCGACCTACTTAATCGAGAACAAGGACGCCGCCAATAAGATCATGGAGCAGGTGCTCATCAACAAGCGCTCGCGCGAGAACGCCGAGAAGACACGCCAGAGCATCAAAACCAACCTGCAGCAGAAGACCGACATGGCCAACCGCGTGCAGAAGTTCATCGACTGCCGCTCCAAGGACAAGAGCCGCCGCGAGATCTACATCGTAGAGGGCGACTCGGCAGCAGGCGCCATCCGCACCTCGCGCGATGCCGAGTTCCAGGGTGTTATGCCCGTCCGCGGCAAGATCCTCAATTGCCTGAAGGAGGACTATCCGCGTATCTTTAAGTCCGACATCATCATGGACCTCATGCGCGTGCTGGGCTGCGGCGTGGAGATCAAGGACAAGCGCATCAAGAACCTCGGCGCCTTTGACCTGGACAACCTCAACTGGAACAAGGTCATCATCTGTACGGACGCCGACGTCGACGGTTATCACATCCGCACACTCGTGCTCACCATGCTCTACCGCCTGGTGCCCACACTTATCGACGAGGGTTACGTGTATATCGCCGAGTCGCCGCTCTACGAGATCAACTGCAAAGAAAAGACCTACTTTGCCTACACCGAGCTCGAGAAGAACGGCATCCTTAAAGAGATCGGCGATCAAAAGTGCTCCATCAACCGCTCCAAGGGTCTTGGTGAGAACGACCCGGACATGATGTGGCTCACCACCATGAACCCCGAGACGCGTCGCCTGATTAAGGTGGAGCCCGAGGACGTCACCAAGATGGAGACCATGTTCAACCTTTTGCTTGGCAACGACGAGGCAGGCCGCAAGCGCCATATCTCCGAGCACGGCAAGGAATACCTGGACCAGCTGGACCTGCAGTAGCAGCAAATCGATAACGACGGCCCATAAGAAGTTCAAGAGGAAATCGTGGCAAAGAAGAAGACGAAAACCCAGCCAAAGAAAAAGCAGGTCAACGCCGAGAACGTCATCGGCCTGCACTCCGAGGTCACCGACCAGCCGATCACGCAGACGCTCGAGGTCAACTACATGCCCTACGCCATGAGCGTCAACGTCTCGCGTGCGTTCCCCGAGATCGATGGCTTTAAGCCCTCGCACCGCAAGCTGCTCTACACCATGTACAAGATGGGTCTGCTCAAGGGCGAGCGCCAGAAGAGCGCCAACATCGTGGGTCAGACCATGAAGCTCAACCCGCACGGCGATGCCGCAATCTACGAGACGATGGTGCGTCTAGCCACCGGTAACGAGGCACTGCTCGCGCCGTTCGTTGAGTCGAAGGGCAACTTTGGCAAGTACTATTCGGGCGATCTGAGCTACGCCGCCTCGCGTTATACCGAGGCCAAGCTCTCCCCCATCAGCGCCGAGATCTTCAAGGACATCGACAAGGACCCGGTCGACTTCGTCGACAGCTACGACGGCGCCATGAAGGAGCCGCGTCTGCTGCCCACCACGTTCCCTAACATCCTCGTCTCGGCCAACAAGGGCATCGGCGTCGCCATGGCGTCCGACATCTGCGGTTTCAACCTCAACGAGGTCTGCACCGCCACCATGCACTACCTGCAGGATCCCGACTGCGACCTGCTCGAGTATATGCCCATGCCCGACTTCTCGACCGGCGGCGAGATCATCTACCGCCGCGAGGAGATGGAAAAGATCGTCGAGACCGGCCTGGGCAGCTTCCAGATTCGCTCCCGCTGGCGCTGGATTCCCGAAGAGCGCATCATCGAGGTCTACGAGATCCCCTACACCACCAAGACCGATGTCATCATCGAGCGCATCGTCAAGCTCTCCAAGGAGGGCAAGGTCAAGGAGATCGCCGACATCCGCGACGAGACCGACCTTTCGGGTCTGCGCATCGCTATCGACCTTAAGCGCGGCGTCGACCCCGACAAGCTCATGGCCAAGCTCTATCGCTCGACCACGCTGCAGGATTCGTTCTCGTGCAACTTTAACGTACTGGTCGACGGCTACCCCCGCGTTATGGGCGTGCGCCAAATCCTGCACGAGTGGGTCAAGTGGCGTATTGAGTCCACGCGTCGCCGCATTAACTTTGACCTGGGCAAAAAGACCGAGCGCCTGCACCTGCTGCACGGCCTTGAGGCAATCCTGCTCGACATCGACAAGGCGATCGCCATCATCCGTGGCACCAAGCTCGAGGCCGAGGTCGTGCCCAACCTTATGAAGGGTTTTGACATCGACGAGACCCAGGCCGAGTTTGTTGCCGAACTTAAGCTCCGCAATATCAACGAGGAGTACATCCTCAACCGCACCAAGGACATTGCCAAGCTTGAGGGCGAGATTGCCGAGCTTGAGGAGATTCTCTCCAGCGAGGAGAACATCAAGAAGGTCATCAGCGACGAGCTGGCCGCGGTCAACAAGAAGTACGTGATGCCGCGCCGCACGGGCAGGATCGAGCCCCATGAGGTTATCGAGGTAAGCTTGGAGCCCGAGGTCGAGGAGTACCCCGTTACCATCATGCTCTCGCGCGATGGCTACCTTAAGAAGATGACGGACCGTGTGCTCAAGAAAGCGACCACGCTCAAGTACAAGGACGGCGACAAACCCTTTATCGAGTTCCCGTCCTCCAACACCCACGAGCTGCTGGTCTTTACCAACAAGAGCCAGGTATACAAGTGCAAGGTTGCGGCGTTTGAGGACACCAAGTCGGCCCAGCTGGGCTCGTACCTGCCGACTGATCTTGAGATGGAACCCGACGAGAGCGTCATCTGGGTCATCGACCCCGAGGACTACAAGGCCGACGTGCTGTTTGTCTTTGAGAACGGCCGCGTGGTGCGCGTCGCGCTTTCTGGATACGTCACCAAAACCAACCGCAAGCGCCTCAAGAACGCCATCTACGGTGGCAGCAAGCTGCTGTATGCCCAGGTGCTCAAGGAGGACCGCGACATCGCGCTGGTCTCGAGCGACTATCGCCTGATGAACTTCAACACGTCGCTGCTCAAGACCAAGACGACCACCAACACGCAGGGCGTCCAGGCCTTTACCGCCAAGAAGGGTCGCTCGGTCACCACCGTCGGCACGACCGAGGAAATTCTTGGCGCCGGCGTCTCGGCCGAGAAGTTCACCGCGCAGAGCCTCCCCTCCGCCGGTGCCCTCATGAAGGAAAACGACATGCCGAGTCTGTTTGACTAGGACGACGGCAGTCGAACTGGTCCAAGCCACAAACCAACGGGGCCCGAAGCGCAGTAAATACTGAGCTCCGGGCCCATCCATGCATTACAGCAGCATCATCCCTATAGACAAAATGCCGCATAAAGTGGAACAGACATAAGCCCATCATTCATCCCAAAGGGCTTAGTCGATAGTCTGATAAGGCGCACGCCCGGATGGGTCTTTTTAAGTGAGGACAGGCTTCGAGATCTTGTGTTCTCCCCCGCCTTGACTTCAATCGCAGACAAACATCCCTGCTTCTCTACTACAAAGTCGATTTCCGCACGATTATCTCGCGCCCAATAATGCAGCGGATAGCCCATGGCTGAAAGCTGTTGGGCAACGTAGTTTTCGGTAAGTGCACCCATGAATGTGCCGCCGATGCCGGCAAGAATATCGGCGCGTTGAGCACCGGCCTTGGAGACGAGCAGCCCCGTATCCGCCTGATAGATTTTAAAAGCAGAAGGGTTAACGAAGGCCCCTAAAGGACTTTCGATCTGCCCGACTAGGCTGCAGCGCGCCACCGTACCCGACAATACAAGCCAGTCGAGAGCATCTCCAAAGAGAGACGCATTGCCCCCCGCTCGCACTACCTTGTATTGAAATTTACGATTCTCTTTGGCAAGCTGCTGTGGAATGGAATCGAAGCACGCACGCGTCTTTGCGCTCAAGCGTTCATCAGCATATTTATTGGTGTCGGCGGAATATCCGTCGAGAATAATCCGATGCTTTTCGGCCACATCAATGATTGACTGATCATCGATGTACGTTTGGACCGCCTCGGGCATTCCGCCAACAACAAGATACTGTCGATAGAGCCCAAGCGCCTTTTCATGAAGGCTTGGCGCAAGAGGACCCATTAACTCGAATGACGAGCGTATCTCGTCGACCAGCTGATCGTGCCCCATCGCCCAGAGAAACTCCTCGAAATCGAGTGGAGTCATCTCAATCAAGTCGGTCTTTCCGACGGGGAACGAATACGACTGATGGTTAATGGCAACCCCAAGAAGCGACCCAGCAGCCGCAACGTAATACTCGGGAGCATCTTCGCAAAAGTATTTAAGGGAAGTGAGCGCTTCCTCGCATGCCTGGATCTCGTCAATGAACAGTAAGGTTTTGCCAGGCACGATACGCTGTCCCGTACGAGCCTCGATCGCGCGTACGATCGCATGAGGGTCAAGACCGCCCGAAAAATCCGCTCGCGCCGACCGGTCGTTCTCGAGATTAACGTAGACAACCGATTCGAAAAGATCCTGGGCGTACGTTCTGAGCAGATAGGTCTTGCCACACTGGCGCACGCCTTTGACCAGCAAAGGTTTTCTATCAGCCCTGTCTCGCCATTCCCTAAGGAGCTCATCTGCCTTGCGACGCATACGTAACCTTCCCTCATGAACTTCTGTTTGACAATATTTTAACGCGGATTAATTTGTTTTCAGTTATTTTTCTGCGTTTAAAAATTGTTCTATACGACACTTGAGGGAATACACCACTATTCATATACTCGCGATACAACCGATTGCCATGCGTTCTTCTTGTCCTTAGGCGAGCTTGCGAGCGAGCTCTCGCACCTCTTCCAACTTGGGCGAGGAGGCCATGCTATCGCGCTCGGTCATACCGCTGATGGTGACAATGCCTTGGTCCTCCCACTTGCAGTACGCGCAGGTCGACTTGTACATAGCGATCGCCGCATCATAGACGCCCTCGCTGTGGCTATCGAGCAAAAGGGCCGTCTTGGTGAACGGGAAGCCCGTGGCACCGAAGGCGTACAGGCGGTCAATAGCGGCCTTCTCCTGCGCAGTAATATCAAACCAGAAGATGGGCGAAGCGAAGACTCCCTCCTTCATGCCGTAGGCGCTCGGCACGCATTTTGTTGTAACCAAAACGAATGGAGCTATTCAGTCGTCCGTAGATCGCATCTCTCGTTCGCGCTCTCCAAGGAAGGTGCAAGCAGAAGCATCACGGGCATTAATCGGCGCCGATATGAATCACGACATGAAACCGTAAGAGTTGGCCAGAGATTGCCAGATTCAGTAGCTCGCAGCAATAGAGTGAATGACGACTTCGGCGATATAATCCGTGTCATCTTGATTGTTCCCGCGCGGAAGGTACAGCTCATGTCCAAGCTCAACATCGACCAGCGATCGATTCGCGATCTTCTCACCGATAAGCGATCAGATTTCCTCATCCCCGACTACCAGAGGCCCTACGCCTGGGGCGAGGATGAATGCGCAACGCTGTGGGATGACCTGTTCTCGTTCGCTTTTCCAGGCGATGACTACGAGCGTTTCGACAGCGAGAACGACGAATACTTCCTAGGACCCATCGTCACCTTTAAGAACCTCTCTGGCCAACTCGAGATCATTGACGGCCAGCAACGCCTCACCACCATCATGCTGCTGCTCCGCGCGTTCTACGACAAGTTCACCAACATGAAGGATAAGCAGTCTGTGAAGATGCGCGAGGCAATCGCCCGTTGTGTATGGAAGACCGACGAGTTCGACGAGCCCGACATGGAGCGTCTCAAGATCGACTCCGAGGTTGCATCGGACAACGACAAAAATGAATTCCTCGAGATTTTACGAGAGGGCAATGTAGGCGATGGCTGGAAAAGCGCCTATGCCCGCAACTTTGCTTTCTTCCAGAGGAAAATTGAGCAACTGGTGAGCGAGTGGCCCACCTACACCGTCTACATGGCCACACGCGTCATCAACAATGTGATACTGTTGCCCATTGAAGCGGAGTCGCAGGACACCGCGCTACGCATCTTCTCGACTCTAAACGACCGAGGGTTGCCTCTCTCGGATGCCGACATCTTCAAGAGCCAGTTCTACAAGCATTATTCCGACACGGGGCGCAAGGATGAGTTCATCCGTCGCTGGAAGGGGCTCGAGGAGGGAGCGAACGCTATCTTCCGGCCCATGCGCGGTACACCAACCGATGAGCTATTTACGCGCTATATGTACTACCGCCGCGCGAAGAAAGGCATCCGCGACACGACCACCGCATCGTTGCGCGACTTCTTCGGTGCCGATGGCTACGCCATACTCAAGGAGGACGCCACGCTCGGCGATCTTGAGGCCCTGCTCGGCTTCTGGAAACGCGTCGACGCGCAGGAAGGATTCAGCGAGCGCGTGCTCCACAGGCTCTTCGTGCTGAACTACGCCCCCAACGGCATGTGGACCTATCTGCTAAGCGTCTGGTTCCTTGCCAACAGCGACAGCAAGGGTGTCCTCGACGACGAGGCACTCTACGGCTTTCTAAACAAGATCACGGCATTCATTTTCGCCTACGCCATTGAGCGTCCCGGCGTGAACGCGCTGCGTTCGCCAGTGTATCCCGAGATGATCAACATCGTGGAGCACCGCCCGGTGGAGTTTCCTAACCACCACTTCAATCGTGCAAATATTACTGAGCGATTCCGAACCTACGTGTTCACTAACGGCAGGCCTGTAACGAAGTCCATGCTCACTTGGTGGGCGTACGCAGACCCAGATCAACCGCTCATGGACCTGGACACCACACTCGAAATTGAGCACATCTATGCCAAGAAGCGCAACGAGATAGACCCGCTCGTCGACCAATCCAACCTGGAGGCGCTGGGTAACAAGGCGCTGCTCGAGAAGCGTGTAAACATCCGCGCGGCCGACTACAGATTCTGCGACAAGCGCAAGTACTATGAGGGATACACCGACGGCAATGGCAAGCGAAAAGCCGGAACAAAGATCGCGGAACTCAAGCGCCTGACACAAGTCATGGGAGACTTCACCGAAATAGACATCGCGACTCGCACGGCACGGATCATCGATGCCTTCGTGGACTACCTGGGCGACAACGGACTTTTGAGCTAAGTAGCGAACATGTTCGAAAGACTAACCAAGTACGCTGGCAAGCTGGCGGACAGAAACATGAATGTCAAGCTTGGGGGCGGGACGCTCGGACTCGAAGATTTCGTCGACGATTTCTATGAACTGGACGGGTTCGCGGACACCAGCCACTTCGAGACGCTTGAACGCCATAGCATCGACACCTCGGAAGGCATAGACAGCTGCGACATCGACCATGGGGGCATTGACCTGATACGTGCATGCATCACGTGGTGCGTTCGCGGCGACCGCTTCTGCGACGGATTCCTTGCCGCGCAAGCCAGGAGCGGGTTTCTGGACCGCTGCCTCTCCCGGCTGAAGGAGCTCGACGAGGGCCGATCGACTGCCGCAAAGACATTTCGACCGTGACAGTTACCAACGATAAGCAATAAATCAAGGAGCGTTCCTCAGATAAAGGCCAGCTACAGCTGATAGCAAAACTTGCAAAAAATAGCAAAACTTGCAAAAGAAAATGTCAGCAACTATGCATGGCAATCAGTAACCCTCTTGGCAAGGGAAGTAGGCTTTCCGCCAACGCTGATTGCCATGCGCTCTTCTTGTCCTTAGGCGAGCTTGCGAGCGAGCTCTCGCACCTCTTCCAACTTGG
>DXMC01000004.1:75009-78096 GCA_019414365.1 Collinsella sp.
CATAGACGCCCTCGCTGTGGCTATCGAGCAAAAGGGCCGTCTTGGTGAACGGGAATCCCGTGGCACCGAAGGCATACAGGCGGTCGATGGCGGCTTTCTCCTGCGCAGTGATATCGAACCAGTAGATAGGCGAGGCAAAGACGACCATATCGGCGCCTTTCAGCGACTCGATCACGTCGGCCATGTCATCCTTCTGCACGCAGACACCCTCATGGGCGAAGCAGTACTGGCATCCCAAGCAGCCGGCGATCTTCTTGCTGGCAACGCGGACGACCTCGACCGTATTGCCGCCCTCACGCGCGGTCTCGGCAAACGCCTCGACCATGATGTCGGTATTGGCGCCCTTACGCGGGCTACCACTCAATACAACGATATTCATAGAAATCTCCCTCCTTCATGCCGCAGGCGCGCGGCATATTTTTTTGTTTTAACCAAAACGTATGGAGTTATTCAGTCGCCTCGTTTCAGCTACTCCCACTCTTTAGAAGAATCGTTGCTGGAGACTTGGCATTGAATCGAGGCACGCCTTATTTCAGATATTCCTCAAAGAATGCCTTCAGCTTTCCAAACGGAATGATGTTCATCTGATCGTAAAGGTCGGTGTGGCTGGCACCAGGGATAATGAGCAATTCCTTGTTGTCCCCCGTCAGCTTGCCGTACGCGGTTTCGCTGAAATAGCGGGAGTGCGCCTTCTCGCCATGCACCAGCAGTACCGCAGAGCGAATTTCGCTGCTGTATTGCAAAATCGGCATATTCAAAAACGACAGCGAGGACGTCACATTCCAGCCACCGTTGGAGTTCAGGCTGCGGGGATGATAGCCTCGCGGAGTTTTGTAGTAGGCGTAATAGTCCGCTACAAACTGCGGCGCATCCTCCGGTAGCGGATCGACCACGCCGCCCGCCAGCGCATAGCTGCCGTTTTTATAGTCCTCAGTGCGCTGCGCGTTCAGCGCTTTCCGCTTTTCAAAGCGCGCCTGCTCGGAATCCTCGGCGTCAAAATAGCCGTTTGCGGTCACGCGGGTCATATCGTACATGGTCATAGCCGCGGTAGCTTTGATACGGGTGTCGATGGCTGCTGCATTGACTGCCATGCCGCCCCAACCGCAGATACCGATGATGCCGATACGCTCTGAATCGACGTTTTCCTGTACCGAGAGGAAGTCCACCGCTGCGCAGAAGTCCTCGGTGTTAATGTCCGGAGATGCTACATAGCGGGGCGTACCGCCGCTCTCGCCGGTATAGGACAGGTCAAAGGCAATTGCGAAAAATCCCAGCTCCGCCATTTTCTGCGCGTACAGACCGGAGGACTGCTCTTTCACCGCGCCAAACGGGCCGCTGACGGCGATGGCGGGCAGCTTGCCTTCCGCGTTCTTAGGCATGTACACGTCGGCAGCCAGCGTGATGCCGTATCGGTTGTGGAAGGTCGCCTTGTTGTGCTCAACCTTATCGTTTTTGGGAAACACCTTGTCCCATTCCTGCGTCAGTTTCAACTGCTCCATGCCTAAGCCTCCTTGTCAGTCGCTGTAAGGTATTCCTCGTCGTCCACGGGCTCCAACCACTCGTTAGAGGTCTCCTCACCCGGAACCTCCACCGCGAGACGGGAGAACCAGCTGTCGGGCGCGGCTCCGTGCCAATGCTTTACGCCCGCGGGAATATTTACTACATCGCCAGGGCGCAGCTCCTGTGCCGGTTTGCCCCATTCCTGATAAAACCCTCGACCAGCCACGCAGACGAGGATCTGTCCGCCACCGCTTTTGGCGTGATGGATGTGCCAGTTGTTGCGGCAGCCGGGCTCGAACGTAACGTTGTAAATGCCGACCTGCTCGGTGGAAAGGGGCACGAGGTAGCTTTGCCCGATAAAGTACTTCGCAAATGCGTCGTTGGGGGCACCGATGGGAAAGGCCATCTCGTTTTGGTGTCGGGCCTTTGCGTCAGCGCCGTCGTCTTCGTCCGCCCAGACCTCCTTCGCCATGCGAAAGGCCGCCCACGCCTTGGGCCATCCCGCGTAAAACGCCGCATGCGTAAGGATTTCCGCTATCTCAGCCCTGGTCACCCCGTTGCTCTTTGCGGACATCAGATGATATTGGAACGAAGAGTCCGTCAGCCCCTGCGCCATTAGGGCCACCACCGTCACCACGCTGCGGTCTCGAAGGGAAAGCCCGTCTTCTCGGCTCCACACCTCGCCGAACAGCACATCGTCATTGAGCTGAGCGAATTTGGGGGCAAAATCCCCCAGGGAGTCTCTGCCCGCCGTCTGTTTAATTGCCATGATCGATTTCCTCCTATCGATGGTTCTGGACACGAATCTGTTTACGCATGGCCAAGTGGCCCGCCTAGATTCCCATGCCCATTCGTCGCGCCTGCTCAAGAGCAGGGTGCCCAGCGATTTCGCCCACGCCGTTCACGCCGCCGGCGAAAACCGTTTTGCCCATTACGGACCACCCCTTGCGCTACCGATTTGTATTGACGAGAATGAAGGTAATACCTAAACCTAACTTTAGGTCAAGGAATGAATTCGAGATTTATTCGGAGGGGCCATGTACACAATCGGACAGGTGGCGGAAATGTTCGGCTTGCCCGCCTCAACGCTGCGGTATTACGACAAGCAGGGATTGTTCCCGGAGCTGGAGCGGACGTCCGGCATTCGCCAATTTGGCGATACGGAACTCGAGGCGCTTCGGGTCATCGAATGTCTGAAGAAAGCGGGGATGGAGATCAAGGACATCCGTCTGTTCATGGAATGGTGTGCGGAGGGCCCGTCCACTTACCCCCAGCGCAAGGCCATGTTCGAGGAGCGTAAGGCCCATATGGAGTCGGAGATCGAGAGCATGAACCGCGCGCTGGACATGTTGAAGTTCAAATGCTGGTACTACGAGCAGCTGAATCAGGGCAACAGCGAGGCTGAGCTGAAGGAACTGATTCCCGACGGCTTGCCAGAAGGAATCAAAGAGGCCTACGAAAACGCTCACGCTCGATAGTGCCGTCCGATGCTCAAGGGAGTTCGTCAAGGAGTTCTTTTTCGGGTAGCAATGCAATCAGAACCACCCTTAAAAAGGGTGGTTTGCTCTTAGGGTATAACCCACGGGC
>DXMC01000040.1:0-19370 GCA_019414365.1 Collinsella sp.
CTCTTGACAGCGGATTGGGTCATATGAGCGAAAACCCGCCAGAGCGAGCAAGGTGACGTGAAACGAAAGGGCGCTGACCTTCTGGTCGCGCCCTTGAAGTTGAACGTCAGATTGCCGCTCTGGCGGGTTTGCAGCGTCAACTGGTTACGCGGTTCGTAGAACCGCGTAACTGTTAGGGCCGCTGACCCATGCCACCCTCGAGGGTGACGGTCTCACCGTTCATGTACTTAAAGTCGGGACCGCAGAGCTGAACGACCACACGGCCGATTTCCTTCTCGACGTCGCCGTAGTGACCCGCCGGCGGCATGTGGACGTTGGCCTTGAACGCCTCGGGATAGGCATCCTGGAAGTTCTCGAGCGCAGCGGTCCAAGCAAGCGGGCAAACGATATTGACGTTGATGCCGTCCTTGCCCCACTCGTTGGCGGCAACGCGGGTCAGGCCGCGGATGCCCTCCTTGGCGGCAGCATAGCTGCACTGGCCATAGTTGCCAAACAGGCCGGCGCCCGAGGCAAAGTTGACCACGGAGCCCTTGGTCTCCTTCAGGTGCGGATAGGCCTTCTGCATGTACAGATAGGTAGCATACAGACCGGAGTAAATGGCCAGGTTAAACTGGTCCATGGTGTGATCGGCGATGGTCACGCCCGAGGCGCTGGCCTGAGCATTGTTGACGACGGCGTCGATGCGGCCGAACTCCTCAATGGCCTTGTCGATGACGTTCTGGACGACGGCCTCGTTGTCCTGACCAGCCGAGACATCGGCCTGAACAGGCAGAACCTTGACGCCGTACTCGGCCTCGAGAGACTCCTTGGCGGCCTCGAGCTTGGCAACGTTGCGGCCGGTGATGACGAGGTTCGCGCCCTCCTTGGCAAATGCGATATCGATGCCGTAGCCGATGGAGCCAGCGGAACCGTCCTTGAGCGTGGCCTTGCCGCCGCCGGTGACGATCACGGTCTTACCAGTGAAAAGTCCCATACAAAGTCCTTTCAAATCGCGACGGGCACGCCCGCCGACTGCGCGTGTCCAACTTCACGCGCCAAAAGCTGAGATGCAACTTTAGCGTGTTCAAGCGAAAATAAAAGACCGCGGTAGGCGAACGGCACCACGTCGTTCGGCGAAGGGATTGTCAAGTGCAAACTGGATAAAGCGGCCGAGTTATTGTTATCAGATCGAGCCATCGAACACGTTTTGAAACTTTGCTGCGGCGCGCGGGATGTCGGCGCGAGACTTTATCATAGGGTGACAAACAACGATGAGGAGCACATGCCTATGACAGACGAGCTGGACCCCCAGACTCAACAGCATATTGATGATTCCGCAGACGTCACCGCAGATACTGACGCTGTGACCTGCGATGGTATCGACATCGACGACCCCATCTTGGACGAAAGCGCTACGGCGGAAACCCCCGAAACAGAAAACGCCGATGAGCAAAACGACGATGCGCCCGCTCAGGACGACGTCCCGCAAGCAGCGGGCCCCATCGAGGTGTCTTCGGAAGAAGAGCTCGATGCCGTCATGGACTCCATGATGGATGCTGTCAAAGCGATGAAAGACGCCGTCGCCGATGCCGATATTGATGCCGAGGAAGAGGAGGCCGCCGAGGCGGCCTCGACCTTTGTGCCCGGCGAGACTCCGGTTGCCGACCAGGGCAGCACCATGCCCTCGTTTCTGCAGCTCGAGCACCCCACGATTGGCGCCGATGCGGTCGATCCGCACGCAGCAGGCTTTTCTGTGGTCGAGGGCGGTACCGGCAATATCGCCGCGCCGCAGGCTGCCGATGCGGACGCTGCCGACACCGCTCGCCCGACCGCCCCGCACTCCCCCGCCGCGAGCCGCGATCTGGGGACCGCTGTCTCGAACACTGCGAACGCCGTGGGCACCTTTATCGCCCAGGGTGCCTCGGCCATGCGCGAGATGAACGCCGCGAAAAAGGCACTTGCCGATGCCCGCGCCCACCTGGCCGAACTTGAGCAGCGCATTGCCGATCAGGCCGAGGAACTCGAGACGCGCCAGGATATCGCAGGCCGCTACGAGCAGATCGTCGCCGACCAGCGTCAGGCGATCGCCACAGCGCAAAAGACCGCTGCGGCAGCCGAAATCGATCGCGATGTCCATGCTTCCAAAGTAGCAGAGCTCAAGGGTCAGCTCGAACAAATGAAGACAGAGGATGACGCGACCGAGCTCCGCCTGAAGGCCGCGCTCGATGCCGTGGAGGCCCGCGAGGCGAGCTCGCGCGAGACCGGCAACCGCCTCGTTCGCCGTCTTGAGGATTCCAAGCGCATCCGCGACAAGGTGCAGGCCGAGCGAGACGCCGGCATTGCCGCCGCACAACAAACCGTCGACGCCACGCGCGCCCAGCTCGAGACACTGCGTCATGAGTATGCCGAGCTGCAACGCAATCCCTCGGCAAATCCCGCCAACTATACGGTGCGCACCAGCGAGCTCTCGATGCAGATTTCCGACACGGCAGATGCCCTGCGTAAAGCCGAAGAAGATGTCCCGCGCATCACCGCCGACCTTGAGCATTCACTTGCCGCAGCCGAGCAGGCCGTCGAGCAGGCTCAAGCCCCTATCGCCGACGCAAAACGCGCGCACCAAGCCGTGACGACCGAAGCCGATGCCGCGCGCGACGAGTTGCAGACGGCGAAGACTGCCGCCGCGACTCGTCAGCGCGAACTGCGCGAGAAGATCGCCGCGGAGGACAAGGCACGCCGCGACCAGGAGCAGACCATCGCCAACGCCCAAGCAGATGCCGCACATGCACAGTCGATCATCGAACAGGCGACCGAAGTACACGACCACCCAGAGATCACTGAATCGCTCGCCGGGTCCTTGGCACGAGATAAGGCCGAACACGCCGAAACCGAGCGCGAAGTGGCCCAGCTCGAGGCTACCGAGGATGACGTACGAGAGCGCACCCGCGACTCACGCATCAAATTCACCGGTGCCATCGTCTGCATCGTCGCCGTGATTCTAGCGATCATCCTGGTCTGGCTCTTCGCGAGCAAGTAAACCAGTTGCCAAAAAACGTTCAACGCAGTTGCGGTGAGATAGTTCCTGTTTAGTCCTCAATAAGGCCAATTCAAGAACTATCTCACCGCAACCTATTTAAATCGACGCAAGGCAACCTATCCCTCTTGCACCAATCTCTTGACATAAGGACTGTCCCCAAGTGCCGACACAAAAGGAACGTCCCCAAGTGCCAACAAAGGCGACGCCGATGCCTTGGCAAAGTCAGCGAAAACCCGCCAGAGCGAGCAAGGTGCCTTGAAACGAGGCGGCATTGACCTTCTGGTCATGCCGCCGAAGTTGAAAGGCAGATTGCCGCTCTGGCGGGTTTGCAGCGTCGAGCCGTTACGCGGTTCGTAGAACCGCGTAACTAACAAATGAGCATCGCATCACCAAAGCTGAAGAAGCGGTAGCGCTCCTCGATGGCGGCGGCGTAGGCATCCATGATCTGGTCGCGGGTGGCAAGCGCGCTCACGAGCATCATGAGCGTGGAGCGCGGCACGTGGAAGTTTGTGATCAGCGCGTCGACCACGTGATAGGTCGAGCCGGGCATAAGGTAGAGCTGCGTCGTGGCGTTCTCGCGCACCACGATGTCACCGCGGCCAAGTGTATCGGCCCCGTCCTCGCGGCCCTCAAAATAGCGCGCCGTCACGGCCGGATCGGACACCGGTGCCTCAGCGTCAAAGGCGCTCTCGAGCGAGCGCACTGCGGTGGTACCGACAGCAATCACGCGATGCCCCTCGGCCTTAGCCTTATGCACGGCGTCGACAACCTCCTGCGACACGTGGTAGCGCTCGGTGTGCATCACGTGCTGCGTGGGGTCGTCCTCCTCCACCAGACGGAAGGTATCGATACCCACCTCGAGCTCGACGGCGGCAAACTTCGCACCCTTGGCCTCGATAGCGGCCATGAGCTCGGGCGTGAAGTGCAGACCCGCCGTAGGAGCGGCAGCCGAGTGCTCCTCCTTCATGGCGTAGACGGTCTGGTACTTCTCGGGATCGCCCTCGTAATCGGTAATGTAAGGCGGCAGCGGCACGTGGCCGGCAGCATGGATGGCCTCGTCGAGCGTGCGCGGGTCACCGGCGGCATTGCAACCGGCCGGCTCAAAACGCACCAGACGACCGCCGCGGCTATCGGTGACAAAGTCGATGACCTCGGCCATCAGCACCACGGGAGCCCCCTCGGGCGCATGGGCGCCACCGGCGCGATACTCAATCTGAGCACCGGGCTTCAGGCGCTTGCCCGGCTTGACCAGGCACTCCCAAACGTGACCCAGCGGGTCAACATCCTCGCGGCGCTTGAGCAGCAGCGTCTCGACCACACCGCCCGAGCCAGCCTTGCGACCGATAAGACGGGCCGGCATCACGCGCGTCTGGTTGATGACGAGCACATCGCCCGGCTCGATATAGTCGATGATGTCGCGGAAGATGCGGTGCTCAACGGTACCGCCATGCTCTAGCGGCGTTCCTGTCTCGGAGCCTTTGCGATCAACCACCAGCAGGCGGCAGGAGTCGCGCGGCTCGGCAGGAGCCTGGGCAATCAGTTCCTCAGGAAGGTTGTAGTCAAAATCATCGGTACGCATAGACACGTCGGATACTCCTTATATAGCTAAAGTCCGCTCTACATCCTAGCAGGCTGACGTCCCAAACGAACTACTTTTTGGCGGCTTTGCGCTCGTCGCGGATGCGGGCGCGGTCCATGGCCGCCTCGACAGCAGAAAAGCGGCAACCACAGTAGTTCTGCCGATACATGCCCAGCTCGCGCGAACGGCGTGTCGCCTCGGGGTAATACGGGCGAAAATCGCGAATGACCGGAGTGAGACCGCGGGCGGCAGCCAAGCGCTCAAGCACATCATTGCAGGTATCGAACAGCTGATACGGCGATACGGCGAGCGTCGTACCCACATATTCAAACCCGCGCTCCTGGGCAACGCGGCATGCCTCGGCCAAGCGCAAGGCATAGCACGCGCGACAGCGACGGGGACGATCGGCACCCAACGGAGCCACGCCGGTTTCCCAGCGTTCGCGGTCCTCCCCGGCCTCGATGAGCTCGATGTCGCCATCGGCACACCACCGGCGCAGCTCGTCCAAACGACGCTGCCATTCATCGCGCGGCTGAATATTGGGGTTGGTCCAGCAGATCGTGGGTTCAAACCCCTCCTCGCGCAGCAGGCGAACCGGCTCAAGCGAACACGGCGCACAGCAAGCGTGCAACAACAACGGCCTCATCAACATCTCCTCACCCGAAAAAGCGCACGCCAAAGGACGTGTCCTCGCAGGCGGCAATGCGGCGGTCGCGCAGGATCGTCCGCACGTAATACCAGTCGCCCGTGCATCCCGAAAGGTGCAAACCAGCCGCCAGGTAGCACAGCAGCGGATACCCCGAAAACGCAAATCCCAGGGCAAACGCCGCCGTCACAACAACCGTCGGCGCCAGGCAAACCGCCATGTACCGCCGGCGCGAATACACAATCCCCTCGGCGCAGGCATAGATCATGCACGTCTCACGGTTCGCTCCAAAAGTCACGTGCGCACTCGCGAGCGCCAGCAGCTTAAAAAACACACCGTGCACCAGCTCGTGCACGGCAAACGACGCCATTGAGACCGCAGCCAAGCCGACTATCCAGCCCACGACTGCCGTCCAGCCGCCCGCATCAGCAGCATCCAAGTCTGCAGGCCCGCCCAGCAGCATAAACACCGGCACCAGGCACACGGCAAACACGCCGACTACGACCATCCCCCACACGAAGCAAGCGTGCAGAAAATCCTCGTCTTCAAACGCATGTATGTTGGAAATCTCATTCATAGCATCTTAGGATAGCGCCCCTGCCACGTACCCGTCCGCATGTGCGATAATGTCGAACGATATGCACGAATTGACCACCGCGCCGCCGAGCCCCGCGCCCGGCCGCGCTCTCACCATATGCGAAGGAGTCCCATGGCATCCAAATACTCCATGAACGACCGTCCCAGCTGGCCGCGCCGCGCCATCGTTACCGCCGGCGAGCCCTACGGCAACAAGGGCCTTCACTTTGGCCACGTTGGCGGCGTCTTTGTCCCGGCCGACTTCTTCGCCCGTTTCCTGCGCGACCGCCTGGGCCGCGAGAACGTCATCTTCACCTCGGGCACCGACTGCTACGGCTCGCCCATCATGGAGAGCTACCGCAAGCTCAAGGAGAACGAAGGCTACGATAAGTCCATCGGCGAGTATGTCGAGTCCAACCACTCCCGACAGGCCGCGACCCTCAACAACTACAACATCAGCTGCGACATCTACGGCGGCTCAGGCCTTGAGCCAGCTGCGCAGATTCACAACGAGGTTACCGCCGAGATTATCGAGCGCCTGCACGAGCAGGGCACCATCTCCAAGCGCTCCACGCTGCAGTTCTACGATGCCAAGGCCGGCACGTTCCTCAACGGCCGTCAGGTGATCGGCCGCTGCCCCATCCAGGGCTGCAAGTCCGAGAAGGCTTATGCCGACGAGTGCGATCTGGGCCACCAGTTTGAGCCCGAAGAGCTCATCGCACCCAAGAGCCAGCTCACCGGCGAGGTGCCCGAGCTGCGCCCGGTCGACAACCTCTACTTCGACCTACCCGCCTACCTCGACTTTATGAAGACCTATACCGCCAAGCTCGCCCAGAACCCGCAGGTTCGCTCCGTGGTCTCCAAGACCATGGAGGAGTGGCTGCTGCCGGCTCAGCTCTACATCCAGAACAAGTTCCGCGAGGCCTTCGATGCCGTCGAGGACCAGCTCCCCGAGCACACCGTGCTGGAGCCCGAGGGCAACAAGAGCAGCTTTACCGTCACCTTCCCCAGCTGGAAGGAGCGCGACGACGCCCACGCGGTGCTCGCCAACGGCGGCGTGCGCTTCCGCAGCGGCAAGGCGCTCGTGCCCTTCCGCATCACCGGCAACATCGACTGGGGCGTTCCGGTGCCCGAGGTTGACGGCGTAACCGACGTCACCTGCTGGTGCTGGCCCGAGAGCCTGTGGGCGCCCATCAGCTACACTCGCACCGTGCTCGCACGCGATGCCAAGGCCGCCGGCGTGACCGAGGGCGTCGCCGCCCAGGATGCCGCCCTCATGGGCGAGCCCGCCGCCGATTCCACGCAGGTCCCCGCGCCCACCTACCAGCACAGCTCGCTCGACTGGCGCGACTGGTGGTGCTCGGACGACGCGCAGATCTACCAGTTCATCGGTCAGGACAACATCTACTTCTACTGCATCGCGCAGACCGCCATGTGGGAGGCCCTGGGCTGGGACCTCACGCAGAGCACCGTCAGCGCCTGCTACCACCTGCTCTACATGGGCAAAAAGGCCAGCTCGTCCTCGCAGACGCCTCCCCCGCCGGCAGACGACCTGCTCAACCACTACACCTGCGAGCAGATGCGCGCGCACTGGCTGTCGCTCGGCCTGTCCGAAAAGCCGGTGAGCTTTAGCCCCAAGGCATACGACACCCGCGTGACCGGCAAGGACAAGAACGGCAACGAGGTGCGCGCCTGCGACGACAAGCGCGTCATCGATCCGGCCCTTAAGGAGAGCGCCCTTTTGACCGGCGTGTTCAACCGCCTGGCCCGCAGCTGCTTCTACGGCGTCGCCGTCAAGGAGGGCGACGAGAGCCCCTATCGCAACGGCTGCATCCCCGCCGGCGCAGCTTCTGACACCGTGGTCGAGGCCGCCGAGCAGGCAGCCCTCGCCTTTGAGCAGGCCATGTACAAGTTCGAGACGCACCGCGCGCTTGCCGTGTGCGACGACTACCTGCGCGCCGCCAACAAGCGCTGGAGCGACGCCTCCAAGGCCGCCAACAAGCTCGAGGGTAACGAGGCAAACGCCGCAATGACGCAAGCGCTCGTCGACGCCTTTACCGAGCTGCGCGTGGCGACCGTGCTCATGCACGGTATTGTGCCGGCCGGCTGCGAGCTCATCTGCAAGTACTTCGACGTTGACCCGGTCGCCTTCTTTAGCTGGGATAACATCTTCGCCTCCACGGATGAGTTTGTGGAGAGCTTGGGCGAGAAGCCCGGCGAGCACCGCGTAAAGCCGCTGCCCCCGCGCTTCGACTTCTTCAGCAAGCACGAGAGCCAGTACTAGGCAACAGCAACGCGCCCGGGAATGATTATTCTGGGACGGGGATTAAAAAATCATTCCCGGGCGACGCAAAGTAGTCTTTTTGGGACGGGGATCATTAAATGATTTTTTAATCCCCGTCCCAGAATAATCATTTAGGTGGAAGGAAAGACGGATGTCCAAGCCGCGTCGTCGTAAGCAGAAAAAGCAGGTTAAGCCCGAGCTCAAGCTCAGGCAGTTTGCCGCCACCGAGCTTTCCGACCAGCTTGCCGCCCAACACTCCGCCGCCGACCTGCCGCGCTTTATGGTCGACACGGTCGCCGGCGCCTATGCGCCCGCCGAGGCCGAGCTCATGATCAAGGGCTTCGGCGCCGCGGCCACACGCCCGGTCACGCTGCGCGCCAACACGCTCAAGGCAACCGCCGAGGACATCGCTGCGGCGCTCGATGCCGCCGGCATCGCTCACAACCCCGTCACCTGGTACCCAGACGCCTTCATCCTGCCCGAGGCCCAGGTTTCCGACCTGTGGGATCTCGACATCTACCGCGACGGCAAGATCTACCTGCAGAGCCTGTCGTCCATGATGCCGCCGCTGGTCCTGGGCGCTCAGGCAGGCGAGGACATCCTGGACATGTGCGCAGCCCCTGGCGGCAAGACGACGCAGATCGCCGCCCTCACGCAGGGGCAGGCGCACCTTACCGCCTGCGAGATGAGCATTCCCCGCGCCGAGAAGCTCGAAGCCAACCTCCACCGCCAAGGCGCAAAAAACGTGCCCGTCATGCGCATCGACGCACGCGAGCTCGACGAGTTCTTCCGCTTTGACCGTATCCTGCTCGACGCTCCCTGCACCGGCACGGGCACCGTCGTCAGCGGCAACGAGAAGAGCCTGCGCGGCCTCACCGAGCAGTTGCTCGGCAAGTGTGCCCGCTCGCAGCGAGCACTTCTGGACCGCGCCATGGGAGCCCTCAAACCGGGCGGCACGCTCGTCTATTCGACTTGTTCGATCTTGCCGCAGGAAAACGAGGACGCCCTGCAAGAGGCCCTCGACAAGCATATGGACTGCGAGCTCATCCCCCTCGACGGCACGCCAAGCGAAAGTGAGGCACGCCGTGCCCAGGAAGCTGGTGAGGAGCCGCGCATCGAGTCCAACGCCCTGACCGAGGCCATTGCCGCGGGTCAGGTATCGGCCATCGCCAACGGCCTGCCCGGCACGCTCACCATTCCGCCCAGCCGCGAATTTGAGGGCTTCTACATTGCCCTGATCCGAAAACGCAGCTAGCGCACGGATCCAAAACTCAACAAGCTATCTCCGTGCGCGTTTGCCCTGCTGGTCGCGATGCTGTTTAAGCATCGTGCGCTCCTTGCGTTCGGCCCTTTTGCCCTTAATGGCCGTGACCACAAAGTAGATGACCGCGGCGGCTACGATTGCGCCCACGCATAGGCCAATCGAGCCCAACATTGCCGAAAATTCCATACCGCGTCACCTCTCTTTTAAACGGGACTTTCAAGATAGCACCTCGATCCCCGCCACCACAGCTCCTTCACGTTCGCCGCCCTTCGGTCTAACGGAGGACGCGGCGGGGAAAAATCAACTCGTCAAACGATTTAGCAAGCACAACGCTGCCGGCACCCTGCCGGCCGTCATCACATAGAATCGAGCCTCCATGGATACCCTCAACGATCTAAATGAGCGCGTCGACGCCTTCGTCGGCACCAGCTCTTTCGACACGCCTGCCGCGGCAAACGACCAAGCCCCCATCGATGTGCCCGCCGAGGTTCACGAGGACATTGTCGCCTCGGTCGATTTCTCCGAGGTCGAGCTCGCAGACGAGTTCACCGAACCCCAGGTAGCTGTGACCCCCAACGGACTGCTTCCCATGGAGCCGCTGCCCATCGACGGGCGCCTGCGCAAGGCGGCCCTTCGCATGCCTGACGAGATTGAGGAGGCCAGCGGCTTCACGCTCTTCGGCCGTCGTATCAAATCGCTCATCTACACCACCGACGTCGCGGTCATCCGCAACTCCAACGCCGATGCCGTCTTTGCCGTTTACCCCTTCACGCCGCAGCCCGCCATTACGCAGGCGCTGCTGACCGTCGCCGAGTGCCCGGTCTTTGTAGGCGTGGGCGGCGGAACTACGACCGGTAAGCGCTCCGTGCAGATGGCAGCCGTCTCCGAGATGCAGGGCGCGGCGGGCTGCGTGGTCAACTCCCCCGCTACTGCCGAGATGGTCGAGCACATCACCAACATCGCCGACATCCCCGTCATCGCTACGGTCGTTCGCTGCGACGACGGTGCCCACGCCAAGGTGCGCGCTGGAGCCAAGATTCTCAACATCGCCGCCGGCAAGAACACGCCCCAGGTCCTACGCGAGCTGCGCAAGCACTATCCCAACCTGCCGCTCATCGCGCCGGGCGGCAAGACGCCAGAGAGCATCCGTGAAACCATCGCCGCCGGCGCCAACGCCATCATCTGGACGCCGCCTTCGGCCCAGCAGCTACAGACCGACATGATGCAGCGTTATCGCAAGATGAAGGAAGACGCCACACCTGTCATCTCGCGCGACGATGTGCCCATTATCGACCAGGTCGCCGCCGCCGAAGTCAGCCAGGTCGAGAACATGAATCCCGACGTGCCGATTCCCGACGAGGTCATCGAGCGCGTCGCTTCGATCCACGAGCGCGTCGAGGAGCGTCGCGCCAACCGCGGGCTCAAGCCCTCACTGCACGGCTTTTTCTTCCGAGGAAAGAAACGCTAGCAAAACATCTTGGCCCGCCCCACAAACGTGAGGCGGGCCGTTTTCGTTTGAGCAATCATGCAGCGATGTGATGGGGCAAATTAATCCACGCGCTTGTCGCCCATAAAGAAGAGCGCCACCGTACCAGGTCCGGTATGCGAGCCAATCAGAGTACCGATGTTATTGATCTCAATCTTGCCTTTGAGCTGCGGAATCTGTTCCTCGATCAGCGCCGCAACTGCCTCGGCATCCTCGCGGCACGCCGAGTGCGACATGACGCACTTACCCGAATAATCCGCACCGTCCTGCACGTGTGCCATCATGGTCTTGGCCATCTCGGAAATCGCGCGCTTCTTAGTGCGAATCTTCTCACGTGGCGACAGCTTGCCGTCGCAATCGACCGTCATAAGCGGGCAAATCTTAAGCGCCGTGCCGATGATCGCACTCGCAGCCGAAATGCGACCGCCGCGCAGGTAGCTCGACAGATCGGTCGAGAAGAACCAGTGGTGCAGGTTGAGCTTGTGCTCCTCGATCCAGGCAGCCGTCTCGTCGAGTGAAGCCCCGCTATCGCGCACATCGGCGGCATATTCCAGCAACAGGCCAAAGCCCGAAGACGCCCCCAGCGAATCGATGACGCGCACCTTGCCGCCCTGGGGATAGCGATCCGCGAGCATCTGCGCCGCAACGCAGGCCGATCCATACGTGCCCGAAATACCCGACGACAACGTCAGGTGCAGCACGTCTTTGCCCTCGGCAACAAGCGGCTCCCAAAACTCTTTGTACTCACCCACGCTCACCTGAGACGTCTTGGGCATGGCGCCCGCGGATATCTGGGCAAAAAACTCGTCCGGCGTAATCGACTGATACAGATCGTCCGTATAGACAACATCGTCGATCTCGTAATGAAAACACACGACAGGGATATTGCGCGATTCAAAGAACTCCCGAGTTCGATCGGCGGCGGATTCACAGGTCAGGACAAAATCACTCATATGAGGCTCCTTGCGTATAGTTATAAAAATTATCGCACAGCAAGCATAAATACGGTACAAATGTCCACTATTTACCAAATAGAGCCAAAGGTGGTGAACATCTTTACCGTCATCATCTCTATCGATCCCGGAGGCATACGTCTGTAAAAACGACTCTACGTCTCCACCCAACCGCCATATCTACCTCAACTAAATCGATTTACCAAACCGTTCGGCCAACAATTCAACCTCCCACCCCCAATCGAAACAAAAGCGGCGCATACTGATAAACGTTTGACGCTGTTTATCAGTTTTACCAGCCCTATCGGAAGGTGTTTCATGGTCGCATTCGATCGCAATCCGCAAGACTTCAAGTATCTGCGTCTGCTGTCGAGACAATTTCCCACCGAGCAATCCGCGTTTACCGAGATTATCAATCTCTCGGCCATTCTCAACCTGCCCAAAGGCACCGAGCATTTTATGAGCGACGTGCATGGCGAGTACGAAGCCTTTATGCACATCCTCAACAACTGCTCGGGCGTCGTGCGCGAACATGTCGACGAGATTTTTGGCGACACGCTTTCCTTTGACGAAAAGGGCGAGCTGTGCACGCTCATCTACTACCCGCGCGAGAAGATCGACCTGGTCCGCAGCCGGCGCGAAGACTCGCCCACCTGGTACAAGACGATGCTTGACCAGCTCATCATGGTCGCACGCTCGCTTTCAAGCCGTTACACGCGCTCCAAGGTGCGCAAGGCCATCCCACGCGACTACGCCTACATCATCGACGAGCTGCTGCACACGCATCCGGACGAGAACAACTATCGCGTGCGCTATCACGAGCGCATCGTGGAGTCCATCCTGGAGACCGCCAGCGCCGACGACTTTATCGAGTCGCTCGCTTCGCTCATCAAGCGCCTTGCCGTCGACCACCTGCACCTGGTGGGCGACATCTTCGACCGCGGTGGCGGCGCGGCCAAGATTATGGACCGCCTGCTCACCTACCATTCACTCGACATCCAGTGGGGCAACCACGACCTGCTGTGGATGGGCGCTGCGGCCGGTGAGCCCGCCTGCATCGCCACGGTGCTGCGCAACAACCTACGCTACGACAACTACGAGATCCTGGAGAACGACTACGGCATCTCGCTGCGTGAGCTTGTCGCCTTTGCCGATGCCACCTACACCGCCGGTGAGTCCATCACCCCGCTGATCAAGGCCATCAACGTGCTGCTCTTTAAGCTCGAGGGTCAGATTATCCAGCGCCATCCCGAGTTCGACATGACCGACCGCCTGTTACTCGACAAGATCGACCACGACACCGGCACGGTCACGCTCGCCGACGGCAGCGTGTGGCCGCTCACGACCAACGACTTCCCCACCGTCGACCCAACGGACCCCTATACGCTCACACCCGAGGAGCAGCACATCATCGACAAGCTCGTGTCCGAGTTTGTCACCGCCGATCATCTACATCGCCACATCGATTTCCTCTATACCCACGGCTCCATGTATAAGGTCGCCAACGGCAATCTACTCTTCCACGGCTGCGTGCCGCTCAACGAAGACGGCACCTTTAGCAGCATGAACTGCCTGGGTACCTGGCACGCCGGTCGCGATTATTTTGATTTTTGCGACCATATCGCCCGCCGCGCCTGGCGCGTCGGCGACCGCGATGCCCTCGACTGGATGTGGTACCTGTGGATCGGCTTTAACTCACCCGCCAGCGGACGCGTGGTGCGCACCTTCGAGCGCGCCTACATTGCCGACAAGAGCACGTGGGTCGAGCCGATGGACCCGTACTTTACGCTTACCAAGTCGCCCTCGGTCTGCGACGACATCATGCGCGAGTTTGGCGTCGCGCCCATGGCATGTTCACCGACCGGCCACATCATCAACGGCCACACGCCCGTTAAAACCACCAAGGGTGAGCAGCCCATCCGCGCCGAGGGCAAACTGCTGGTCATCGATGGCGGCTTCTGCCGCGCTTACCATCCCAAGACGGGTATCGCCGGCTATACGCTCATCTCGAGCTCGCGCGGCTGCCGCCTCAAGTCGCACCGGGCCTTTACGACGGTTGCCGAGGCACTCACGCGCAACGTGGACATCGAAAGCGAGACCAACCGTTTTGACCAAGCAGACCGTCGCCGCATGGTGAGCGACACCGATACTGGCGCCAAGATTCGCAGCCAGATCCAGGATCTGCGCCAGCTGCTCGATGCATATAGAAACGGTGCTATCGAAGAGCGCGTCTAGCCCCACCCGCGGGGATTGGCTAAACTTGCTGAGTTTGTCATCCCCACGGCGCCCCGGCGCCACCATAAGGCAGGTACCATGCAAAAGCTCCTTGCGCAGATCATGAAATTTGGCGTCGTCGGTGTCATTGCCACGGTCATCGACTTTGGCATTATGAATCTGCTCCACTACGGTCTGGGCCTCAACATCCTAATCGCCAACACCAGCGGCTTTATCATCTCACTCATCTTTAACTACCTCGCTAGCATGAAGTACGTGTTTGCGCACAAGGAGGGCATGAGCCGCCGCCGCGAGTTCATTATCTTTGTCGTGCTGTCCGTGATCGGTTTGGTGCTCAACGACGGTATCGTGCTGGCGCTCAACGCCGGTCTGGGGCTCGAAGCCAATATCGCCAAGATTTGCGCCACCGCGCTTGTCATGGTCTACAACTTTGTGACCCGAAAGATCTTCCTGGAGGGCGACGAGACCAAATAGCTCGACACCCCTGCAGCATTACGGCGCCCACGGACGACGCGCGCTCAGCGCAGTATCGTCCGTGGGTGCCGCTCGTTTACGGGCAAATTTTCAACGTTTGCGGATTAGCACTTGATAATTTGGCGAGTTCGTATAGTTCTTGGCAAAGACCTTACGTTTCCCTTGCAAAAGCTCTAAAGTATCCTCTGCTCGATTCATCAACGCATTGGATGTGATTACGTGCGCAAGGCACTGGCACAACCTCATACTAAGCAGTTCCTCAAGTTCGCTGTCGTGGGCCTTATCTCCTTTGGCATCGACTGGGGTATGCTCATTGCGCTCGTCGAGCTGTTCCACCTCGACTTTTTGATGAGCACCACGGTTTCGTTCATCACGTCCGTCGTGGTCAACTACTGGCTCAGCATGAAGTACGTGTTCGACCATCGCGAGGGCATGAGCCGCAAGCGCGAGTTCACGATCTTCACCATCCTGTCGGTGATCGGTCTGGGCCTCAACGACCTGTACATGTTTGTGGGTGTCACGTTTTTGAGTATCGGCTACCAGGCCATGAAGGCCATCGCCACGTTCTTGGTCACCTGGTACAACTACTTTAGCCGTCGCTTCTTCCTCGAAGGCGCTCGCTCGTAGTCGATTCAACATTTGCTTGAATGTATAGCCGGTTGGAATTCTCGTTCCAGCCGGTTTTTTTGTTTGCAGAGGTCCCCGGCGACCAAGTCCTCTACGCATGAAAAGCGGGCGGCCCGGATGTTTGTCCGAACCGCCCGCTTGGTGCGATATGTCGAGGTCTCTAGCCCGTTACGTAATACCAGACCACGTTGTCGCCGTTGGAGAGAACGTAGTTGCTGCACGCCGTCATGGGCGTTGTGCCGTTGACGGAGTACATCCAGCCACTCGTGCCGCCGTACTGTTTCTCGGCCAAACCACCAATCGCGGAGACATACGTGCCGTACGACGAGCCATGTGCGTTGACAGAAAGGCCCAGCGCGCACAGGGCATCGTAGACGGTAGCGCCTTCGTTAAAGGTAAAGGTGCCACCGGAGGACACAGGATTGCCCACAGCACTCGATGTGACCGAAACCGTCACTGTTACGTAGCCGGACTCCTGCGAGCCGCTCTGGCCGCCCGAGGAGGCGTTTCCACCATTAGAGCTGGAGGCTCCATCAGACGACTGGCCGCCGCCCGAAGAAGCACCGCCAGACACATTGGAAGTATCGCCGGCTCCCGTATTCTGGGCAGCGGATTTATCTCCAGACTTCTTGCCGTCCTGACCATCGGACTTCTTGCTATCCGAGTTCTTGTCCGATTCCTTGTTTGAAGACTCGGAATCGTCCTTGGACTTGGACTCATCAGAATGCTTGGACTCGTCTTTTGCGTCATTCGATGACTTGGAATCCTTGGAACTGGCCTCGCCCGAAGTCGTAGTCGAGCCAGACGCCTTGGTGTCCTTGGTGACGACGCTCTCCCCCGTCACGGTCTGAATGATCCAGTCGATGGACCAGGCGCCGCTCTCGGAAGGATGGACGAAGCCCAGCGAGACGACAATCAGAATGGTGCACGCGGCAGTCAGAACGCCAAGGAGCGCTTTACGCCGTGGGGCGGACGCCGCCGAAGCGGCGCCCTGTTGCTTTGCATCGTCGAACTGAATGAACGAGGAATCTGGTTGCTTGGGGTCAGCGTCCTTGGATTTATTGGACACAGCCCTCACCTACCGACGTTTGGTGAACACGAACACGCCGACGATGGCGAGACCGATGACGCCGGCGGCAACGCCAACAATGGCGAGCGGGTTGGTGCCAGTCTCCTGTTCGGAAGCACTAGAGGACTTCTTAGCAGTGGTCGTGGAAGCAGCACCCGTATCGGACTTGGAATCGGACTTCTTGTCGGACTTGCTGTCCTTCTTGTCAGACTTCTTGTCAGACTTCTTCTCGTCCTTCTTATCGGACTTATCGGTGTCCTTCTTGTCGGACTTGTTGTCCTTGGTCTCGGTCTTGGTCGACACCGTCGTCTTGGTCGTCGGCTTATGACCCGGGGCGATAGCGCCGCCGGCCTGCTGGCCCTTCGTGCCGGAGCCGGAACCCGTGCCCGTGCCAGCACCGGAACCGTTGCCAGCGCCACCGTTGCCACCATTAGTGCCAGAACCGCCATTGCCGCCAGGGTTGGTGGCATTCTTGGTCCACTTGGCATACAGCGTCAGATCGGCCGTCACCGGCATACTGAAGTCATACGCCTGCGCGCAAGTCTCATCGGTGAACCAACCGCCGAAAGTGTAGCCATCGCGCGTCGGATCGGCCGGCTTGACCAGCTTGCCATCGGCCGTAGTCTGGAAGCCGACCTTAGAACCCTCGCCAGTCTCAAACGAGACCTTAACGCCACCACTCAGCTTGAAAAGCGTGCCGGAATCGTTGATGTAGTAGAGGTTACCCTTGGCATCGCAGGCAATCGGCGAGTCACAGTAATTGTTGTGTCCCGCCGCGCTAAACGCACCGGTCGCCTGTGCGTCACCCATCTTGTAGCGATACACCCCACCGCCCGAGGTGTAGTTCACATAGTCGGAAGTCGCACCATAGTTGACAGTGAAATAAACGTACGTGCCATCCGCCTGGACACTCACGAGCGGTGCGCCCTTAATGCCACCGGCAGGAAGCACGGAGCCATCGGCAGACGAAACCAACGTCGTAGCAAAGTCATTATCAAGGTCGACAATCGCCAGCGCCGAACCGCCAGAAACCTCGCCACCGACAATCAGCTTATTGCCGTACAGCGTGGGCATGCAGGCACAACCCGTAAGACCAAGATCGATGACGCGTTCTTCGGAAATGCGCGAAGAGGCCCTTGCGTTTGCGTCCGACAGTGCCAGCACGTGGAGCTTGCCGTCACGCGAGATCACATAGGCATGCTTGCCGTCTTTGGACAGTACACAGCTGGAGTTGACGATGGCACCAACCGAAACGCTGCCGAGCACATCACCCGTCGACTTGCTCAGCATCTCAACGGTACCTGCACTCGTCGGAACCAGAATATAGCCGTCGCCCACTGTAGCGCTCGTCCAGTAGTAGCCCTCATCAGCATTAACATGCTGCCAAGAAACAGCGCCGGTCAGTATATTAATACGCGTCAGATGACCGTTATTGTACGTACTCGTTCCATAGTCGACATCAACGGTGCCAACGTAGAGATAGTTGCCATCGACCGTCAACTGGGAATTTGACTGGGCAGATTTGCTCACAGAGTCAGTGACCCAAACCGTCGTCAGCGTATCGGCCGTCAGAGCCTGGACCGCACCGCCGTCGAGCGGGACGATGACCAAGCCTTTCGTATAAATCGGACGCGTGGTGTAGCCAATCGCAGTCTGAAGGTTCGACTCGGCAAGCACCTTGCCCGACTCGGCGTCGATCTTAAGCAAACGCTTGTTCACGGCAAGGTAAACGTTGCCGTTCACGACAATAGGCTCGCTCGCATTGGGATACGTGGCACCCGAGTAGGCCCTCCAATCGAACGTCCAAGGGCTTGCCAGCGTGCCCGTAGGCGTGGACACGTTCTTGACCACCGCATTGGAATTGCCACTCCAGTCGGCTTTCCAATCGGTCGGGCGCGAAGCGCTCGGATCGACTACGACTTCATCGGGATTAGGAACGGTGTCGCCAGGGGCGTAAGCCCAGACGATTTTGTCGCCCGACTTGAGCACGTAATCGCTATCGAGCTGAGGCCCGGGAACGCCATTAACAAAGAACGACCATGCACCCGACAGCTCGGTGCCATCAAGCGGGGAGACAAGACTATGAACACCCCAATAACCAAATTGGTCGTACATCTTGGACTCAATGCCAATGGCATCGAAGTAGGCAGCGGAAGCGTCCTTGATCGTCGTGCCCTCGACAAACACCTGCGTCGAAGGATCGGTCCAGCGCTGCGCCTTCTCATCCTTCTTACCGATGATCTCCATTGAAACGGAAACCTGGCCGGGCATGGTTCCATCAAAGCCATAGACCCAGGTAACCTTGTCCCCGGCCTTGAGTGTGTAATTGCCCGCGCCGACATTGGCCGCCTGACCGTTAACGAAGAACTGCCAGAATTTCCAAGTGTTTTCGTTAACTTTCTCGCTCGAAAGCGTCACGGTCTTGTTGAACGGTGAAGTCAGCGACTCGAGATACCAGCCGTACGTGCCTTTCCCCGTTTTGGCGCCAATGCCGGCCTTTTTAAAGGCCTGCTCGGAAAGATCAGCAGCGGTCGTGCCCTCTTCCACCAAAGCTGTCGTGGGCTGCGCCCATGTCTGCTGAGCGCCCGAGGCGTCCTGGCCGACAACGGTGCAGCTAACGGAAATCTGATTGGCGGGCGCGGGGTCACCGTACTTCGAGTAGCACCAGACGACGGAGTCGCCGTCCTTGAGCGTGTAGCCGCCGGCGCCGACCGCGGAGGCGCTGCCGTTGACGAACAGCTGCCAGTGCGCGCCGGTCGCCGGGTCGTAGGCGAGCGTGCGGCCCGCGTCGAAGGGCGACGTGATCGAGTTGAGTGCCCAGCCCCAGGAGCCGTTGGGGTCGTAGTCGGCCTTGAGGCCTGCCTGCCTGAAGAGCTGCTCGGAGAGGTCGGCCGCGGTCGAGCCCTCCTTCAGAGCGATCTGCTGCGCGGCGGCCCAGGTCTGCTGGGCGCCCTTGGCGTCGGTGCCGACGACGGAGCACGTGGCCGCGACCTCTTGGCTTGCGGCTTCGGTAGGCTGAGATTCAGCCTCATCGGAAGCGGCTACAACACTTTTGACGTTCTGTTCGGATGAATCCGGCGAAGCAGTAGAAGCCTCGACTGCGGCAGAATCGTCCGACGCTACGCCGTTGCTATCTGCGGCATTCGCCGAAGCGCCATCGTTAA
>DXMC01000041.1:0-18530 GCA_019414365.1 Collinsella sp.
CCCCTCAGCCCCATCCCCTCCTAAGTTGCGGTGAAATAGTTCCTGGATTTAGGCTTATTCGAGCCTTTCAGGAACTATTCCACCGCAACTTTCTGTAAGGGTGGTTTTTAGTGCCGCCGAGGGGCACTAATCAACCGTTTGCCGATATGTTTGGCTACGACTCATGACTCTGACCTGCCCCGTCAAGCTTTTGGTCAGTTCATGGCAAGGTCAGGCGGGCCAAATATGGGATAGCGTAGTGTCATTCACTCCCCCTCGAGACCATGGGGTCGAAAATGAGTCATGATAAACGCTGTACCAAACCGCAATTAGAGCTATTCTTCCGGTTATTCGAGGCCCATCATGGCGGGCACCTGTTTGTAGCTACCAAAAAATGGGATGAACGCTGTGCCTACGCGCTCATGCAAAAAGAGATGATTATTCGACTCTACAACCATGTCTACGCTGATCCCGCGTATTGGAATGACCTCGGCGTCGAAGATCGCATCTTTCAATTGGCATCCGCTATTGCGGTCGTTGAACCGAATGCCGTGTTTTGTGGAGCAACGGCGGCACTGCTCTATGGCATCGGTTCTGCATATTCGCTTCTCGACAAGGTGCAAGTGCTGTTGCCGCGTTCCACCAGACGCGATATGTACGAATTCGTTGAATACCGACGCTGGCGGCCGGGCGACGTATGGCAGCTCGGTCCTTTTACGTTAACGAATCCATATCGCACGGTGGTCGACATCGCCCGAACTAACGCTTTTCGATATGCACTAGGCTATGTCGACGGGTTGGCTCGTGAGTACGGTGTCGAGCGTGAAGAATTGCGTGCATATGCACAAACGAACTGCCGCGGACTGCACGGCATCGCGCGCGCATTTGACGTTTTTGAACACATGGATGGCAGATCGGATAACGGTGGAGAATCCGAAGCACGGGCGGCAATGATTCTGGCGGGAGTTGCCGCTCCCGAACTTCAGGTTGAAATCACTCGACCGGGAAACGCCGGCTATTATTTGGCAGATTACGGCTGGCAGATGCCAAACGGCTCATGGATGCTGGCTGAGCTGCATGGACTAGGCAAGTTTGAGGACGATGCCCAAAATGATCCGGAACATACTGCGGCAAAAACCTATCGAGCTGCCCTCATGCGCGACACGAACCTGCGTGCCATGGGCCACAACGTCATTCATTTCAAGCTCTCAGACACCTACGATGTCAAAGCGTTCGGCTCCATGATGCGCGGCTACGGTATACCAACCACAAAACCCTACGCAGACTCCTGACCGGCTGTCCTCATCTTCTCGACAACAGAACCCATCATCGACCCAGCCCGCTCGGCCTCAATAAGTTGCGGTGAAATAGTTCCTGGATAACAGCTTTTGCGGCTAATCCAGGAACTATTTCACCGCAACTTAGGAGGGGATGTGGGGTCCCCGGCATGTATATGAAAACGGCTCTGGCACCAAATAGAGCCAAAGCCGTTAAAACTATCCTATGGAGCGGGCGACGGGAATCGAACCCGCGTCATCAGCTTGGAAGGCTGGGGTTCTACCATTGAACTACGCCCGCAAGATATGGTCGGGACGACAGGATTTGAACCTGCGACATCCTGCTCCCAAAGCAGGCGCGCTACCAAACTGCGCCACGTCCCGAAGGTGTTGAGCAGCTAAGGCATAAACCTTGCGTGTCCCAAAGCGAAGGAAATTATAGGGGAGACTCCCCGCCTGTGCAAGCGGCGATGTTCTAGCTCCTCGAATGTGCGACAAACCGGCTGTGGAGCAGACCAATCACAAACGCCACCACGGCGAACGGCGCCCACGCGGCTCCAATGTCTGCCAGCGGCAACGCATCGAACGGCAGCCACGCGCCAGCAAAGAACGCATCGCGGACCGAAGTGATTACGCTCTGCACCGCGACAACGCCGCCGACCCAAACCCACACCTGCGGATGAGCGTCGCAAAAGCCGTGCACCAGGCCCATCAGTACCAGCACGATGGCAACGGGATACAAGGCGTTGAGCATGGGCACCGAGAACATAAGAATCACGTCGAGGCCCACATTGGAGAGCACGCACGAAAACGCTGCGAACACAAAGGCGAGAATCGCAAAGGGACGGCGCATGGCCTCCTCGGAGGCCTCCGCTCCCCCTTCGACCACATACGTCTCGCAGAAGTAACGCGAGCAGCAGCTGATAAGGCCAATACACACGTTCATGCAGGCGAGGAAGAAGATGGCGAAGACCACGACCGTGCCGGCAAGGCCAAAGTGCATGGAGGCAGAGCGGGCAAGGATGGCGGCGCCATTGGTAGCGTCGGGCATCACGGTGCCGAGCTGCATGCCGGCAAGGGCCAAGCCGCAATAGATAAAGGCCATGAGCACGCCGGCGATCACACCGGAGCGCGAAATTTCAAAAGCGACGCGCTTGTCGTCGGTCACGCCCAGCTCGTGAATGGTCTCGGCGATGATGATGCCGAAAGCGAGCGACGCAAGCAGGTCCATGGTCTGATAGCCAGTTAAAAAGCCCTGCACGGCGGCGCCTGCATCGTAGGGAGCCTGAGGCGCGGCAGCCGGTCCCAGCGGCGAGATCACGGCTGCACCCACGACCAGCACGATGAGCGCAATGAGCGCGGGGCCCGTAATGCGACCGAGCACGCGCGTGATGACACCCGGGCGCAGTGTGAGCGCAAACGCGACGACGAAGAACCCGATGGCAAACACCAGACGTGCCGTGCCAAGCGAAACACCCTCGGGTAGCAGCGGCACGAGCATTTCGAACGCCGTAGAGCTTGTGCGCGGAATGGCCAGGCACGGACCGATGGCCAGGTAGACCGCCGCAACGAAGAATTCACCAAACCTAGGATGCACGCGCCCGGCCAGCTCGCGGGCCGTGCCGGCGAGCGCGACGGCGATAAAGCCCATGACGGGCAGGCCGATGGCGGCAATCAAAAAGCCAATCATGGCAAGCGGCGTGGCCGTGCCGGCCTGAAGTGCCAGCAACGGCGGAATGATGAGGTTACCGGCGCCAAAGAGCATCGAAAACAGCGCAATGCCGACGGTGACGACATGGTCGGAGCGCAAACCGCGCGGAGCGGATGAGGCCATATGCACACCTTTCGGGTCGAAACAAAAACGGGACGGGCAAAAACACCCGTCCCGCAAGTATAAACGGTCTAGCAGCTTTAGCAGGCTAAATCGCACAGAGCATCGATAGCCGTGTCGACTTCTTCGGTAGTGTTGAAATACCCAAACGAGAAGCGGACGACGCCCTGGCGCTCGGTCCCCAGCGCACGGTGCATGAGCGGGGCGCAATGGGCGCCGGGGCGCGTCGCAATCCCCCACCCTTGCATGAGTGCATCCGAGATCTCGGCAGAGTCGATATCGCCCACGTTGAGCGACACAATCGCAGAGCGCGTCGGCTGGTCAAAGGCACCGTAGAGCTTAATCCCCGAAATCTCGCGCACACCGGAAAGGAAGCGATCAGCGAGTGCACGCTCGTGGGCAGCAATCGCCTCGACCCCACCCTGGGCCTCGATAAAGTCGAGGCCTGCGGAAAAGCCCGCGATGCCGTGGCCGTTGAGCGTGCCCGCCTCAAGGCGCGTGGGCCACTCAAGCGGCTGCAGTGGGTCGAAGCTGTGCACGCCCGTGCCGCCCATGGCCCACGGAGCCACGTCAATGCCCTCCGCCACGGCCAGGCCGCCGGTCCCCTGCGGACCCATGAGCCCCTTATGGCCGGTAAAGCACACAATGTCGAGGCCCATGGCCTGCATATCGATATGCGCCGTGCCGGCAGACTGCGAGGCATCGACGATCACCAGCGCACCGGCCGCATGCGCGATGGCAGCCACGCGCGCAATGTCGACCGCGTTGCCGGTCACATTGGAGGCGTGCGTCACCACCACAGCACGCGTACCGGGCGTGACAAGCCGCTCGAGCTCGTCGTAGTCGAGCACGCCGTTGGTATCACAGCCCGCATGCTCAACCGTCACACCCTGCTCTGCCGCCAGGCGGTTGAGCGGACGCAGTACGGAGTTGTGCTCGAGCACCGTTGTGACCACATGGTCGCCGGGGCGCACCACCCCGTTGATGGCGGTGTTGAGCGCCGCCGTGGAGTTGGGCGTAAAGCACACATGGTCCGCCCTCGGGCAACCCAAAAGGCGCGCGAGCTTGGCACGGCAAGCGTGAATCGTACGAGCGGCATCGAGGGCACCCGACGTGGCGCCGCGCCCGGCATTGCCGAGCGAGCACATCGCCTGCGTCACGGCATCGATGACCACCTGCGGCTTGTGCATGGTCGTTGCCGCGTTATCCAGATAGATCATCGCACGACCTCCCACATATCGATCACGGTGAAGCCCTCGGTGGGAACGCCCGCCGAGGCAAGTTCGCCGCGCAGCAGTTCCTCATCGGCAGGCAACGCCTTCCACGCCAAACCGCAGCCGGCAGCGACCTCCCCGGGCACGGGAATCGTCCGCCCGGGAAGACCGCGCTCGATGCACAGGGATTCGCAACCCATGGCGGCCGCCGTGGTGGGAAACGTGATGACAAGCGCCGGGCGCTTCTCCCTCATGGCAACTCCAACCAATACGCTACGGGCGCACGACGCGCACGGCCTGCTCCATCTTCTCCACGATCACGTACATGTTGGTGACCTCGCCCACCGCAAGCTGGTCTTTAATGCCATAGTGGTCGAGGCAGGTACCGCAGGTGAGAATCTCGACACCCTGCTCCGCCAAGCCCTTCAGGTCATCGAGCACCGGCGAGCCCTCGACGGTGAGCTTGGCACCGCCGTTGTAGAACAGCATGGTCACGGGCAGCTCCTCCTGCTGCGTCACGGCAAAGACAAACGCCTTCATGAGCTTGTGGCCCAGCTCGTCGTCGCCACGGCCCATGCAATCGGTATAGACGGAAATGACAAGTTTGCCCTTGCCGGCGCTGGCGTCGCAGAAAGCGGCGCCGTCCTGCTCGGGGTCCGCAACGGCCACGGCACCGGCGGTCGCGACGGTCACGTGCCACTCAGCGTCAGAAACCTTCTCGACTGAGGCCGTGCAGCCCTTCTCCTGCGCCATCTTCGAGATGTTCTTGACGGCGGTCTCGTTGTCGACCGAGGTCACGACTGTGCCCTCGCCATCGAGTTGCTTCAGGGCTTTGAGCGTCTTGACGACGGGCAGCGGGCAGGCATCGCCCATGGCATTGACTTCAATTTTGGTAGACATAGTTTTTCCTTTCAAAAGGGACCGCCCAGAACAGTAGGCGGTCGCATAAACGGTTTTCCTTAATGCACAACGCGAACGGCAGGACCGCCTGGTACCGGCTCGTACACGCGACCGACGACGGCGGCGATACGTCCTTCGGCATGTAGACGGCTCGCAAGCTCATCCACATCGGCAGCAGGTGCCGCGATAAGCAGGCCACCAGACGTCTGCGGGTCGTACAGCGCGTCGAGCATGCCCGGCTCAAGGTCCTCGTCGGCCGTCACGCGCGGGCCAAAGAAGTCCTGGTTGCGGCAGGAGCCCGCGGGGATAATGCCCAAACGCGCCATGTCGAGCACCTGGTCAAAGAGCGGCACCGCCCCCGACGCAAGCTCAATCTGCACGCCCGAGCCCTCGGCCATCTCGCACGCATGCCCGATCAGGCCAAAGCCCGTGATGTCGGTGCAGCCGTGAAGCTCAAGTCCCTCGGCCAGACGAATCGGAGCCTCGTTGAGGGTGCGCATCGAGTCAAACATGGCTGCGGCCTCGTCCCGCTCGATGAGCTCGCCCTTAATGGCCGTGGTGATGATGCCCGAGCCAACCGCCTTGGTCAGCAGTAACGCATCGCCCACGCGCGCGCCGCTGTTGGCGAGCATGCGGTCGAGCGCGACAAACCCGCTCACGGACAGGCCGTACTTGGGCTCGTCGTCGTTGATGGTGTGACCGCCCGCGATGGAGCAACCCGCCTCGACGCACTTGTCGGCGCCGCCCGCCAGAATCTGACCGGCAACCTCAACGCCCAGACAGCTCGGGATGCACAGCAAGTTCATGGCATGGCTCGGCCGCCCGCCCATGGCGTAGATGTCCGACAGCGAGTTTGCCGCGGCGATCTGGCCAAACAAAAACGGGTCGTCGACCATCGGTGGGAAGAAGTCGATGGACTGCACGAGACCCAAGTTATCGCCAACGCGAAAGACGCTCGCATCGTCGGAGGTATCGAACCCCACGAGCAAGTTGTCGTTATGCACATTGGGTAAATCGCCCAGGACCTGGGCGAGGGCTCCAGGAGCCAACTTAGCGGCTCAACCGCTCGCGGCAGTCATAGACGTGAGCTTAATCTGATCGTCAGCCATCGATACCTCCTCTCATCGGTCAATCATTTTCTCCCAGTATACGCATGAATGCGAGCCTGCGGCGGATGCATTAATTGAGCGCCTGTGCGCGAATCGCCGCGCCGATGGCACCGGCAAAGCGAGCCTGGGGCGAGGTGGTCACCGGCGACCCCAGCAGCTCGCCCAACCGCTCCACCACGAAGGCGTTCTCGCACAGGCCACCGGTCAGGTAGTACGGGGCGCCCGCGGCCTGCCCGGCCATGGTCGCCACGCGCGAGACCACGCTGTCGATCACGCCACGCGCAATGTTCTCGCGCGGCTCACCGCGACCGATCAGGCTGATAACCTCGCTTTCGGCAAACACCGTGCACATGCTGCTGATCTTGGTGGGCTCGCCGATGCGAGCGAGGTCCGCCATCTGCTGCTGGGAAATGCCTAGGCGGTCGGCCATGATCTCCAAAAAGCGCCCCGTGCCGGCGGCGCACTTGTCGTTCATGGCAAACTTGGCCACGCGGCCACTTTTAAGCTGAATAACCTTGGTGTCCTGGCCGCCCACGTCGATCACGGTGCCGTGGTCGCCAAACAGGCGCACGGCACCGGTGCCGTGACAGGTGATCTCGGTCACGACCTTGTGCGCATAGGGCACGGCGACACGACCGTAGCCGGTCGCGACCACACGCACATCGTCGGCTGCCACGTCATAGCCGGCCGCTGCCAGCGCCTCGCGCAGCCGCTCGGAAGCATCGACCGAGGAGAACCCGGTTGGCTGCACGCACGTCCACGCCACCGAACCCTCCCCGTCGACCACAGCAGCCTTAGCCGCCGTAGACCCGATATCGATCCCGATCCCTATCATGGCTCTCTCCCAATCTAAACATCAAAGACAGCTGCGCGTTCAGGCGCCTTAGCTCTAGGTTTCTCAGGTGCCGGAGATTGCCCCGAAAGAGGAGCGCAGCGTACTTTGGGTACGCAAGCGACGGTTTGAGGAGCAAGATCCGGTGCCTGAGGAAGCTAGAGGGTTTCGATGAAGGCGGCGATGCGAGTCTCGATCTGGCCCATGTCACCGTTGCTGTAGTCGGTCTCGATCTTCATATACGGAATACCCACACCCTCGACAGCCCCCTGCATGCGCGCGCTCTCAACGTTGAAGGTGTGGCAGGCCTGTAGCACGCTCTCTACCACGCCATCGACATGGTACTTCTCGCACATGGCCAGCATATTTTCCATACGGCCGTCGTTGGGCGTCATGACCGAGCAGTTGATGTCCAGGTAACGGTCGGCGATGGCGCGCAGGATATCGGGAGCCTCCGGGTCGATCATCATGGCCGCCGTGCGCTCACCCGAGCAGTCGTCCATGCACACGACCACACCGCCGTTGGACTCGATGGTGCGACCGATCTTGTTGATTACGCCACCCACTGGGCAGCCGGTGATCAGAATGCGCTTGGCATCCGCCGCGACCGGGCGCTCGCCCGCGTCGTAGGCCTCGCGCAGCTTGACAATCTTTTGCTCCAGCTGCTGCGCATAGGCCTCGATATCAAAGCTGAACGTGCCGGCAAACATGGTGCTCATCAGGTCGACGCCGCTCATGGCCGCCGGCTGGTTGGCCTGCAGCGCAAACATCTCGAGCTGGGCCGCACGCAAGCGGTTGCGACGACGGACGGCAGCGCGCAGGTCATCGTCGGTAATCGTGATGCCGCAGAAGTTCTCGAGCTCCTCCTGGAGCAGGCAGCACTCCTCGTACCAGCCTTCACGCTCGTAGGCGCGATCGCGACCCTGCGGAAGATGCAGAATGTGCGTGCGCTTGAGCTCGTTGAGTAGCTCGTACATCTTCTTCTTGCCGTCGCAGGTGGTCTCACCGATGATCATGTCGCTAAAGTACGTAAACGGGCACTTTTGCGAATAGGCAAAACCATACGTCGACTTGATGAGCGGACACAGATTTGCCGGCAGCACCTTCTCGGCCTCGGGAATCACCTCATCGGACGTACCGCAAAGGGCCACGCTCGAGGCGCCCGCGGCATCGATAATCTCGAGCGGCGTATAGCTGCACAAAAAGCCGACCAGACGATTGCCCGCCTGCTTGTAATCCTTGACACGAATAAACGCCGCCTTGCGCTGCTCGTTGAACTCCTCAAACGTGGATGGCAACGGCTGCTCCATATTTTCCGACATATAACTCCTTAACAAACCTTTTGACCAACCAAGGAAACGGCTTTCCCAGGTGCCCGAGGTTGCCGTGAAAGAGAAGCGCCGCGTACTTTGGTACGCGAACGATGGTTTGAACGGCAAGATCGGGTGCCTGGGGAAGCCGCCGGGACGGATACCCCTAAATGGTTTCCAAGAAAGCCTCAATCCTGGTTTGCAGTTGGCCTGCATCCTCGCCGGCGTAGTCGGTCGTGATGTGCATAAACGGAATGCCGGCCTCCTCGGCAGCCTTCTCCACGGCAAACGACTCCATCTCGTAGAGCGTGCAGAACTGCAGGGCCACGTCGACGATGCCGTCGGCATGCAAGTCCTTGGCCATCTGGACAATGTCCTTCATACGCTGATCGTTGGGCGTAAAGACGGCGCAGTTAATCTTAAAGTAGCGCTCGGCGATGGCGTCGAGCATCTCGTCGACCGTCTCACCGGACTCGTCGACCAGGTCCTTGTAGTAGCGCGAGCCCGTGCAGGACTCCTCGCCTACCACAACGCCGCCGGCCTTCTCGATGAGGTTGAACAGCTTCCAGTTGGGCACGGCCATGGGCGTGCCGGTGTACAGGATGCGCTTGGTCCCCTTGGGCGCCACGCCCTCGCCGGCCTCAACGCGCTGCTCGCACTCGGCGGCCATCTCGTTGATGGCTCCGGTCAGACGCGGCGTGTCGTCCATAAAGGCGGCCTGAACGGTCAGCAGGCTGTCGAGACCGCTGATGGGCGCCGGATCGGCAGCGCGCGTGGCAGCGAGGCGCTGCAGGGCGCGACGCTTCTCGTTGACGGCGTGGATGGCAGCCTTCAGGCGCTCGGGCGTAATCTTGACGCCGCACTCTTCCTCGATCTTGGCGGCAAGCTTTTTAACCTCGGCCTTCCAGGTCACGAGCGTCGACTCGTCGTGCACGTTGGGGATATCCATGACGTACATGTTCTTTTGCGTGGCAAAGAACTCGTAGGCCTTCTTCTTGCCATCGCAGGTGTTCTCGCCCACCACCAGATCACTCGACTCGATATAGGGGCAGACCTCGCCCAGCTTAAAGCCGGCAAAGCTCTTGATAAGCGGGCAGGTGTTGCGTGGCAGGTGCTCCTCGACCTTATCGGTTGCCCAATCGGCACCCGAGCACAGACCAACGGGAATGCCGTCGCAGGCAAGCACGATCTCCTCGGGCACGTACACGCAGAACGAACCGACGATCTTGGTGGCCTCGCCGGCCTCCTTCTTGTCGAGCATCTCCTTAATACGGCCGCTGTGGATGTTGGTGGCGACAAAATCCAGGTAGGACGTGGACTTGGGGCGATTGTTCTGCGTCAGGAACATATCGCCGTACATCTGGCCCACGGCGCCCAGCAGCATGTCGTGGTCGGCAAGATTCATGCCGAGGCTCTCCCACATCGGATGGAAATCAAATTCTTCAGCCATGACGGTTCCCCTCTCGAACCAAAAATGAATAGCTACGGTATTGCTGCACGGTGGGTGGCGAAAACCCAGCCGTGCTCAAACCCGGAATTTTAGGGAACCCGCTTTGAAGTCGATAATTTAGTTGCGCGTCGTCTCTCCCGGAGCCGTGAACATACCTGCTCATATGCGGCTCCGAGCCATATACAGGGCGCGCGCGGCAACGCGGCGAATGTATGTCGTCTGCGGCATGTGCGCACCCTCCTTTTCTCGTCGAAGGTAACTATATCAACGGTTGTCGTCCAGACGAACACCGTTGACATTCGTACGACAGCGTCGTGTGCCGTCGTTTAATAAATAATTATCTATGTTGATAAGAGTTTTTCATCCATCATTCGGCGAACGGCAAGACAAAGCCGCCGAGGCTTATATCCCCGACGGCATTACCCGGCGCTATCGACAAACCAAATGGATCTTACTCGCATCGAAGTGCATGCGCAGCGTCTCGCCTGCTTGCGGCAGCTCGTCGACAGGCACGCCCACCTTGTTGACCTTCCACTGCAGACGTGTGGGCGCATCGACGCGCGGCACGTCCAGCAGCACCAGCCGCTCAAAGCGCGAATCGCTCACACGGGCCACGTGCAAATCATAGCTGTTGCGGCCCCGCTCCGCGCGATTGTCAACATGGAAGTAGCTTGCGCGAATGCCCAGGTACGCCACATCATCGGGAACCTCGCGACCCACGTTAAAGGTCATACCCCAGTCGAGGGCCTCAACTTCTTCGTCGCCGATCTTGCGCGCCCGGCTTGTGTTCTTGCAGCCCGTCAAGCGCAGCGCCGCCAGCGTCTGCGGGCGGCGGACCACGTCCTCGACGGAGCCGATCTCCTCGACATGCCCGTCGTGCATCACGCAGATGCGCTGACAGAGGCGGCATGCTTCGTCGATGTCGTGGCTCACATAGAGCACGGTGCGGTTGCACACATCGAACAGGTCGAGCATGTTCTGCTCGAGGGCACTCTTAAGATAGGAATCGAGTGCGCTCATAGGCTCGTCGAACATAAAAATGCCCGGGTGCGCCGCTACCATGCGCGCAAGCGCCACACGTTGCTGCTGGCCGCCCGAGAGGCGCGCGGGATAGCGGTCGGCAAAATCCGCCAGACCGAAAATGCCCAGATAGCGCTCGGCAAGCTGCTTGCGCGCCGTGGCGTCGCCCGCATCCTTTACACCGGCGCATACGTTATCGGCCACCGTCATGTTAGGGAACAGCTGATAGTTTTGGAACAGCAGGGCGCATTTTCGCTCCTGGGGCGACAGGTTGATGCCCGCCGCCGAGTCAAAAAAGGTCACGCCGTTGACGACGATCTTGCCCTCGTCGGGCGTCTCCACGCCGGCGATGCAGCGCAGCGTGCAGCTCTTGCCGCAGCCCGAGGCGCCCAGCAGCGCCACACGCTCCTCGCCGGCTTCGAGTTGGATGTCGAGGGTGAACCCCGGATAGCGCTTTTTGATATCCAAAACGAGCGACATAGCCTATCGACCTCCCTGCGTCGCAGCATCATCGCGCATGAGCTCGGCCAGCGCCTCGCGATCGATACGCAAGGCATTGCCGCCCGCTGGGTCGAGCGAATCGCCCTGTCCGGCGAGATCTTTGGCTTGCTTGCGCTCCGCATGGGAAAGGCCCCGCTCGCGATACTTTTGCGAATGCGCCGTGTACATGTTAATGAATAGGATGACCAAGAAGCTGAACGCAATTACGACCATGACCCAAAAGAGGGCCACCGACGTATTGCCGCCCATCCACTCAAAGTAAATCGCAATGGGAATGGTCTGCGTAATGCCGGCGTAGTTGCCCGCAAAGAACAGCGTGCAGCCAAACTCGCCCATCGCGCGGGCAAAGGCGAGCACCGTGCCGGCGGCAATCGAGGGCCAGCCAAGCGGCATCATAAGCTTGGTAAAGATGCGACGCTCGGACCAGCCCAGCGTGCGCGCCGCATCGAGCATCTGCGTGTCGAGGCTCTCGAAGGCTCCGAGTGCCGTACGATAGACGAGCGGGAACGAAACCACCACGGCAGAGATCACCGCCGCGGGCCACGTAAAGACGATCGAGATGCCGTGCGCAATCAGCCACTGGCCCACCCCGGTCGAGCGACCAAACAGCATAAGGAGCAGAAAGCCGCAGACCGTGGGCGGCAGCACCATAGGAATGGTAAAGACCGAGTCGAGCAGGCCCTTCACGCGGCTCGAGGTACCCATAGTCTTCCACGCGGCGAACAGGCCCAGCGCAAAGGCAATCACCAGGGCAAGGCCACTCGTTTTGATGGACACCCAAAACGGGCGATAGTCGATACCGCCCAAAAAGGAGGCCAGAGAGGTCAAGGGCCCCTGCTCATCCCGCAACACGACAGCCGATGCCTCTACCATGTGAGCGCTATCAAGCCAACGCGCGCCGCCCTTGGCATCACCCGAGGCCGATGCAATCACCACATAGCGGTCCCCATCCGCACCGCGCTCGTCAAAGCCATAGGTATACCCGCCGGCATCAAACGTTGTTTCCGCCGTGACATACCAAGGAAGATCCACGTCCCCTAGCTGCGCACCTCCCATGCAGTTTGCGCTGTCGAGCTCACAGACGAGGGCCTTGAGACCCGATACGCACTCGTTGTCCTGCGGATCCAATCCATACTTCTCGACCGCCTTGGGCGATATCCACACCACAACGCGATCGGCAGCAGGCGCCACTACAAGGTCCACGTCCTCGTCAACGGGAAACCGGTAGCCCTCAGGCTGGCCCTCCATGGCACGAGCGGTCCCCTTGGCCAACCGCTCAAAACCCTCGATCCCATAGGAAAGCCCATGAGCGGTCGCAGCAGCCTGGGCCCCGCCCTCAGCGTCCCCAGCAAACGCAAATCCCGGCACCCAGCAAAGCGCGAAGGTCAAAGCACAGGCGACAAGCATGCGGAATCTATTAAGCACGAAAAGCTCCAAGCGAATACAAGGACGGAGTGAAACACAAGGCGATGGAATTATCGCGCCAAGCCGCACTACGCGGAAAGCTCAAAGCCGTACTTGGCCCAAATCTTCTGAGCCTTCTTGTTGGACAGGCAGAAGTCGATGAACGCCTTGGCCTCGTCGGCGTGCTCGGAGCTCTCGGCAACGGCACCCGGATACACGATGGGCTTGTGCGAATCCTCGGGGCATACGAAGGCCTCCTCGATGCCGTCGTAGCGGAAGATATCGGAGCTGTAGACAAAACCGGCCACGCAGTCGCCCGTGGACACATAGGCGGCGGCGGTACCAACTTTGTCGGCCAGGGCCACCTTGTCGGCAATCTCGGGCGCATACTCGCCGTCATCGCCCTCGGTGCCGGTATAAAGGCCCACGGAAGCCAGCGCCTGGTTGGCGTACTTGCCGGCGGGGACGGTCTTGGCGTCGCCAATGGCGATCTTGCCGTCCAGATTCGCGACGTCGGCGATGGCCTCGATCTTGGTGTCGGAGCCCTCAGCGCGAATAATCACGAGGTCGTTGACGAACATGTCCTCACGCGTATCAGCGTCGACGAGCTCGGCGGTCTCAGCGTCATCCATGGTGCCCTTGGAAGCGGTGATGAGCACGTCGACGGCGGCACCGGCGCGCATCTGCTCGACAAGGTCGCCGGAGGCCTTAAACTGCGTATCGGCAAAGGTGGTGCCGGTCTGGTCGGTGTAGAGCTCCTGGACCTCGGGAAGGGCCTTCTCGAGGGAGTTAGCAGCAAAGACCTGCAGCTCGACAGCTTTCTTGGAAGATGCCTTAGCAGAACCGGCATCGGATCCGGCCGGCTCGGACGTCTTGCTGCCCGAGCAGCCGGCAAGACCAAGGCCGGCAGCGGCGACAGCAGAAAGCGAGACGAATCCGCGGCGAGAAACCATATCGAACATATTCAACCCTTTCGGACCTTGTGCCCGGGTACCCCACCGCGGGCTTTAATCTGCAACCAGATTATACTTCTGCGCGAATAATGATAGTGAGAAATTATTCTCGCCAGAGAATATAGTTTCGAGTTACTGTACGCCTCGGCGTCGATTCGGCGGAAAACAAAAGCGGAGCGACCGATAAGGTCGCCCCACCGCAGGTAAATAGCTTAGTTGGTATGTCCGCCGCCCGCTGTCATCTGAGCCGCGTGCTCCAGCTGGTCACTCACGGCCTCCCAGCTTTCGCGGGCGGCCTTCGTAGAACCGGGAAAGTTTACGACAAGCGTATGACCTCGTTGCATGCAAATAGCGCGCGAGAGCATGGCGCGGCGCGTCTTGGTCATCGAGTACGCACGGATTGCCTCTGCAATACCCGGCACATCGCGGTCGCAGACGGCACGCGTCGCCTCGGGCGTCACATCGCGCATCGAAAGCCCCGTGCCGCCGCAGGTGAGCACGACATTGGCTCGGCACTCATCGGCGGCTTCCACAATGGCATCACCAATCTCGCTGACGTCGTCGCGTACGACCACGTGTGAGGAGACCGTCCAGTCCTGCGCCTCGATAAGCTCCTCGAGCGCGGCACCCGCCTCGTCCTGCGCAGGATCGCGCGTGTCCGAACACGTCACAATCGAAATCTTCAGCTCCATAGCATTCCTCCTATAGCACCGCGCCTTCAGGCAGGTCGACGCGCACGACGTCCACGACATCGCCCGCCTTGAAGTCGCACGGTCCTTCGTCAATACGCAGCAGGCAGTTGGCCCGCTGCATCGTGCCAAGCAGCGCCGAATTCTGCGTCTTGGCCTCGGTCACCAACAGCTCACCGGTCTCGGGGTCGCGCAAAACCGTGGCGCGATCGAAGAAGCGTCGGTCCTGGCGCTTCTTCACGCCGTGCGTCAATATCGCCTGCTGCACGGGACGCGCCCCCTCGGCAAAACCGCGCATCTTGCGAATCGCCGGGCGCGCGAGCATCTCAAAGCCCACATACGCCGCGGCCGGATTGCCTGAAAGCCCCAGGTAGGGCTTACCCCCGAGCAAGCCAAACGTGATGGCCTTGCCGGGACGCATCGAGATTCGATCGAACAGTACCTCGCCCTCGCGCCGGACGAGCGTCGTCACGTAGTCGTAGTCGCCCGCCGAGGCACCACCGCTCGTAATGACAAAATCGCACTCTCGCGTGGCGCGATGCACCAGCTCGGCAATCGCCTGCTCATCGTCGGGCGCGATGCCGTAGAACACGGGCTCGGCTCCCGCATCGAGTGCCTCGGCCATCAACGCCGAGGAGTTGGAATCGCGAATCTGACCGCGCGCCGGCAGTTCACCCGGCGCGACCAGCTCCGTGCCCAGCGAGATGATGCCCACACGTGGGGCGGCGTGCACCTTCACGCTCGCGTATCCGGCGCTTGCCAGCAAGCCGGCGCCGGCCGGAGCCACGACCTCGCCGGCGTGCATCACAACATCGCCGGCATGGGCCTCCTCGGCGGCAGAGCGAACGTTCTCCCCTACCTTGGCAGGCGCCGAGAAGCGAACGTGCGAGCCCTCGTTGCCGTCACCGTCGAGCACATCGACAATCTCGTATTTCACCACAGCATCGGCGCCCTCGGGCACCGGCGCGCCCGTCATGATGCGGACCGCCTCGCCCGCACCGATTGCGCCCTCAAACACATGGCCCGCGGCCTCGTGCCCTACGACGGAAAGCGTCACCGGAGTGTCACCGGTGGCCGCAGCGAGATCGGCTGCGCGCACGGCATATCCGTCCATAGCGCTGTTGGCAAACGGCGAGATGTCGATATCGGCCACCGCGTCCTCGGCCAAGGGAAAACCAGCCGCCTGCCACACGGGAATCTCGACGAGATCGGTCGGAGCAACGTGCGACAGGACAATCGACTGCGCGTCCTCCAACGGAATGAGCTTCTCTGCCATATGCACCTCTTAATGCCACGGCGCACAACAGGGGCGCCGATTCTTTATGCTTGTCTCAGTATAATCCCCCGACGCACGACCGCGACTCGGCCTGTACCCGCAAATACACCTGTCGGTTGCAGGCCGCGAAACAGAATGGAAACCAACCCACCGGCTCGTCGCGTTTACCGCGTTTTATAATGCTTGCGTTGCAACCTAAAAGAGGAACGTATGGCTCATAACGACAAAACCGAAAGCGCAAACGAAACGCAGGATCATTCCCAGCCGCTCGACGACGGCGGCTTTTTCTCCCTGAACGACGTCATCACGGCAGGCAGGCATCAACTTACCCGCTCCGAGCATCTCCTGGCTGCCGACACGCGCCGCAACGCCCGCAACCTACTCGCGAGCGCCAAGTTGCTCGCGCTCGTCGTCATTGTCTCGCTCGCCATGGGCGTTGCCGCTTGGGCGTTTTTGGCCTCGCTGAATATCGCCACCGACTATCGCGAGCACCATGCGTGGATTTACGCACTGCTTCCCGTTGTGGGCGTTGCCACCGCATGGGTGTACAAAAACCACGGTCTTGCCGCCAAACGCGGTAACAACCTGGTCATCGACTCCGCTCTGGGCACACGCCTCATCCATATGCGCATGGCCGTTCTCACCTTCGTCTGCTCCACGCTCACGCACCTAACGGGTGGATCGGCCGGTCGCGAGGGAGCCGCGGTTCAGATTGGCGGCACCATCGCCAGCAACATCTCGAGCCTCGCCCACCTTAAAAAGCATGACCACCACGACCTCATGCTCGCCGGCATCTCGTCGGCCTTTGGCGCCGTATTCGGTTCGCCCCTTGCCGGAGCTTTCTTTGGCATGGAGATGTGCTTTATCGGCAAGATCGACTACACCGCGGGCATCTACTGCCTGGTCGCCTCGTTTACCGGCTACTTTACATCACTCGCCCTGGGTACCGAGTACGAGGCGAATGTTATCGTCAGCGTTCCCAACATGACACCACGGACGGTTGTCATCGTTGTTATCAGCGCCATTATCTTCGGTCTGACGGCACGCCTCTTTGCCTGGTCGGTTCGAACCGTCAAGAGCCTGTACGTTCGCTTTATCACCAATTACCTCGTTCGCGCACTCATAGGCGCACTCGTGGTTTTGGCCGCCTATGCCCTCCTCGACGCCTGGGACTACGCCGGCCTTTCCACATGGCTTTCCGGCGCCGGATTTGCCGGCAACACCACCCTGGCGGACGCAGCCATCAAGTTGGTCGTCACAGCGCTCACCCTGGGCGCGGGCTTCCAAGGCGGCGAGGTCACGCCCCTGTTTGGCATCGGCGCGGCACTCGGTGGCTGGATCGGTTGCCTTACCGGGCTCGACCCCAGTTTTCTGGCGGCTCTCGGCATGCTCGGCGTGTTCTGCGCCGGCCTCAACGTGCCCATCACCACCTGCATGATGGCCATCGATCTGTTCCACGGCACGGCCGCCGGGTTCTTTGTCATCGTGGCCTTTATCAGCTACCTAACCGGCGGACACCGCGGCGTGTACCCTGCCCAGCGCATCATCTCTCCCAAGCGCCGTTCGCTTATTGTGGATGAGGGCGGTACGGTAGCGGATGCTATCGAGCGCCACAACGACCTGATAGAGTAGACGTTAGTATTCGCCGTGCAGCCACAATCAGGGGCAATTCGACCTGAGCGCGACCGCACCGTCACGTCATACGCCGGGAGTCGCCCCATGCACGCAACTGATTTTGGTCGCACGCTCATCATCGCCAACCCAGCCGCCCAGTCGGGTGCGGCGCGCGAAGTTGCCGAGCACCTGCAGCGCTTTTTGGACATGACTGCACGCGCATCCCAGTTTGACCTGGTGCTGACCGAGCGCATGGGACACGCCAAGGAGCTGGCCGCCCAGGCAACGGGCTATCGCACCGTTATCGCCCTTGGCGGCGACGGCGTGATCCACGAGGTCGTCAACGGCTTGATGGCGCAAGAAGAGACAGTTCGACCAGCGCTTGCCGTCCTACCCGTAGGCTCCGGCAACGATTTTGCCCAAACGCTCGGCATCGAAGATTTCTCAGGCAAGGATTTTGGCGCACTGCTCACCTGCGAGCTGCAGCGTCAGGACATCGGGCGCATTCGCTCATGGAACCCCGCAAACGGTAGCGGTGAGGCTTCCGTTGAGTACTACGACCAGACGCTTTCGGTCGGCATCGATGCCGCCATCGGCCTGGGCACCACTGAGCTGCGCAAAAAGACCGGCTTAACGGGCGAGCCGCTCTACACCCTATCGGGAATTGAGCAGTTTGGTCTGCGCTACCGCAACTACCCCATGACGGTGAGCTTTGACGGTGCGCCCGCCGAGCGTGTGCGGGCGATTATCATGGCCATCCAGCTGGGCCCCACCTATGGCTCGGGCTATCGCATCTGCCCCGATGCCGACCCCTGCGACGGCGTACTCGACGTCTGCTACGCCTGCGGCCCCGTCCCTCGCGCGGTTGCCCTGCCTATGTTTCTTTCGGCCAAGGACGGCCACCATACCAAGTTGCCGCCGGTTCGCATGCGCCGCTGCCGCCATGTCGAGCTCACCTTTGAGGAGCCCGACTATCCCATCCAGGCCGACGGCGAGCCTGTTGTCGCCTCGCGCATCGAGGTCGACAACCTATCCGGCGCCCTCCAAGTCTGGCACCCCACCCGCTAACCTCACCTAAGTTGCGGTGAAATAGGGACTGTTTATGCATCTAAAGCCGCAAAAGGGGGTGCGGACGATTTCTTGGACCGCGCCTAGGCGTATCCAAGCTTCC
>DXMC01000042.1:0-17793 GCA_019414365.1 Collinsella sp.
GCCCGTGGGTTATACCCTAAGAGCAAACCACCCTTTTTAAGGGTGGTTCTGATTTATGCCGAGGGGCTTCCTAGCGCGGCAGGCGAATCGTAAAGCGGCTGCCGACGCCCTCGACTGAGGTCACGCCAATGACGCCGCCATGGCTATCGACGATCCACTTGGCAATGGCAAGCCCCAGACCCGAGCCCTGTGCGCCGGCATCGCGTGCATTGTCGGCGCGGTAGAACCGTTCAAACGCGTGAGCTGCGGATTCCTGGTTCATGCCGATGCCCTCGTCCTCAACACTTATGTCGATCGTGTCCATGCCCGCATTGGGCGTTATGCCAAATGTGACGGTCGTTCCCGCATCCGAGTACTTGGCGGCGTTTTGCACGATCACGCGCAGAGCCTGCTTCACGAGCGCCACGTCAACGGGCGCGTCGCAGCGCGGGTCGCTGACAAGCGCAGCGTCAAAGGCCAGCCGATACGTGTGCTCGGTATCGATCATCTGCGATTCCTCGCATACCTCGCCGACCAGTGCGGCCAGGTTGGTATCCGCACGCCGCAGGACCGTGCGCCCGGCATCGCCGCGCGCCAAAAACAGCAGCTGCTCCACGAGCTCTTGCATGTGCTCGCTTTCGGCCTTGAGCGAGGCGATGGATTCCGCCAGCACGTCCGGGTCGTCTTTGCCCCAGCGGTCGAGCATGTTTACGTAACCCTGAATCACCGCGATGGGCGTGCGCAGCTCGTGGCTCGCATCGTTGACAAAGCGCATCTGCTGCAGCTTGGCCTCTTGCATCTGGCGCAGTAGGCGGTTGAGTGCAACCTCGATGCTTGCCAGGTCGGCGTCGCCGGTGGTGACGCTCGGCGAGTCGACGCTTGCGCGCTCGATGGCCTGCTCCAGTGTTTCCATCTTGCCGCCGGAGAGCTGCATGCGGCCGAGCTCGTCCACGCGCAAGGCAAGGTCGTTGAGCGGTGCCATAGTGCGGCGCACGCGGCGGGCGCCGCCGAGCATGTTGAGCACGCTGATGACCTGCCAACCCACAACGACAAGGTAGAGAGGCCATAGCGTGACGAGGTCCTGCGCGAGGGGGAAAGTCTTGGTGGTACGCGCAAGCTCGACGGTATAGGTGAGCGTTGCCAGGTCCCAGCCGCGCGCAGGCGCCAGCGACATGCCGTGAACGGCGACGCCGGGGATCCATCCTGCGGTAAACGCGCCGTCGGGCAGCATCTGGTTGTATCCATAGACGAGGATCGCCGCCGCAATCACCATCAGCAGCAGATCGAGCCAGACGTAGCTCATCAAGCGGCGCCACATATAGCTCCAGTTGATGGCGCGGGCGATGGATGTGACGCGCTTGGCCTCGGCGTTACGCGCGGCAGACATAGCCCACCCCACGCACGGTCTGGATGATGCGGGCGCCGCCGGCGTCCTCGATCTTGGCGCGCAGGTGCGCGATGTGCACGTCGACGTTGTTGGTGTCGCCCACGTATTCGTAGCCCAGCGCCTCGTGCGCGATGCGCTCGCGCGTGAGCACGGTGCCGGCGTGCGCCATAAGCAGGGCGAGGACGTCGAACTCGCGGGCAGTGAGCGCGATGGGCGAGCCGCCGACCGTGACTTCGCGGCGGTCGGGATCGAGCGCGACCGAACTCACGGTGAGCGCGGCGGGGGAGGGCGAGGCGGATGCCTGGGTCGAGTCGCCAGCCGGGGGTATCGCAGCGGCGCCCGTAGCGCCCGTCCCGGCCCCAACGCCGCCAACGCCCGAAGCCGCCCGCGCGGCCTCCGAGCGCTTCAGCGCCACGCGGATCCGTGCGAACAGCTCCTCGATCGCAAACGGCTTGGTCAAGTAGTCGTCGGCGCCGGCATCGAGCCCGGCAACCTTGTCCATCACGGCATCGCGCGCGGTGACCATAATCACCGGCACATCCTTGTGCTTACGGACGCGCCGCAGAACTTCCATGCCGTTGAGCTGCGGCAACAGCACATCGAGCAGAATCAAATCGTAGTCGCGCTCCAGCGCCAGGTCCACGGCGGCGCGGCCGTCGGCGGCGTGCTCCACCTGGTAGCCCTCGTGCTCCAGCTCGAGCGTCACAAAGCGGGCGATTTTTTCCTCGTCCTCTACGATCAGGATCCGTGCCATGCGTGCCCCCGTCTGCGATTACTTGTCGTCGTTGAGATTTTGCTTGATGTCGTCCGCGGCGTCGGCGGCGTGATCCATAAGGTTGTTGATGCTGCCGGGCACGTCACCGTCGCTGTCGATGCGGTAGCGCATGCCAAAGAACAGGCCAATCAGCATCAGCCATATCGTGGCGCCCCAGGCAAACAGCGCGACGATGGGGATCAGGATGGGAATGTTGAGGATGATCGCGTCGCGGCGCGTGGCGATAAACTTGGTGTCCAGGCTCAGGCGGAAGAGCTTTTTGAGGTACTCCCACACGCTGTCCATCTTCTTGGAGAAGTCGGTCTTTTCGCTCGACTTTTCGTAGGCTGCCTGCGCGGCGACCATCTCGGCAGAGGGCTCATCGACTGGCGCGGACTCGGTGGCGGCATGCGCCGACGTGGTCTGGGTCTTGCCCTGCGACTCGAGCCAAATGATGGCATCCAAAACGTTGCCGTCGGCAGCGTCGAGCGCCGCCTTGGCATCGGTGTAACTCACGTTGCACTTGGTGCGGATGGTTTCAACTTTTTCGAGGTCGTCCATGACCTGTCCTTTCGTTCGATGGGCGCGACGCCGGGCAATTTGCTCGGGCGCGAGCGTTGCGTTCGGCGGTTTGCGTTGCGCCGCCCCGCCCTTGGTCGAACTCTATAGTGCAGGTTATAGATTAAGCGATTCTTGAGCCAAGATTAATGTTGGATGAGTTTTTGGGTGGGATGAAGTTGATATTCAAGGGAGGCGGCCGTTTGCAAACTTTCCTCGTGGAGTTCCGTATAGAATGGCTTCGACTGCGGTAAAATAACCTTAGTAAACCCGCCCGGCCTCTGCTCTCGAGCATGCACACTGGCGGGTCTTCTTTTATGCATCGAGCACAGAAGCACCATGGGGGGAATACAAGAAGCCCTGGCTGACCTTCGAGGAGCAGGCCGACCTGCTCATAGTCGAGCGCGGCCTGGTGGCAGACCGCGATGACCTTATCGCTCACCTCGCAAACGTTGGCTATTACCGCCTGAGCGGCTACTGGTACATCTTCAAGCGCAAGCCAGAGGCAGACGAGGACGGCGACAAGGACGAGCGTTTCGTCGAGGGCACGACATTCGACCAGATCTGGAAGCTCTATACCTTCGACAGGCAGTTCAGGCTCATTGTCTTGGACGCCATCGAGCGCGTCGAGGTGTACTTCCGCACGCAGCTGGCCTATGAGCTCGCGGGCAAGACCGGAGCGTTTGGCTTCTTCGACCGCGAGAATCTCCCGCGCCTCGAGGGCGATGCGTACAGCGAGTTCATCGAACGATGCACCGAGGAGCTTGACCGCTCGCGTGAACCCTTCGCCATCCACTTCAAGGAGGCCTACGGCGACGCGCATGACCTGCCGCCCTACTGGATTCTCGTGAACCTGATGGACTTCGGCACGATGCTTCGCCTCTACAACGGCGCGTCGGTTGACATCAGGAACAGAATCTCTGGGGACCTGGGCGTGTCGTCGCGCGTGTTGAAGTCGTGGCTCGTGGCCATCAACACCGCTCGCAACATATGCGCACACCATGGCCGCCTGTGGAACAGAGGGTTTGGCGCCAGGCCGACCATCCCCACCAAGTCGAAGTATCCAGAGTGGCACGAGCCGTACCAGGTGCGGTCGGACAACATGTTCGGCATGCTCACCATCCTGAGTTACCTGCTGGAGCGTATCGCCCCCGAGACGGGCTGGCGCACACGCTTGTTTGAGCTGCTGGACAGGCTGGATCCCGACGAGTTGCGCCGCATGGGGTTCGCGGAGGGTTGGCAGGGATGCCCGCTTTGGGAGCCGTATCTGCCCGCTGCGGCGGTGCCTTCGGACGAATAGGGCTGGGGTGCAGCGGTTGTCGCGCTCATGGCGGCAAGGTGGCCTTCGTAGCGACTGCAGGCAGGCCGTTGGGATGGGTTAGCCGGTGGGCATGGTACACCTTGCCGATGGTGGTACTGCTGCACAAGAGCTATGCCGTCCGCGCTGGACGATGGACCGGTTGTGCGCGGTGGAGCGAGGTGCGGTAGCAGGCGAGATCGCCCTGCGGTACGCCGGCAAGGCAGGCGGCCGTGGCCGCGGCCGTGGCGATAGCGAGCACGGCTTAAAGCGCGCCCGTCGCAAGGTCAAAAAGCTGCGCAAGATTGACCCCGAGCCCAGCGACAAGATCGTCCTGCTGCCCAAGCACGCCATCAATTGCTGTGGTGCAGGCCACGGCTTTGGCTATTACGACGTGGAGCCGTGCATCTTTATGCGCGACGGCGTGAAAAGGCTGGGGGAGGGTGCGCTCGCCAATGAGCGTCCGTGTGAATTGCTCCTGATGGACGATGAGCCCGCGAGCGAGATGCTGGGCTATCGTGTATGGCTCGGCGGCGAGTGGGATCTGTGCGAACGCTATCGCTTTTTGGCTGTGGTGTGCGTTCGCGTGCTGGACAGCATCCGGGAGCAGAAGGAGCTGCGCAAGTGCCTTGAGCAGGGCGATGCGGCCTGTGATATGGACGAGGACGATGCGGTTGAAGGCGTTCGCCGCGACGTGCTGTATCCCGAGGAAGTGATTAACGCCAAGCTCGGCGGCTATTGGGATGCGAGTTTGGGGCTCAACCTGTCCTGGAAGGACGAACACCGGCAGACTTGCACGCGGATCGACAGGGCCATCGATGGCTTGTTTGCCGAGGAAACGAGGCGCTGCGCTGCGGAGCTTGGGAAGAAGCTCGAGCGCGGGTATGAGGAGCGCGGGGAATAATTAGACGGAGGTAGGTCGCATAGGGCGCTTTCCATGAATGATTAGCGGCGACTCTGTAAAATCTGTCCGAGCGAAATGATAGAACAATAGCGTTAAACAGCATCTGTACTTTAAGGAAAAAATGGGAATCGCTTATAAGGATCTATTTGAGGCTCCGGTAGTTTGTGTGGCTAGAGGGTCTCGTCGCTAGGCTACCTTTCTTACCGAAGTCGCTTGGTTCCATGGCAGTTGCGGTTTCGCGTCCGAACATCTCAACATCAGCAGCGCCAAGAGGTTGTCTGTGCTCCTGAAGCCGTAGCCCATCTTCACCGTGACCTTGATCTTGTTGTTGATCGACTCGACCCTCGCGTTGCCGATGTCCGGCGATACGGCACGCAGAATGTCGTCGCGCCTGCGCCTGACCTTCTTCTCGACCGCGACAACCTTCGCTATCTTGCAGTAGGCGGCACGGTGGAGCCAATCGTCAAGAAGCCTTTCCGCTTCGGTGGCGTCACCTGTCCGGAAGACTGCGCACAGGTCCTCTTGGGGTTCCCATGTCCGGAACAGGCGCGACTCGACAGGCTTCAGCCTGTCGAGCTTGGCCCTCTGACTATCCGTCAGGCTCTCCCTGCCCTTCGCGAGTGCGAAGCGCGTTCCTTTGATCTCCTTCGCCGCCCCGGCGAGATTGAGGGTTTCGGGCGGGGTCTCGTCGCCGGCAGCGGACTTTCCGGGGCATCCCCGCCTCGACGTCGCCGCCCTGGTGGCCTTCTCGGCCACCTGCCGCTCCTCGCGGCGCACGCCGTCGAGGGCGTCGTTCATCCAGCTGACGATGCGGAAGGGGCCCATGACCCATTCGACGTTGGGGCACCACCGCTCGACCGGCGTCTTTATCCACCGACGGCCGTCCGCCGTCACGACCTCGATACCGAGCCCCTGCTCGCGGGTGAGCTCTTCTTTGAGAAACCAGCGCAGCGCCTCCCTGCTCCACCCCTCGGCCACCCAGACCAGACAGCCCCTGTCGTGGTCGACCACCACCATCAGGTACCTGTGCCCCTTCTTGAACGAGGTCTCGTCGATGCCGATCCTGCGAACGCCGTCGAAGCGCGCGGGCCCCGTCGCCCGCTGAAGGCCGTCGTTGGATGTGCTTGCAGACGCCGCCGACGGTATGCCATTCGATGCGACATGCCTGCGCCACGGTCGACACGGTGGCATGTGCGGCCATCCATGCTGTTGATGTTGCGTTTCTTGGTCCGCTTGCCCTCGCGGGTGCCGCTGCGTCTCTGCCGTCTGCCCGCCATCGGTGTCTTCCTTCATCGGTGGATCGCCTTTCTGCTCGGGAGGCGAGGCACGAAACACCCGCCTCATCTAGCTCGTACAAGAGCAGACTAGGCGGGCGTCACAAATTGAGGGAAGATTTCATAAGGTCATCTACATGCTTGACTAGTACCAAAGCACGACCTAGAATGAGGTTATGTTTTGGTACTAAGGAGGGCTAAATGCCTTATTTAAATATTGCTTCGAACACCATCAACCGCGGAGAGATGTCTGCCGACGAGATGCTCAGACTAATATCCCCAGATCTGACAGTCGAACTCATACATGATATTGTGGCAGCCGCTTATGACCCCTATGTTGTCGGGATGTCAGATTTCGCACCCATAAACGGTCGCGGCTTAGAGCTCTATATTCGTGCGACGGAGAACCTCCGTGACCGTTTATCCCGTACCGGCTGGCGCGTAGAAAACATCTTTGAGGTTCCAGCAGTTGCCAATAGGAAGGACAAGGTGCGCCTGGTTTGCACAACCTCGAGTGACGGTCGCGTCGGAAAGTCGAATTGCGCTGGGCCTGCCATTCACGACAAGGGCAAGGGGACTTTGCGTCTTGCCGGCGTAGAGGGCAGAACGATGCCAATACCAGGTCTTGAGGGCTATCTGGGAGAAGGCGAACCAGCGAAACATGATGACCTTGCTTTCTACTATTTGATCATGCATATCGACAAGCGACACGAGGAGATTCGGATCGAGCTTTCTATGCCGGCATTTTCTGAGAATGGTGTGCACTCTGGTTGGAAAGATCGCGTACTCCTGCCTTCGCTGTCTACGAACAACGAACCGCCCATCGACACAACGGAAGCGCCCACCCCGAATATTGAGGTTATTCGCAAGACCGCCTAACGAATCTGTACGGAGAGCCTTTGCCGACCTACAATAATCGGCTAGGTTTTCGTGCTTTCGCGGTATGTGCTGATTCGAAGGGAGGTCAGGATGTCGGGCTCGAGGTTGACGCTTGCTCGCAAGTTGCGTGGCATGTCGCAAACGGCTCTTGCTAAAGAAGTCGGCGTGACGCCGCGTGCGATTTCCAAATACGAGAAAGAAGGCGAAGGGATTAGCGACATGACTCTTGCCGCTATTGCCGACGCCCTCGGCTTCGACGCCTCGTTCTTCTCGCTTTCTGACGTCGATTTGCCAGAACCCTCAGCGGTGTCATTTCGCGCTCGTTCAAAAATGTCCGCGAAAAACAGGGATCAGGCACTTGCCGTAAGCACATTTGGCGTCGAGCTTTCTGACTGGATAAGTGCTGAATACATCCTCCCGAAACTCGATGTGCCTGATTTGCAAGGGTTCGACCCAGAAGATGCCGCACGTGCAGTACGTGAAGCATGGGGCTTGGGCGAAGGTCCAATCCCCAACGTTATAGCCGTCCTAGAAGCTCACGGGATTCGCGTTTTTTCAATTACTGAAGCATCTGAGAAAATTGATGCGTATTCGTTCTGGGACGAAGATCGCAACCAACCCTTTGTTTTCTTGACCACTTCAAAATCTGGCGAACGACGCAGAATGGACGCTAGCCATGAGCTCGGGCACCTTGTAATGCATCGCAAGGTGGATCTTGATCGCCTGGGTACACGCGATGTCGAAAAAGAGGCCGATTCTTTTGCAAGCGCTTTTCTCATGCCGAGCCGCGGGTTCAGATCCAAGACGCCACGAGGACTAACCCTCAGCGATGCAATGCGGGTCAAGCGATTCTGGAAGGTCTCCGCTTTTGCTGCAGTGTATCGCGCTCATACTCTTGGACTAATCAGTGACTGGCAATATCACGACCTGTGTAAAAAGATGGGTATGCGAGGCATGCGTACAAATGAGCCCGATGGAATTGAGCCTGAGCGTTCGCAAATTGCCGACAAGGTATTAGACCTTGAAAAAGAGAGTTCAGGCAGCCTTTTCGAGATTGCGAATGCAACCAATATTCCATTTCAGCTCATTCAGAGCCTGACTTTCCGTCCTCCCATTGGGGTAATTGCGGGAGGAAGTCGCGGCCAAACGCAGAAGAAGACATCTATCGCAAACTTCAGCGTCATTAATACGGGCAGGGCGTAGTTGCGCATGAGGTGCCAGATGAACATAGCCTGCCCGACCTAGAGTTAGCCCCGAGTGTGTTCGCCGAACCTAGGTCGTTTCAGAAGACGCCTGGTACGTCAGAGCATATCCCGACATCGAGGCCCGGTTCCGATGGAAGGTGAAGCGCGTGGCGCAGTCCATGGGCATAGACCGCATGGGCGCCAGCCAGGTGTCGAGGATGTGCTCGTCGCTGGACGAATCGGTCACTGACCTGCAACAACGCGACCTGTCCGACGTCAGCTACCCCTACATCTGGCTCGACGCCGCCTACATCAAGTGCAGGGACGCCGGGCGCGTGCAGTCCACCGCGCTCGTGAACGCCATCGGCGCGGGGTCGGGAGGCTACAGGCGCCTTCTCGGCCTCGACGCCATCGACACTGAGCCCTATGACGGTTGGAGGTCGTTCCTGCTGTCGCTGCGCGCACGCGGGGTCGACGGCGTCATCTGCGACACCAGCGACGCCCACGAGGGCCTCAGGCGCGCGATACAGGAGGTCTTCCCCGGCGCCGCGTGGCAGCGATACATCGTGCACCTGATGCGCAACGCCGCCGGCAACGCGCCGACCAGGCAGGGGGCGCTGTCCTCAGCATCCTGAAGGCTGTGTTCGCGGAACGCGACCCTGAGCTGGTTCGCGAGCTTTACCAGCTGGCCATCGGACAGACAGAAGGGTTCTGCCCCACAGCGGCGGCGGTCCTGGAGGAGGCCGAGGCAGATGCGCCCGCGTACCTGGACTTCCCGTATGAGCACCACGTGAGGCTGCGCACCAACAACGTACAGGAGCGCGCCAACTGCGAACTCAAGCGCCGAAGCAGGGTCGTGCAGGTCTTCCCGAGCAGGAAGTCGCTCATCAGGATGATGGGCGCCGTGTTCGCCGAGATGGACGAGGGCTGGGCGGGCCGACGCTGGTTCAACGACGACTCCATCGGCAGGGCCGTGGAGGGCGCCAAGGTCAACACGCCCGCGCCCGCCTACGAGGGCACCACCGCAGATCACGTGGCCAGGATCATCGCGCCCGTCGTGGCCGACAACCCGATTCCCGGCAGGAAGGCGGCGTGACATGAGCTAGAATGACGGCATTCTAGGTGATTCTCGGTTCCTCGGGCGGCCTGCGGCTGCCCTCGAGAACCGAGCCCTATATCAACATTCGCGACACTACCCCCGAAGGGTCCGAGGTATATCGAGTCGTTGGGTGTGTCGATATGGTGGATAGAGATGGGGTTAACCATCGGAAAAAGTTCTTGGTTGATATCGACTTCATTTTGCTTGAGCATAGCTGTCACTTAAACCAAAGCGAAATTGGCTATGACGAATAGAGCTTAATCGCAAACTTGTTATCATTTTGGATTCGGTGACGTTCCGAACGTGGGCGCAAAGGTCTAGAAACCAGTCTTACTCTAGTTCATTTCTCACGCCGCCGCCGTTCCCGGCGGAGACGCCCCCTAGCAGATCGGCTGCGGCGTCAAGCACGCGAGAGATTTCGCTGAACTCAAGCCCAAGATCAAGGGTCCAGAGGTGCCAGGTATGGCCAATTTCGTTCCAGCTTTCGCACATGGACGGATCGTTATCAGTAAGCGCGTAAAGGAGCATGCCAGATACCTCCTTTCGGCTCTTATAGGACTCGTGAACCACATAATCGACTATCTGATGGCGATGGGCGGGAGACATCATCTCCCTGCCGTTGTGGATGTTGAGGATCGTTCCATAGAACTTGGTATCTATGATGAGGGCCTTGGAGTCCGACTCCAAGGTCACGTCCGTGCACAGTCTCGGAAGGAAGCTTGGTGCATCGCTTGGCGCGGGGAGCACCTTCGCCGATACGGACAGCTCCGCATGCTCCCTTTTGAAGTATTCGAGGACGAACTTCTCGAACAGGGCATGTAACTCCTGGCTGTCCGTATAGATGCCGAATGGGCTGTCACCCGCCAAGCTGACTGGAATAAACCTACTCAATACCATATAACAGGCGTTCATAAGGAAGACGTATCCAGGGTTACCCTTATGGAAGATCATCCTCGACCACTCGATGCGGTATGGGGGAGCCAGGACTCCTATCTCGGACATTTCTAGGTAGTCGCGCTTCAGTTCCTCGCGAAGATCGATCCTGACCTCAGGGTTCCTAAGCAGCAGCCCGGCACATGTCTTTAGAACCCGGTTCATCTCAGTGTCCTGCGACCACTCGTCGAAAGAGCAGACCGCGCGTGTCCGACCGGCGGCTTTAAGGCGGGCGGTGCCTCGGACGTCAATGGTTCCCCTAATCTGCGCAAGATCTTCTACGATGTTGGTATAACCGGATTCGAACCCGCGCCTTCTCTGAATCGAGATGCCGATGCACAGGATAGCGGCGAGCAAGCTTGCGTAATTTTCGAAGCTTTCCTTTCCCAGGCGCGAGTACTCCTTCACGTCAAGCGCCTTGAACGCATACGCCATCATCACGTAGATGTTGCGAATAACGACCGTATCCTCCGCTTTCCTGCCCATCAGATGCTCTCCCTGAGCCTGCTGATCTCCTTCTCCGCCTTTCGGGGGTTGTCGAACCAGTATTCACGGAGCAGCGGGGCGAGTTCGTATTCGACGATCCTGTCCGGGTCGGGAACGGTGCCGCTATTCCTGCAGAAGTAGCTGTGGCCGATCTCGAAACCGCGTCCAAGGGACGGGTCGTCCTCGATTGTGCGATTGAGCGTCGCCACCGCATCGACGAGCTTCAGCATCGAGGGGGAGTCTTTCAGAGTCCCCCTGAAAGACGCGTTTTCCAGCGCCGAGCGCATCTCGAAGAAGCTGAAGCGGCGGCGAAGAGCATAGTCGATGAGTGCGAGGCTTCTATCCGCCGTGTTCATCATTCCTATGATGAACACGTTGTCGGGAACTGAGAACGGGGCCCTGGAGACCGGGTTGATGACCTCCTCTCCCCGATGGTCCGCTTCGATGCACATCAACAGCTCTCCGAAGACCTTTGAAACGTTCGCTCGATTGATCTCGTCGATGATGAACGCGTAGGGAAGCGCGTCGCGACCTTCTCGGGCGGCCTCGGTGCACTCTTCCCGCGCGGCACGACAGAACTCGCTGAATGTCCCCTCGCGCGGCTCAAATCCACCGTCGGCGGTGGGGCGGTATCCGTACACGAAGTCGTCGTAGGACGTACTCTGGTGGAACTGGACCATGCGAACGCGATCGCGATCAGTGTTTCCCAGGAGCATGTACGCTATCCTGCGCGCCGCGTATGTCTTTCCCGTGCCGGGTGCCCCCTGCAGAATGAGGTTTCTCTTGTCATTCAACAGGCCAAGAACGATGTCGAGTTGCGCCTCATCAAGATAGACATCGGACAGGAAATCTGCCCGGGAATACTTCACCGATGCGGGTCGGGAGGCTTTTTCTGGCTTTCCCGTGCTTTCTGGACCCGCCTCCCTCTGCGAAAGCGAAGCCTTGCAAAGCTGGGCGGAGTAGACCGCGCTGGCGAAGGACTCGGGAACGCAGCGGTAGATTAGGTCAAGATAGTTAAGGTATGTTTCCCCCGATATGACTTTGGGGGGCTTGATATCCAACTTCTTTTCGAAATAGAGGCACGTGTCTGCGTCGAGCGGCAAGAAATAAGACGGATTTGAAAGGAAGAGCGCGACGGTTAGAGGTCTTGCGTTCAGCCCCCCCGTCTCGAATTGCGCGGTTGAAAGCTCCTGTGAATTCGCTCCTGGCCTTCTCTGTGTCAGACTTCGCCAATCGGCAGCTTGCCAAGAACAGGGCAAGTCGATGCTCGCGCGCGTTAGCACTACCATTGAGCTCAGATGGGGTTATCTCGGGGATGCCGTTGAAATCAATCGGGGTGTTCGCCGAGATGCGGAGCAGGCGTATTGTCCTGCTGAAGAGTTCCCTCTTTTCCCTCTCGGGAAGTCCGGTGCCGAGCGCTGCGGAGAGAAAGGAAAGCGGGTCGGCGTCCTCGATTAATTTATTTGCGCCCTTAGATACCGTTGAGTACAGTTCCGCCTCAAGACGCTCTGGCGACTCTTCGCCTAAATCCTTCTCATAAATCTGGCACAGTTTTTCTGAGATCTTTTGGCTAGACCTTACCCACGAGGGCCTATCTAGGTAAGTGCTCGCCGAGAATACTATCTCCTGGGCAAGGAAGTGATGATTCGGGTCGAGGGCGGCGAATTCCGGTGATAGGAGAGAATCGCTTTTCTCGATGATGGCGGGGTGTCTTTTATTGAGAAAAGCGATTAGGTTGCCATAGGCTTCCGTAACATATCGATAACGCGCCGCCATTCCAGAGTTCTGGTCGGCGGTGAGGCTCTTGAACGCCCCTGCCCTTTCATCCTGGATTATCTGAAGGTAGTCCTGAAACTCTTCATCTTTGTAGTAGTAATGTTGTCGCGGGTTTAGGAGCGTTAGATAGGCGCTGATCGCTTGAAGGGGAAAATATCTGCGCACAAGACTTGCGCCATCTTCTGCGTGCTCCTCCAAACATTTTTTCAAAAGACGGCTTGTTGAGCGGTAAAAAGAGTCAATTCTGTCGTCTAATCGGCACGATTCGTCACTTAGGCGCTGCAGTTCACCTTTTGTCTGATTTGGATAGTATTTTGAAAGCTCGATTAGCGAGATGAAGTGGTAGGCAACCGGACTCGACAGGTATTGCGCAAAGCCCAAAAGGGACGCTTTGAGCATTTCCGGCAGGTTTGGAGAATCAAGGTTCCAAGCGTCTTTGAAATCGCGCAGAGCCTTCCATTTATAGATTTCCGTTTCCCGAATAAGCTCCATTTTGTTCTCATAGCGAGAAAGGATGCTTTCGAGTGCAACCTCGTTGAAGGTTCCCATATTCGCTCCCATGCGATGTTTCTCCATTTAAACAAGAATTGTAATGCATGTGCAGATATCCAGGCGACTGCCAGCCCGGCTTAACGAGAGTCGCCACAGCTCGAAATTGCACCTCCGTTGCGAGGCCTCAAGAAGCCGCACAGAACCTCGCACAAATCGTCCGCCGCGCTCCCGATTGGTGGAGGTTGCCGCGCAGCCCCTTGCCCCCTCTTCGCTCCGGCGCGGCTTTGCGGTCTCCGACATGCTCAGGGCCGCGGCCGAGCACGACGTCGCCTGGGAGGAAGCGGAACAAATGGGTGCCGGGGTGTACGCCCGCCTGTTCCCGGAGCGCGGGTAGCCTGTTTTTAACAAGACTAATCTTTAGGAATTCATGGTTTATTTCTTTCGGGTCTCACGGCGTTGCCTCAGCCCACCCATCGCGGGAACGCCTGCATCCTTCCGCTACTCGTTTCCCTTCCCAAGCATGAGGGAACGGTCGAGGCGCTTGCTCCCGCCGCCGAACTCAACGAGACGGCCGTGGTGGATCAGGCGGTTGCACACCGCGGGAGCGGAGGGTGCGCACCGCGAGGGACGGCCCGCGGCACAACCGACCCGGCGCGGCACCCGTAGCGGACGTCCCCCGATGAGTGAGCACGCGGCAGTGGTTGCCCCGCTGGGCGGCGAAATTAACGTCCGCGCAAAACCATAGGATAGAGGCTAGTAACTTTTAGCGTGATTGGAGTCATATGCCGCAATCAAACATGTTCGACGTCGCAACTTGCGTCGCAGCTATCGTGAGCGCCCTCAGCGCCGTCGCTGCCGTTGTTGCCTACCTCGAATTTGATACCGACCATTCCTGCATGCACCTAATTGTTGAGAACATAGGCAACGGGGTGGCAAGGGGCATTCAGATTGAAGGCTTTGATTGCAGCCTGGCCACTGAAGAGCTTAGAAACTACCTTTTGGAGAAGATCTTCGTGGCACACGGAATCCCCCTGTCTCGTACCTAATGCTTGGCGAAAGACAGTTATCCTCAAAGCCGGAGACATGAGGGCGCGAGCTGATTTATCTTCGCCAGTAACCGCTTCTTATACGCGAACTGGATTCGCCGGCAAATCTGTTGCCCGTTCTGAAGTTTTCCGTTGGACTATAGATCTTTTTCTGGCTCGCTTTATACAAAGTCAGATTTGAATCAAATAAAGACCTCTTTGGACAAAATCGAAAAGCACCTTGCTTCAATTCCATCTTTGGCCAGCAAGTCGGGCACGAGGTGGTTGGCTTTCGTCCGCCATGCTATCATTGCACCGTTTGTATTGCATAACGGTGCTGGAGCTTCTATGAACTACTCAGAGCTTGCGGAAAGTGGGGCGACGCAAAACGAGCGTCGTGGCTTTCTCGCCGAAGGCGATACGGTGGCAATCACCATTCGCATTCCCGCCAACCTCAAAAAGGCCGCGGTTGAAGAAGCTGCACTCAGAGGATTGAGCTTTAGTGCGTACGTGCGCACATCGCTGATCGACTCGTTACTTGACGAGGATTAGTAGAGCGAGAATCTATCCATCCACCCATTGAATGAAGAAATAGGAATCACGTGAACGACAAGAGAGAACTTAGGGTTAACTCATTCTTTGCCGGTATCGGTGGCTTCGACCTGGGCTTTGAGCGCCAGGGCTATATGAATACGTTTATCTGCGAAAATAATGGGTTCTGCAATGAGGTCCTCAGCGCCCGATGGCCTAACGTCACGAAGGCCGGCGACATTAACGAGGTCAAACCCGAGATCATTCCTGATGCCGAGATTTGGTGTGGCGGCTTTCCCTGCCAAGACATCTCTGTTGCTCGCGGCTCAATGTCACGCCTTGGACTTAAGGGGAGCAGATCCGGTCTATTCCATCGATTCGCGGAGCTGATTGGTGAAAAGAAACCGGAAGCCGTTCTCATTGAAAACGTTGCCGGTCTTTTCAATTCGAATAAGGGAAATGACTTCGCCGTCATTCTTGCGACGATGAACGAACTTGGATATGGAGTTGCTTGGAGGCTGTTGAACAGCCGGTACTTCGGCGTCCCTCAATCGCGCCCGCGTGTCTATCTCTGCTGCTGGAAGGGTAAGCCTACAAAGGCCTTCTCTTCAATCTTCGAGAACTCGGTACCTTCAAAACCCTCCGGTGTTCGCAGCTCTTTCATTACCGAGTCAACCCCCAAAGGCCTATATCCTCGCGTTCCTGTAACTGGCTATTGCCTTGCCGCTACATCGGGCAGACACACTGGCACCGACTGGAGCAGAACCTACGTAACCTGCGCCGACGGTGTGCGAAGGCTCACGCCAATCGAATGCGAAAGACTCCAAGGTTTCCCGGACAACTGGACCAATGTAGAGGGAGATACCGAAGACTCAGACTCTCTTCGGTATGCCGCTATAGGAAATGCCGTCTCTGTGCCTGTAATCGAATGGATTGCAGGACGGATGAAGTCCGCCTATGCAGATCCCTCTCCCGAGTCTATCGACAATCTTGTCAGCAATCATCAATGCTTTAACAACGCGTCTTGGCGTGATGTCCCCGACATTGACTTCGAGCATGAAAAGCTAGTCTGGCCGAAGTCAGGACTGATGTGGGATGGTAAGTACATCTCCGTCGACCATCGCGAGGCACCTTGCTCACCCGCAACCTCCACGCTTTACCAGATAGTCGAGAAGGATGATGTGAATCCCCGCTACTACCTGACTCCAAACGCAGCCGAAGGAATTCTTAGGCGCGTCGACAACAATAACCGCCAGCTTTTTGGCCCGCTGCGTGATGGCCTAGAGAAGCTGTCGGGAAGGAGGGCTAAATGATGACGGGCGCTCCAAAATTCGTGACCATGAGGCTGGGCAAAGATAGCGTCGCAGATATTAAGCGAATCGATGCCTGTGAGGGCGGTATCCAAGATCCGCCCATTTTCCTTTCCGTAACCTGCAAACAGGTTCCGAGAGAACTTAAGGCCGGTACATTTGTCCTTCTATGGCTTGGATCGGATAACTCTAAAGGCATCAAGACCGCGTGGAAGCAGGGAGTCCGAGCGGTTGCCCGCATTGAAGAAGTGAAACTCGGCGAAAAGCATAATGACGATTCCGTAACGATCGTCTCCATCGGTTACGCGTTTCCGATGTCTATGGACAAGATCGACTTACTTGAAGCTAATCCGGAGGCTTACGTCCACTTCTCCGACCTCCCGCTCGTCGGGCTGTCAGAGTACGCAAACCAAACTATTCGCAAAGTCGAATATGGAAAGCGTAGCGATATGGGGGCCCTACTCGTCGCTTGCGGTGCTGCAATTAACAGCTCGCTCAAAGACTTGTTTGTTGTTTACCCTGACCTTAGGAAACTGGTTGAGGATAGCGTCTTTCCCCAGGCGAGAAGGCTGTCAATCTCTGCCTCAATCGGAGAGCCCCACAATCTCATCTACTTCGGCGCGCCGGGCACTGGCAAGTCCCACAGCCTGAACGTGCTCGCTGGAAAATACTTCGACAAGGCGCACACGCGCCGCGTCACCTTCCATCCCGACTACAGCTATGCCTCGTTCGTCGGCTGCTATAAGCCCGCGATGCGCTGGCCAAAACAGAAGGATGACGAGTCCCTCTCCGAGAATATGGGTCGCCCCTACGTCTCCTACGAGTTCGTGCCCGGCCCACTCGTAAAGAGTTACGTCGAGGCGATGACGCACCCCGACGAGAACTTCCTGCTCATCGTGGAGGAGATCAACCGCGCGAACCCCGCCGCGACCTTCGGCGACGTGTTCCAGCTGCTCGACCGAGACGGCGACGGAGAGAGCGAGTACGACGTGGACGTCCCCGTCGACCTCGGAGAGCACCTCTGGAAGGAGTTCTGCCACACGTCCGGTCGCGCGGATGAGGTTCCAGGGCTCTACAGCCGCGAGGAGAACGCCGCATGTCGTGTGAACACGATGCGCCTGCCTTCCAACCTCTACATCTGGGCGACTATGAACAGCGCCGACCAGGGCGTGTTCCCGATGGACACCGCCTTCAAGCGCCGCTGGGAGTTCCGCTACATGGGGATCGACGAGGGCGAAGGGAAGTACGCCGGCAAGGTCGTGCGCATCGGCTCGAGGCGCGAGCCCGTGGAGTGGAACGCCCTGCGCCACGCCATCAACGGCCTGCTCAAGGGCAAGGCGCGCGTCAACGAGGACAAGCTCCTGGGTCCGTTCTTCCTCAAGGAGTCTACACTGGATGACGACGAGGGCTTCGACGAGGCGTTCAAGAGCAAGGTGCTGCTCTACCTCTACGAGGACGCCGCGAAGATGAAGCGCCCCAAGGTGTTCCGCCATCCCGACTTCACCTACTCCGAGATCTGCGCCGAGTACGACAGCTCCGCCGACGGCGTCTTCGCCCTCGACACGCCCGTCGAGCGCGCGGCGGAGGGCGAGGATGCCGATGGGGACGCCGAGACGGGCGCGGAGGCGTAACCCATGGCCTTCGACCCCGTTTACGTGCGGGAACGGGACTACTACTCGGTCGGCGACCTCGCGCGGCTGCTCAGGCTCGACCTGTGCGACGCCCTCGCGTGCGTGAGGGCGTGGGCCTCTCGCGGCGTGCTGACGCTCAGGAGCGATGTCGCGCCCGAGGGCGAGGACGCCGACGAGGAGCTCGCCGCCCTCGGCAAGTACCAGTTCACGTGGGTGGGCCTTGCCCGCTGGCGCCGCGTGGGTGACGCATAATTTCTTTCGCAAATTGACAACCGCATAGCGGAACACGGCCCG